>PMMJ01000371.1:12451-12615 GCA_003162255.1 Acidobacteriaceae bacterium | reverse complement strand
TCGTAGGCGATGACCATGGCGCGGCCTCCGAGCACATATGAAGGACGAACCAGCACCGGGAATCCAATCTTCTTCGCGGCTTCGACCGCTTCTTCCACCGACGCGACCATGGCTCCGGGAGCCTGCGGTATGTCGAGCTCCTCCAGCAGCTTGCCGAAGCGCTT
>PMMJ01000371.1:0-12431 GCA_003162255.1 Acidobacteriaceae bacterium | reverse complement strand
GGATTGCAGTTGATCATGATGGTTTCGTAACCATCCTCACGCAGAGCGTAACTGGCGTGACAGCAGCAGTAATCGAATTCAATTCCCTGCCCGATGCGATTGGGGCCGGAACCGAGAATGACGACCTTCTTCTTAGCTGTCGGCGTAGCTTCGTCTTCATCTTCGTAAGTCGAGTAAAGATAAGGCGTATAACTCTCGAACTCCGCGGCGCAGGTATCGACGCGCTTGTAAACCGGCTTCAGTCCGTGCTTCTTGCGGAAGTGGCGAACTTGTTCCTGGCCGCCTTTGCCGTCCAGACGCCAGGTTCCGGCGAGGCGCCCGTCGGAGAAGCCCATGCGCTTGGCTTCGCGCAGCACCTCGGTGGGGATCGATTCCATCGGATGCTTTTCCAACTCCAGCTGCATGTCGTTAATTTCTTTGAGCTGGTAAAGGAACCAGGGATCGATCGATGTCATCTTTGCAATCTGTTTGATCGTGTGTCCCTGGCGAATGGCATATCGGACGTAGGAAAGCCGCTCGGGATGCGGCGTTACCAGGCGTTGCGTGAGTATCTTGGGCTCGATTCTTTCCGAGCCCACCTTCTTGCCGGTATCGAGCGCGCGAATTCCCTTCTGCAATGCTTCCTTAAACGTGCGGCCGATGGCCATGACTTCGCCGACGGATTTCATCTGCGGTCCAAGCGATTCGTCAGCACCGGGGAATTTTTCAAACTGCCACTTCGGAATCTTTACGACCACGTAGTCCAGCGTGGGCTCGAAGCAGGCTGGAGTCTTGCGCGTGATATCGTTCGGAATCTCGTCGAGCGTATAACCGACGGCCAGTTTGGCGGCAATCTTCGCAATCGGGAACCCGGTAGCTTTCGACGCCAGCGCGGAAGACCGCGAGACGCGCGGGTTCATCTCGATCACCACCATGTGTCCCGTCGAAGGATTTACGGCGAACTGTATATTCGATCCGCCGGTCTCGACCCCGATTTCGCGAATCACCGCAATCGACGCATCGCGCATCACTTGGTACTCACGGTCGGTCAGCGTCTGCGCCGGGGCAACCGTGATGGAGTCGCCGGTATGCACGCCCATGGGGTCGAAATTTTCGATCGAACAGATGATGATGACGTTGTCTTTCGTGTCGCGCATCACCTCGAGCTCGTATTCTTTCCATCCCAGAACGGATTCTTCAATCAGGCACTCATGCACCGGCGAAAGGTCGAGGCCGCGGGCGAGCACTTCCATCAGTTCTTCGCGGTTGTAGGCGATGCCGCCGCCGGTGCCGCCGAGCGTGAACGAAGGACGAATGATGACGGGGAAGCCGATCTTGCCCGCGAACTCGATGCCGTCCTTCAGATTGTTGACGAGTGCCGATTTCGGCACATCGAGCCCGATGCGCTGCATCGCGTCTTTGAAAAACAGACGGTCTTCAGCCTTCTTGATGGCGCCGATCTGTGCGCCAATCAACTGCACGTTGTATTTTTCCAGCACCCCGCTGTCGGAGAGTTCGATAGCAAGGTTGAGCGCAGTCTGTCCGCCAACCGTGGGCAAAATGGCAAAGCCCGCGCCCGGCGACATCTCGCGCTCGACGTGAATGATTTCTTCGAGATACTCGCGAGTTAGCGGTTCAATGTAAGTGCGGTCCGCCGATTCGGGATCGGTCATGATAGTGGCCGGGTTCGAGTTAGCCAGCACAACTTCAAAGCCCTCCGACTTGAGCGCCTTGCAAGCCTGCGTGCCAGAGTAGTCGAACTCGGCGGATTGTCCGATGACGATCGGGCCAGAGCCTAGGATCAGGATTTTCGAGATGTCAGTTCGTTTTGGCATTATGCGGTTTTGGCGTTGCGGTGAAGGAACGCGATTTCGGTCTTGCATTCAAGCGGAGTAACTTCGGTCTTGCTTTGAAAGGGTGCGGCTCTAGCCGCGCCTGTGCCGCCCGTTTCTGTGTTGTCATTCTCTTTAGGTTTGTCATCCCGAACGAAGTGAGGGATCTGCAGTCTTGTCAGCTCACCCCAACCCTCGGCCAGGTCTTGCCACGTTGGATTCATACTCTTGATAAGTGCAAGTCGCTTGGCACGTGTCCAGGCCTTGATTTGCTTCTCGCGGGCAATGGCGTTGTTCACGTACTTGAACGTTTCGTAATAGACCAATCGGTTAATGTGGTTACTTCTTTGTAAACCCTTCGATTTCGCCTGCCTTGTGCTGCAGTGCACGGTGATAGATGTCTCCAGTCACGCCCGTGTAGAGAGTCAGCGAGCGGTTGGCCATGATATAGACGTAATAGCGCTTTTCTTCTCGCATCGCTCTCAATCCCCTCACCGTCCACGGCTTATTCGGACGCGAACGCCGAGGCAGCGCCAGGCCAACTGCGGATCCCTCGCTTCGCTCGGGATGACAATTCTTATAGAGTTTCTTCAATGACCACTACTTCTTGCCCTCCTCCATCATCCGCACAAAATCCTTGAACAGATAGTGCGAGTCATGCGGCCCCGGCGCCGCTTCCGGGTGGTACTGCACAGTGAATAACGGCAAATTCCGGTGCCTCATGCCTTCGAGCGTCTGGTCGTTTAGATCAATGTGCGTCAATTCAACTTCGCTTTGCGGCAACGAATCGGGATCGACGGCGAAATTATGGTTGTGGGCGGTGATCTCGATCTTGCCGCTGGCCAATTGCTTCACCGGATGATTCCCGCCGTGGTGGCCGAATTTCAGCTTGAACGTCTTCCCGCCGAGTGCAATTCCAACCAGCTGATGCCCCAGGCAAATCCCAAAAATCGGCTGGCGTCCCATCAAGCGGCGAATGTTGTCGACCGCGTAGGTGCAAGGCTCGGGATCGCCCGGCCCGTTCGACAGAAACACGCCGTCGGGCTTCAAGGTCAGCACGTCTTCCGCCGTCGTCTGCGCCGGGACGACCGTCACCTTGCAGCCTTCTCCGCGCAGCTTGCGCAGAATGTTCTGCTTGATGCCGAAGTCATAGGCGACCACGTGGAAGCGTGCCGGCTCGTCTTTCACTCCGACAATTTCGTCGGGCAAATGCGAGCGCTCGCCCGTCTCCCACACATAGGTGTGGTTGGTGGAGACGACTTTGGCGAGATCCTGGCCGTCCATTTTCGGGATGGCGCGCGCCTTGGCGACGAGTTTTGCGGGATCGTCTTCGAGCGTCGAGATCACGCCGCGCATTACGCCGTAAGTGCGCAGGTGGCGAACCAGCGCGCGGCTGTCAATCTCGGCAAGCACCGGGATCTTGAATTGCTCCATGAACTCGTCCGTCACCTGCTGCGAGCGCCAGTTTGAGCTGACTTTCGAAAACTCGCGCACGATCAGCCCCTCGATGTACGGACGCACCGCCTCGTTGTCTTCGGGATTGGTGCCGTAGTTCCCGATTTCAGGGTTGGTCAGGACGACGATCTGCCCGGCGTACGAGGGATCGGTGAAAATTTCCTGGTAGCCGGTAATGGAGGTATTGAAAACCACTTCGCCGGAGCATTCGCCTTTAGCGCCGTAGCCTTTGCCTCGGAAGACTCTGCCGTCTTCGAGGGCAAGGATCGCTTGCATTGGAACTCCTGGGAGTAGATTTCAGAGATTCTAGCAGGTGAGCGGGATGGTGTCAGTAGAAAGCTGTCGGGGAAGCTGTCAGCTCTCAGCTATCAGCTTTCAGCAAAATCTGCCGCTCGGACGCAGGTACTCTTCAAGTTGGGTTGTTGGGTGTACTGAGAGCTGAAAGCTGAGAGCTGACAGCTACCGCAGCCTTCCCACCTTCTCCACGGGCCAATATCCGAAGACGGCCTTTCCGTAGATGAAGCGTTCGTTGACGGCGCCGAAGTCGCGGCTGTCGTTTGACATGGTGCGATGGTCGCCGAGCACGAAGAAGCTGTTCGCCGGAACCACGACTTCGCCGTACGAGCGGGCGTCGGCGTAATCGCTGGGAACGTAGTCCTCGTCGAGCGCCTCGCCATTCACGTAGACCTGGCCGTTCTCGATACGTATGCGGTCTCCGGCAACGCCGATGACACGCTTAATGTAGCTCTTCGAAGTGTCGCGCGGATAGCGGAAGACCACGATGTCGCCGTGCTGGATGGGCTCCCAGCGATAGACAAACTTGTTGACGAAGATCCGTTCCTGGTCTTCGAGGCCGGGCATCATGCTGGTGCCTTCCACCTTCACCGGTTGGTAGAGAAAGATAATGATGAAAGCGGAGATGGCAAGCGAGACCAGCAGATCGCGCGCCCACACTGCCACCACCGGCAGCTGGCGCGGACCAGATTCTTTTGTAGCCACCGGGGCCGGCGGCTGAGGGGTCCCCACGTCAGGCATTGTGTTTATATTCTATCGGAACAGGGTCGTTGGTCGTTAGTTGTTCGCCATTCGTCTTGGACTCTTGAGCGCTCGCCGTCATTCGAAAATGGGCGAACGACTAATGACCAGCGACCAGCGACCATTTCTAGTTGCCAAACCCTCGCCTCTCGCCGTACAAACGATGCAACCACAATTGCCACCCATGACCGACTACTCGATTTTCCCGAAGATCAATGCGACGCTTAACGGATCGAGCGCGGTGCTGCTGGTCGCCGGACGTGCGCTCATCGCGCGCGGCCGGATGGCGGCGCATCGTGCGGTGATGCTGACCGCGTTGGCCACCTCTTCCCTGTTCCTCGTGTCGTATCTCTACTACCACTATCACGTGGGCTCCGTTCATTTTCGTGGCACGGGATGGACGCGGCCTCTCTACTTCACCATCCTGGCCTCGCACACCATCTTGGCCCTGGTCATTGTGCCCATGGTGATCATTACGCTCACCCGCGCCTTGCGCGAGCAATATGATCGGCATCAGGCGATCGCGCGCTGGACGTTTCCGCTCTGGCTCTACGTCTCGGTGACGGGCGTGGTCGTCTACCTGATGCTGTATCAGATCTTTGCGTAGGGGTTGTTGGCGTTTCCTCGCATGTTTTGACAACCTAGCCGCGTCGACCGCCCGCTAGACGGCAGCCGGACCCGCTTCCAAATCAGCGCGACAAAGAGGGCCATTCGCCGGTTGTATTATTATTCATTCCGTGGGCGTCCCGCCCGCTATTCCGACGCATAGAAGGCTTTATGGCAACCGTTCGAGCTACTCCCCAGAGCGTTGACCAGTACATCGCATCGTTTTCGCCTGAGGTTCAGGCCATCCTCGAAAAGATACGCTTGACGATCAGGAACGCTGCACCCGATGCGCAGGAGACAATCAGCTACAACATTCCAACCTTTACCCTTAAGGGTATCTTAGTGCACTTTGCTGCCTTCAAGAAGCATATCGGGTTCTTTCCACCAGTGCGGGGCGATGCAAGGTTAGAGAAGGCGGCCTCAATCTATGCCGGGGAAAAAGGCAATCTGCGATTTCCACTCGACCAACCAATCCCTTACGGACTGATCGAAAGACTAGTGAAGCTCAGAGTAAAACAAAACTTATTGAAGGCTCGTGCATCGCGCAAAGGGTAGGAAGCAAGGGAGTCCCATTTCGGGCCGCGCCTCGTTCGATTCATCACATTTTCTTTGTACGACCGACACTGCCTCTGGGCCATCCAATTCTGCTATAGTGAGCGTCTTGAAGGTCAGCGTTTTCGAAGGAGCCCGCACTCAATGAAAAGCGTAAACAAAGTCATCCTGATTGGAAACCTTGGCAAGGATCCCGAGGTGAAGTTCACGCCGCAGGGCACGCCGGTTGCCAAGATCACCCTGGCCACCAACGAGCGCTTCAAGGGCAAAGACGGCCAGTGGCAGGACCGCACCGAGTGGCACAACGTGGTGCTCTGGCAGCGGCTGGCCGAGATTGCCGGCGAGTATCTGAAGAAGGGCGGCAAAGTCTACATCGAAGGCCGCCTGCAAACCCGCTCCTGGGACGACAAGCAGACCGGCCAGAAGAAATACATGACCGAGGTCGTGGCCAACGATCTGGTGTTGCTTGGCGGACGCGGCGAAGGCGGCGGTGGCGAACACGCTGGCAGTTCGCGCGGAGCGTCGTCATCCGCGGGAGGAAATAATTTCGACCAGAGCGCGCCCGAACCCGAGCACGCACCGGCCGGCAGTTCTCCGATTACGGATGAAGACATTCCGTTCTAGCCATGCTCGTGTGCGGACGGGGTTTCGCCCCGTCCACTGGCCTTGAAACGCAACTGCTATAGCGCAATCGCTGTGTTCCTCGCACGGATCCGGCACCTTAAACACTATGAGAGATCAAAGTCTCGCCAGCAAAACCTGCGTTCCCTGCCGCGGCGGCGTGCCGCCGCTGAAGGGGAAAGACCTTTCCGACGTTCATCGTCTGCTCGCCGATCCCGCACAGTGGAATATCGTCAACCAGCATCACATCGTCCGCGCTTACAAGTTCCCCGATTTTAAGTCCGCGCTGGCGTTCGTGAACCGGGTTGGCGAAGTGGCCGAGGCGCAGGGCCATCATCCCGACATCTTGCTGGGATGGGGCAAGGTCGAGATCACCACTTGGACGCACGCCGTGGACGGGCTGACCGAGTCGGACTTCATCCTGGCAGCGAAGATTGACCAACTCCTGTGAATCGCGCCATCTGACCGTCGGGTGATCTTGAAGCTACAGGATTCCTAGATCATCCAATCACCCGTTTTTCCCTCCAAACCCCGCATCCAGAGCCGGAAATGTGCCGCCCAATGGCAAGAATGTGCAAAGCGCTGCATAGGAGAAAACCCTAGGCTCTGCAAAACTCTCCCGATTCTCATCGTCCCGAGCCTGATCTGCCGCAGAAAAACGAATCTTTGAATGAATCGTGAATGTCGACTGGTTGGAGAGCAGCTTGCAACTGTCTAGTGTGAAAGGAGTTTCACCCGTGCGAAATTTGGGCCCCGTCGTCCTGCTAGTGCTTGTCCTGGTTTCGAATTCCTTTGCCGCACCTGCCGTCGTACGATCCTCTGTGATTCCGGAAGCCGGTCTTCTCGTCTTGCTGGGAGGCGGACTGGTTGGTTTGGCCACCCTGATTCGGCGTCATCTGAGCGACTAATCCCTCTTTGCCGAGAGCCCCTCGGCATCACTTCCTGATTTTCAAGCCCGCCAGGAAACTCCGATTCAATTCGTTCGCGGATTGTTTCGCAGGGGCGCAGCTTCAGCCGTGCCGTCAAAACTCGCTACGGCAGCGGCTCTATCCGGCGCGCGTCGCCCCATTCGCCACCAATTCCAGAAAATATTTGTGAATGCGAGGATCGTCGCTCAATTCAGGATGGAACGTCGCCGCCAGCGTCTTGCCCTTGCGCACCAGCACCGGGTCTTTTCCTTCGGTCGCAATCACTTCCACGCCCGCGCCCACACGTTCAATCTTCGGAGCACGGATGAATACCATTTCGATGGGCTCGCCAAGAAATCGCCCTTCGCGGATGGAGCTGTCGATCTGGCGTCCGTAAGCATTGCGGCGCACGGTGATGTCGAGCGCGCCCAATCCGGCCTGCTTCGGATTCTCCACGTCGGTCGCCAGCAGAATGCATCCCGCGCACGTGCCAAACGTCGGCTTGGCACGCACGAAATCCTTCAGCTTCACGAATCCGTCCGCACCGAGCAGCTTGAGAAATGTCCCCGACTCTCCACCGGGAATGACCAGGCCGTCGATTTCGTTTAGTTGCTCAGGCTTTCTGACGAGCACTACTTCCGNNGTCGTTCGTCGTTCGTCGTTGGCCAAAAAACGATGTGAGCTGATTTTATACGACGGCTCGTGGCGAGGGGGATTCAAGCTCGGGATCGGAAGGCTTTATTTACTGTTACGTTATTAACCCGTGTTTACCACTACCCCCCTCCCCCCTGATCCCTAGAATCAGAGGGTTAGCCTGTGGAAAATTTTCAAAATCTAGAGCGCAAGGGAGTTATATGGAAAATATTCCGGAATAAGGAGTTAGGTCAAAAATCTTGTGTTTTGTCCCGATTTGGGATGAATTCTGGTCCCTCGGTCATGTCGACGATAAATTATCAAAGAGTAACTATGCGCTTTTGCGACACCTGCCACGCACGTCTCTGGAGACAGCTCTCATGGCGACGTTTCTTCACACATTTTCGCATCGGGCGGGCTGGACTGTCTGTGCGGGGGATCACAGGTTGATTGTGATGAATAAGGATAGGCGTGGAGCGCGGCGTTCCCCCCTCTTGTCGCGTTCTCTGCGACAGGGCGGGGACTTGGACTTTCCCGATTGCGGAAGAATGATAACGAATTTTAGCGGCTGTGGTCTTCGCAGCAAAACTCCGGAGTTACGATGCTGACATGCCGTGGGGCCTCAAGCGCTTTCAGGAAGCACGCTGTCTGCACTTTGTGACGTTTAGCTGCTATGGACGCGCTCCGCTTCTTGGGACAGCGCGCGCCCGCGACACCTTCGAGCAAATTCTCGAGCAGACGCGGCAATGGTATGGATTTTACGTCTCTGGATACGTGGTCATGCCCGAACACGTTCATCTGCTGATGAGCGAACCGGAACGGGCACAGCTTTCCGTCGCGCTGCAAATGCTCAAACAGAATGTGGCGCGGTGCTTGCGCTCGCCGGAGGGCGGTCTGCTGTGGCAACCGCGATACTACGACTTCAATGTCTGGAGCGAGGCCAAGCGGATCGAGAAGTTGCGTTACCTGCACAGAAATCCGGTGAAGCGCGGTCTGGTGCGGAGTCCGGAGGATTGGGCGTGGAGTAGTTTTCGCACTATCTGTCAGGAATGGAAGGAGTGGTGGAAATTGAGTCGCAATGGGCCGCGCGTAGGCGAGAACAGACGGGAGTCGCGGTGGGGATAGGCAGTCAAAATCCCCGCCCTTGAAGGCATGGGTGCCCCGCTCTTGTCGCGTCTTTTGCGACAGGGCGGGGATGTTGACCTCTTCGACTGCGCGCAACCCGACGAGTTTCTTGGCGCTCGTGGTTTCCTGGACTCAGATGAGAGTCGTGGTGGGGATACGAGATCAAAGTCCCCGCCCTGTGTCTGCAAAGAACGCAGACACAAGAGCGGGGCACCCTCGGGAGTTGAGATGAGAGAAAGGGTGGGCCGGTCCCCAGCCACCATCTCTGCTACCATCCCCGCGTTTGCAGCAAATGCGCCTCATCCAGCGTGGACACGGCCAGCCCCTTCATGGCTCCCGCCAGATCCTCGCTGACTTCAAGTAACACTTTAGGATCCTTGAAGTGCGTTGCTGCCTGCACAATCGCCTTGGCGCGCTTCTCGGATTCCGCGGGATCGGCGAATTCGGTCGAGTTCTTCATGAAGATGCCTGAGCCTACGAATACGGCTTCGGCTCCGAGTTGCATCACCAGCGAGGCGTCGGCTGGAGTCGCGATTCCTCCCGCGGAGAAATTCGGCACCGGCAGCTTGCCGTCACGCGCCACCATCTTCACCAGTTCGTAGGGCGCGCCGTGCTCCTTGGCTTTGGCGTAGAGTTCCTCTTCGCCGAGCACGGTTAGAATCTTCATCTCCATCACAATTTGGCGAATGTGGCGGACGGCGTGGACTACGTCTCCAGTGCCCGCCTCGCCCTTGGTGCGAATCATGGCCGCGCCTTCGGCGATGCGCCGCAGGGCCTCGCCCAGGTTGCGCGCGCCGCAGACAAACGGCACCGTGAACGCGTGCTTGTCGACGTGATGCGCTTCGTCGGCGGGAGTGAGAACTTCGGACTCGTCAATGTAGTCGACGCCCAGTTCCTGCAAGATCTGCGCCTCGGCAAAATGGCCGATGCGGCACTTCGCCATGACGGGAATATCTACCGCCGCCATAATTTCGCGAATGATTTTCGGCGAGGCCATGCGCGCCACTCCGCCTTCAGCGCGGATTTGCGCCGGGACGCGCTCCAGGGCCATCACCGCGACGGCGCCGGATCGCTCGGCGATCTCCGCCTGTTTCGCGGTGGTCACGTCCATGATCACGCCGCCCTTGAGCATTTCGGCGAGGCCGGTTTTCAAGCGAAGGCTGGTGCTGTTGTGTCCATTATTTTGCGACATGGCGATGGCTCCCAAAAGCAGCTGCGAGCTTCGAGCTATGAGCTACGAGCGGACCCTGTTTTGACGATGCCGGGTGAGTTTCGCTGCTAAGGATATTTTACAGGGCGTTCATGGTTTGCGGAACCCCGGGTTGCGCAAGAGCCAATCCCACGCAGCGCTATTTCTTTTAATCAACCCCAAACGTATAGATGTGATCGCCGAAGACGATCGCGTATTCGCCGGGCTCCAGAGGCTGGTCAGAGGAGAACTGGAGGGCAGTCTCCTTGTACCTCGAGACGCTGACGGTGATGCCATCGATCGGCGTCGAATTGCGCACGTTGCCCTTCTCATAAGGGAACTCGCGTTTAGAGCCCTTGACCGTGAACTTGTAGAGCCGCGGCAGGGTGGTGGCGTCATAGACGAACACAATCTTGTTATGGCTGGGAATGCGGAACGCAGAAGTCTTACCCTCCATCTGCACATTCCGGGTAATCGTGGTGCTGAAAGGACCGCCGCCTGAAGCGTGTTCCTTATAGGGCTCATTCGCGAGTTTCTTGAGCTCACCGGCAGAGCTGTCGAGGTAAAAGGGTACTCCGATGACCTTGGGGGGCGCGGGCAAAGGTTGAAAATCTTGCGCGATCAACGGTACGGCCAAAATGATTACGAATATGAAGAACCCGGCAGTTTTCATGGCGCTCATCTTACAGAACGAGCCCTGTCGCCGCAATATCAACGGGGCTGCCGCTCGCTACATAACGCCAGGCCTTGACGGGCGAGGTACCCGTCCCCACACGAGCCTTTAGCGGTCCACGAAGCGCGCGAACATTTTGTGCGGATCGATGGCTATGAATAAGCCTTGACTCCGCGCCAGCACTTCTCCTTTTTCGTTCAGGATCTCGGCCATATTGATGTGCTTCCGGCCCCGCACCTTGACCTCGCGCGACTCCACGCGCAGCGGCACCGGCTTGAGATAGTTCACGGTAATCTCGGAGGTCAGCGCCACCACGTGACGCAGCTTGTTCACCTTGCCCATCGCTTCATCGAGGATGGTGGCGATGATGCCACCATGGCAGTGTCCGGGCGGTCCGGTGTAGCGCTTGCCCAGGCGGAATCGGCATATGAAACAACCGCGCTCCTCGTCGTAGGTGAAGCGCAGCCGCATGCCGTCAGGGTTGTTCGGGCCGCAGGCGAAGCAGTAGTTCTTCTGCAATTGTACGTAGCGTGTGTCGTGCCCAGGGTCGGAGCGTCCAGCGTTGGACTTCTTACCAGCCATCGAAAGATTCTATCGCGAGCGCGTGGCTGGATTCGGTATCATGTCTCTCCGCAGGAGGTTCCCATGTCAGCCGCCACCAAGACGCCAGGCCTCTACGCCGTTCATCCTGGCGTTGCCCAAATTCAGAAGTTTGTACAGGAGTTGCCAATGAAAACCGGGCGGTCGCTTGAACAATGGATCGATCTTGCCCGGAAGTGCGGTCCACCGACGGAGAAAGAACGCCGTGAGTGGCTGAAGAAAGAACACAAGCTGGGCACAATCTCCGCGGCGTGGATAGCGGGGCGCCTTGAAGGCAAAAACACGGAGGAAGATTCGCCCGACGCTTACTTGAAAACCGCTGCCGATTGGGTGGAAGCCCAGTACTCGGGCCCGCGGGCCGCGCTGCGTCCGCTGTATGAGCAGTTGCTGAAGCTTGGGTTTTCGCTCGGCAAGGACGTCAAGGCCTGCCCGTGCAAGACGATGGTGCCGTTCTATCGCAACCACGTGTTCGCGCAGATCAAGCCGTCGACGAATACGCGCATCGATCTCGGATTCGCGCTCGGCAACATGAAGACCCCCAAGCGTCTGATCGATACCGGCGGCTATGAAAAGAAGGACCGCATCACGCGGCGGATTGAGGTCAGGTCAAAGGCCGATATTGACGACGAGGTGAAGCGCTGGTTGAAGAAGGCATATGAGATGGATGAATAGCCAGTGGGGAGACGGGCGCCCCCGCCCGTCCGCTGAGACGGATGCGGATGCGATTGATAGGTATCTCGGGACGCTATGCTTGCTATGCTCTATCCATGAAGAGGGAGCATTTGAATGCGCTCGACTTGAAGCGTATCAAACAGGCGGCTGACCGGCTAAACTCCGGAGGCGGCCGACGTGCTCGAGTATCAAACCCTGAACCCCTCGACTTTCGCTGCCGATGAGAAGAAACGCGGGCGAGGGCGCCCGCGCCACACAAACTAGTCGTAGTACTCCAGCCCCAGATGCGTAATCAGCTCTTCGCCCTTTAAGTGCCGTAGAGTGTTCTTCAGCTTCATCAACTGGATGAACAGATCGTGCTCCGGATACAGTCCCGGCGCGGTCATCGGCGACTTGAAGTAGAAGCTTAGCCATTCCTGAATCCCCAGACGACGCAGTTCCGGCGTGCGCTGCGCGAGGTCTAGAAAGAGCACCAGATCGAGCACGATAGGCGCGGCGAGAATCGAATCGCGGCACAGGAAGTCGACTTTGATCTGCATCGGATAGCCGAG
>PMMJ01000389.1 GCA_003162255.1 Acidobacteriaceae bacterium | reverse complement strand
GGAATGACATGCACGCGCGTGCCGTCCTTGACCACGATGCGTGGCGGGCGCTCGCCGGCGGGGCGCCGGTCCTCGGACGCGATTTCGGGCAGCGTGCGGCGTTCTCCCAGCCGGGCCCGCGCACGCTCCAAAGCGCGCTCGAAACGCGCCGCGCTGAACGGCTTCAGCAGNNTCTCGGCGATGGCCTTCACCGCCTCGAACCCGTTGGCGCACTCGGCTGCCACCACGATCTCAGGATGCGCGGCCAGCAACTCGCGCAGATACCCTCGGGCCAGTTCCTCGTCGTCCACCAGGACCGCTCTTAGTGTATTCTGCATCACATTTCATGCCACGACACGCATTTCCGAAGCCCCAAATTGGCTATTTTCGCCGGGTTTCGTTTGTGCGACAATGAGTGACACTCAATTTTAGCAGGGCCACCGGCAGGGGCAGGCGGTCGGGAAGGCGGTTTTGTGAGCCAGAAAGCCGAAACGCCGTTTGACACTATCGAGGGTTCGCACGAGTATGTGCGGATGCTCGCCGAAGCCGTGAATGAAGCCCGCCGCGACGTGGAAGAAGAGATCGCCGCGGCCGAGCGCGACCGTGCGGACCGAAGAAAAGAAGCTCTCCTGCTGGTTTCCTACAACCTTGCCAAGCTCAACTTTCACATCACCAGCAGCCGGCGCATCTTGAACGATCTGCGCAGTTTGCGGCGCCTTCTCTTGGCGGAGCGCGGTTTGCCCGCCGAAGATGAAACCGAGGTCGGTGCGAGCGACTCGTAGCGCCCACGGACCTTACGTCGCGAAATTCGTCAACAGGTGTCGTAAATTGATGAATTTGTGAACACTTTCACTTGACAGCAAGCGGCGCCGAGCGTAATATTTAGGGGCGTTGCACCAATTCCAAGACGGCACTCGGTAGCGGTGGTTCGGGGGGGACACCGTATGACCTTTCAAATTGGCGACAAGGTGGTATATCCCAACCAAGGTGTTGGAACCATCGAGAATATCAGTACCCGAGCGTTTGGCGCCGCTTTCGAGAAATTCTACCTGCTTCGATTTGGCCGCGGCATGACGGTGCTGGTGCCGCTATCCAACGCCGCCAACATCGGTTTGCGAAGGGTAACCAAGGACCGCGAGATTTCGCGAATCCTCTCGCACCTGGTGATCGGCTGCTGTCCCCTCATCCCCGATTGGAAGGTCCGCTACAAGGAGAATTGCGACAAGATGCAGAGCGGGGATCTGCTGAAGGTTGCCGAGGTTCTCAAGGCCCTGCTGCAATTGCACATCGATAAGCCGCTCTCCTTCCGCGAAAAGAAGATGCTGGAGCGCGCCCGGTATTTGCTGGTCAGCGAAATCGCCATCTCGCGCAACTGCGCGGAGAGCCAGATCGAAGAGGCGCTCACCAAGGCGCTGACAAAGTGTAATCTGCGCTTCCCGGAAATTTCCGAACTTGCCTCTTAACAGCGCTCAGCGGTCGGCGTGGGCTTCCATCCAGGATTGCAGAATCAAGATGGCGGCCATGCGGTCAACCGCTTGTCCCCGCTTTTTGATGGATAGATCGGTTTCGCGTAGCAGGCGGTTGGCTTCGGTTGAGGTCCAGCGCTCGTCCCACAGATGGACGGTCAAGCCGAAGTGAGCGCGCAGATCGTCGGCGAAACGGCGCATCTTCTCCGATTGCGTCCCTTCCGCTCCGCTTAAGCGCAGAGGCAGCCCGACCACAATCTCCCGCACTTCGTATTTCGCCAGCACTTGTCCGAGCGCCTCTAGATCGCGGCGTTTGTTCTGCCGCTGGATCGTATCCAACCCCTGCGCCGTGATGCCGAGCGGGTCCGTGACCGCGACGCCGATTCTTTTCGAGCCGACATCGAGGGCCAGGATGCGGCCATAGCCGGGCGTCCCAGGTGCATGCATCTGGCAATTGTAGATGGCAGAGGCAAAAAGCTCTTTAACTCCTGTAGTTTTAGTGGCGGGACGGGCGCCTCGCCCGGCTCTCCACTGGCAAAGCCTGGATCGACGCACAATTCCGGTCGTGCAATTCCGACCGCGGTAAGGCAGAATTGTTGACCAGTCGGGAGCGGGGTGGGCAACCAGTATGGAGACCACGGAAACACGAAGCGGGCATCACTGGTCGCTGACCTTGCTCGGCATGGCACTGATCGTCATGTTCGCGTACTACGGCGAATCGGTGCTGGCAGTGCTGTTCTTTGCTGTTTTGCTGAGCTTTACGCTCTCTCCGGTGGTGCAGGCGCTGGAGTATTTGCATATTCCGAGGGCCACGGCGGCGCTGATCAGCGTGGTGGCGCTGCTGGTGCTGCTTTATGGCATCACCATCGCTTCCTACAACCAAGCCATTGTTTTTGCGGACAACGTTCCGAAGTATTCGCAGAAGATCCGCTCCATCCTGCAGCCCTTCCAGAAGAACGCGGAACGCCTCGAGAAAACGGGCGAGGCGGTCGGCGAGCCGGATGCCAAGAACGTAGTGCCCGTGCGGCAGGTGCAGAGTTGGTCCGAGGTGCTCACCCACGGAGCCGGTACTTTTACCGACATCCTGCTGGCCGCGTCGTTCATCCCATTCCTGGCCTACTTTCTGCTGACCTGGCAGAGCCACGCGCGTTCGGCCACCGTGATGCTGTTTCCTTTGCAGCACCGGAACACGGCATACGTGACGCTGGGGCTGATCGGAAAGATGTTGCAGAGCTTCATTGTCGGGAACCTGCTGATCGGACTGCTGATTTCGGCAGTGAGCATCGCGATTTTCGGACTGTTGCACGTTCCGTTCTTCTATTTCGTCGGCTTTCTCAGCGGCTTTCTGAGCCTGGTTCCTTACCTGGGAATTGTGCTGTCGATGGTCCCGCCGATTCTGGTCGGCCTGGGACAACTGGAGCCGGGGGACTTGGTGATCGTTGTGTTTTGCGTAATCGGGCTGCACCTCTTCGCGCTGAACGTTCTCTATCCGAAGCTGCTGGGGAGCCGGCTGAGAATCAATCCGCTGGCGGTCACGCTCGCGCTGCTGTTCTGGGGAGCGGTCTGGGGCGCAGTCGGACTGGTGCTCGCCATCCCAATCACGGGCGCGATCAAGATTGTCTTCGACCACGTCGAGTCGATGAAACCGTATGCGGACTGGCTGGGCGAGTGAGGGCGAGTCTGGAGTAAGGAGTCGGATTGCAGGATTGAGAGGCTCCTGGCGCCTGCGAAACCGGCAGAAATCCTGTAGTGGGTTTGAATAGCAAGCCAAGCGTTCGGAAACCCAAGCCGACTTACCAGGAGTTGACCTCGTTTTTCTATGCGGTTGTGGGAATTGCTTATCTGGGCATGGGAGCGTGACTGTGGCCACAGACATTATCGACCCATTTTAAGTTAAAGCCCACCATCGACCTTCCCCGAAGTAACAACACCCGGCGGGGTCGGCGTGTATTTTCTCTGAGATTCTCGTCGCCTCGCCGAAAGGCCGTGTCTTTGTCCGGATGGGGTACGATAGTCGCGGATGGCCAGTCCAGCAAGCATCACCGCTCCCCCGCGCAGAGAAAACTTGCTGCTAATTAACGGAATGGCCATTGCCTGGGCTATGGCGCTCGCCAAACTCGTCTTCCACATCTACACCAACAATCACTACGGCTACTTCGTCGACGAGTTCGACTACATGTCGTGCGGCGATCACCTACAGTGGGGATACGTCGACCAGCCTCCGCTCATCCCCTTCCTCACGCATATCAGCCGCGCCGTGCTTGGAGACTCGCTGCGCGCCATCCGCTTCATTCCCGCCCTGGCGACTTCACTTCTGATCGTTCAGACCGCCGCACTCACCCGCGAATTCGGCGGACGCCGCTATGCGCAAGTCCTGGGTGCTGTCTCGATCGCCATCGCCGGCATGTATCTCTCGAATGGCAACCTGCTCGGCACCAACTGTCTGGAACCGAATATCTGGATGGGCTGCGTCTATTGCCTGATTCTTGCGATTAAAAAGGATGATCCTCGTTACTGGCTAGGGTTTGGAGTGATCGCAGGTATCGGGCTGGAGGAAAAGTATTCGATCTTGGTCTTTGTAGTCGGGATCGTGATCGGGCTTCTGCTTACCACGCAACGCCGCGCCTTTCTCACGAAGTGGATGTGGTTCGGTGGAGCTGCGGCCTTTCTGATCTTCCTGCCCAATCTGCTGTGGAACATCCATTATCACTGGCCCTTTGTGCAACTGATGCGCGCCATTCGCGCCGAAGGCCGCGACGTGGTCTACGGGCCAGTTCCTTATTTCGTGCAGCAGGCGACGATCCTGCAACCGTTAAACGCTCCCATCTGGATTATCGGCCTGATCGCGTCCTTTATCTCGCCTAGGCTACGGCCGTATCGGGTCCTCGGCTGGTGCTATCTCGTCTGCTACGCGACTTTCTTCGCGCTGCATGGGAAGAACTATTATTTGGCGCCGATTTACCCCATGCTCCTAGCCGCCGGAGCGATGCAAATCGAGCACTGGCTCGATGGTTCGAAAGCCGTGCCTGCACGCCAGGGGTGGAAACCTGCGTTCATCTGGACGCTGTTGATTGGCGGAGTAATCTCCGCGCCCATGTCGGTCCCGGTCCTTCATCCAGGCACGTTCGTTAAATACATGAAGTTCACCCATACCCAACTGGCGCAAACCGAGCATTTCGGGGATCAATCGCCCTTGCCGCAGTGGTACTCCGATCAGTTCGGATGGAAGGAGATCGCCGACGAAGCTGCGCTTGCCTGGAGCCGCATCCCGCCCGCCGAGCGTCAGGACTGCGGCATTTTCGCGCAGAGCTACGCGCAAGCCGGAGCCATCGATTTTTTCTACAAAGCCAAGGAACTGCCTTCAGCGCTCAGTGGCGACCGCACCTATTGGCTGTGGGGATGGCACGGCTATTCCGGAAACTGCATGATCGTCGTGGATAACCGAAAAGAAGTTCCAGAACGCCTTTGGAACGAAGTAGAGTTTGTCGGAAGGTCCGCGCCGAACCAGTGGGCGCTTCATCGAGAGATTCCCGTCTTTATCTGCAAGGGAAAGAAGTTCGACTCGATGACCAGTCTGTGGCCGCGTGTGAAGCACTGGCACTGAGTCCCCATGCGTCGATTTTCGGCTTATCTGAGGCGGAGCCCTTTGGTCCCGACAAACGTTAGAGCTGTATCGGAAGCGAACCAGCGCGACAGTTTCCGTTAGCTTGGACCTGAGGCGTTCGCTTTCGATACAGCCGTTTGAAGGAAGCCGCTTTGTTCGCGGCGGACGCTATGGGATTTCAATCGACTTTGGTTTGGAAGTTGTTGAAAAGCAGAGTGTTTGCGGTGCGATCTTCAAATCGAAGTTCATCGATCCAACCATGAAGCCCAGGCTCACGGTCGCCTCATCGTAACCCGAGACAGACCATTCTGCAAGACCGACTCCCGAATCTCCGATGTCACTTCCTTCGGGCACGCGAAAGCGTCTGCCGCAAAGCGGCTTCGTTCAAACGCCCTTGTCTTCACTAACGCCCAGGCAATCATCCGGCGTAGGGCTCAACCCACTACCGGAAATCCCACCGTGCTTGCTTGATGCAATCTGGCCTCGATTCGTGCAGTCGATTCTTCCGGCCCTGTACTCCAGCCACTTTGTTTCATTCTGAAAATCCCTCTACACTAAAACCTTGCGCACCCTGATCACACTGTTCTCGGTTATCGTCCTCGCCGCCGGCGCTTGGGTGGCTTGGCTGGTCTGCGTCCCGGTTACGCCTCCAGCCAATACCGCCCTGCTACTGCATTCCGGATATTCGACGCGGAGGATTGCCGCCGAGTTAAGAAAGGCAGGGGTTATCCGAAGCGAACTGGCTTTCCGGCTCTGGCACGAGCTCCACCCCAAGCCATCGTTGAAGGCGGGTGAGTATCGTTTTGAGCGGGAGGCAACGCTTCGACAGGTTTACGACCGGATCGCGCGCGGCGATATCTACTTCCACGTGGTCACCATCCCTGAGGGCTACACGATGTTCGACATCGCGAAAGCCATGGAAGACGCGGGGCTCGGCTCGGCAGCCGATTTTGTGCACGTTGCTGAAACCCAGACGCAGTTGATCTCGGATCTGGCGCCGGACGCCAAGTCGCTCGAAGGCTATCTCTTCCCTAACACCTACCAGTTCACGCGGACCGAGAGCCTGGAGGAAATGGCGGCGGCGATGGTCCACCAGTTCCGGCAGGTGGCGCAACAGACCGGGCTGACCTCTCGTCCGAACTCGGACGTGCCTCAAGTCGTGACCATGGCATCGATCATCGAAAAGGAGACAGCGGCTCCAGAGGAACGGCCGCTCGTGGCCAGCGTCTACTACAATCGGTTGGCGCAAAGAATTGCGCTCGATGCCGATCCGAGCGTGATTTACGGGGAGTTGCTGGCGGGCACATACCAGGGAAGCCTTCATCACGCTGACATGGCAGTGAACTCTCCCTATAACACTTATCGTTTCCCGGGATTGCCACCGGGGCCGATCGGCAATCCGGGGAGAAGCGCGCTGGAAGCTGCCATGCACCCCGACAGCACGAACTTTCTTTATTTTGTTAGCGATGGCAATGGGCACCACCGCTTCGCCCGCAACCTCGAAGAACACAATCGGAACGTAGCGGCCTATCGCCGCGCACTCGGCATCCGGTAAGCACGGAGGCCTCCCCTGCCTTATACTAGTGAGATACCAAATTGACAAAAGTCTTCCCAGGTACTGGCATAGGAATGTATCGGCCTCATCTTCGCCTCTTTTTGCTCTTGCTTCTGTCCGCGGCTAGTTTTCCGCTTAGCGGCTGCCTGTTCCGGACACGCACTCTGGACCGTCAGTACTCCAACCGGCCGCTGAAGAGCGCGACCCAGCAGGAACTCATCGACTACGTCAACACTCAGGCCGCCAAGGTTCAGTCCATACAGGCAACCGTGGATATTGACGCTTCGTCTGTAGACCTGAAAAACGGCCTGGCCACGGCCACCGACTACAAAGAGATTCGCGGCTACGTGCTGGCGCGCAAACCGTCCATGCTGCGCATGAAGGGCCTGATGCCCCTAGTGCGAAATACCGCCTTCGATATGGTCAGCGACGGCCAGGACTTCAAGCTGTGGATTCCCCCGCAGAATAAGTTTGTCGTGGGTTCGGACAATGCCGACAACTACCAGCCCGACAAGCGCCTGGAGAACATGCGGCCGCAGTACATCTACGACGCGCTCCTGCTGCCCGAAATCGGCCGAGACGATGCCGTGCTGGAAAACGGTTATGAAACCGTCCTGGACTCGAAGCGGCATCGGGTCGAAGAGCCGAATTACAGCTTGCTGGTGATCCGCAAGGGCCCTCAGGGCGCCTATCTGTCCCGCAAGATCGATTTCAGCCGAATCGACCTCCTGCCCTACCGGCAAAGGATCTATGACCAGCAGGGAAACGTCGCCACCGATGCCCACTACCAGGATTACAAAGACTACGCGGGCACTGTGTTCCCGAGTACGATACAGATCGAACGGCCGCGGGAGAATTACGACATCACCCTGGGCATGGTCAAACTCGAAATCAATAAGACGCTGACCGACGATCAGTTTTTGCTGGAGCAGCCGGTTGGGGCGGTCGTCGTGCACCTCGATCAGGCTGGTTCGGGCACAGGAAAGACGTCGGGCACCAAACGCAAGTAGTTCAGCGGAAAAGACATGATGAATCGCATGATCCTCGGGAATCTGGTGCACCGCCCGGTGCGCTCGATGATCAGCATTGTCGCCGTGGCGCTCGAAGTCACGCTGATACTGCTGATCGTGGGCCTCTGCTTGGGAATGATGCAGGACACCCGTACTCGAGCCGGTGGCATTGGGGCCGACGTGATCGTGCTGCCGCCGGGATCTTCGTTCATCGCCGGACTCTCGAGCGCGCCCATGCCGATCAAGGTAGGGGGTGTGCTGGCCAAGCTGCCCCACGTGAAGAGTGTTGCGCCCGTGATCCAACAAACTACGTCGTCGGGATCGTTCTTCGAGATGATTACGGGGATCGATTTGCCGAGCTACGAAAGCATGTCATCGGGCTTCCACTACTTACAGGGAGGTCCCTTTCAAGAGCCATACGACGTACTGTTGGACGATCTCTTCGCCGAGTCCAAACATGCTAAAGTCGGCGACACGATCGACATTCTGAACAATAAATTTCGCATCTGTGGAATCGTGGAGCGCGGCAAGGGCGGGCGCAAGTTCGTTCCTATTAGCACGCTGCAGGATCTGATGGGCGCCAAGGACAAGGCCACCATCTTCTATCTCAAACTCGACGACCCAGCGAACGCGGACACGGTGGTGGATGAGATCGATCACGTCCCCGGCATGGAGCGCTATAAGGTGAATTCCATGGCATCCTACCTGGCCATGATGACCACCAACAACATTCCGGGACTCTCCGTTTTTATCAAGGTCGTGGTCGGCATTTCGGTGGTCATTGGATTCATCGTGATCTTCCAGGCCATGTACACGGCAGTCATGGAGCGGACGCGCGAAATCGGCATTCTGAAGGCGATGGGGGCATCGAAGTTCTACATCGTAAATGTAGTGTTGCGGGAGACGGCATTGCTGGCGCTCGCTGGCATCGTGCTGGGCATCGTAGTGAGCCTGGCGGCCCGGGCCGCCTTGGCGCATAAGTTCCCGCTGCTGCAGGTGGTAGTAGACGGTGGCTGGATCGTCCGCGCAACCCTGATTGCCATCGTCGGCGCGATTGCCGGGGCGCTGTATCCGGCGTTTCAGGCGGCACAGAAGGACCCCATCGACGCCTTAGCCTACGAATAGTGGCGCCGTTCTTGACGTTTCGCTTTTGATTCGCCTGGCCTTGCGGAACTTTTTTCTTCCTCGCAACTTTCCTCATAATTTCCTCGCAAATCGGCGAAGAATGCACGATACTGCCCGATGAAACTGTCCGTGCTATAATCACGCGCCGTTACGCAGAAGCAGTGCAGTTTCGCAGCGGTTATCCTAATTCCCAGGCCCCGTGCGCGCAGGCGAGCGGGTGACCTCAAATACGCAGGAGGAGATATGGGCTTCGATGATCCGACTCTGTATGGTCGGGACGATGAGACGGATGAGTACAGCGACAGCGGCGCCTATGGCGAATCGCTGGAGGAATTGGAAGAAGAGGAAGAAGAGGAAGAGGAAGAACCTGTTCTCGTAGAGGAGGGCGAGGAGATTGCCGCGCCGCCACCAGTGCGAGAACCCTCGCCTGCAACTCCATCGGGTGGTGGTGGCGGTCCCAGCGCGCCTCCGAAGAAGAAGGCGCCGGCCAAGAAGGCTCCCGTCAAGAAAGCACCTGCCAAGAAAAAAGCGGCCAAGAAGCCGGCGAAGAAAGCCGCGAAGAAACCGGCCGCGAAGAAGAAAGGTAAACCGGCGAAGAAAGCCGCGAAGAAGCCCGCCAAGAAGGCGGCGAAGAAGAAGAAAGTGGCCCGCAAGAAAGGCCGCTAGCGGTTCACGTTATCAGGCCAGATGATGGCGGAAGCCCGGCTCTCGTTCCGGATTCCGCCATCCCACTTACTTTCCGTCGCGCACGATCGCTTCCGCTTCAATTTCCACCAGCATCTCCGGAGAAACCAGGGCCGTGATCGCCATCATGGTGCTCGCGGGCCGAATGTCGCGGAAAAACTCTCCGTGCGCCTTCCCCACTTTTTCCCAGTCCGCAATGTTGATAAGAAACACGCGCGTGCGGACGACATCTTGCAGTAAAGCCCCGGCCTGCGCCAGCGCGCGTTCAATGTTCTTGAGAGTCTGAACCGCCTGCGCGTATGCATCGCCCAAGCCAACGATTTTGTCGTCGTCTCCAGTTGCGGTTGTGCCCGCAACATGGACATGCACGCCCACGCGAACCGCACGAGAGTAACCGACAATCGGCTCCCAGGGCGTTCCGCTTGAAATATTAATTCGCTCCACTTCGCCTCCGTTTTCCCGTTCTTTTTCTGTAAATAGATTCCGTAAACGAATCTTTCGATCCACGCGATGCGGAAATTAGCAGCCGTCCGCTTTGCCTGCCAGTAGATACGCGGAAACCCCGCGCCCTGGAAGTGCTTCTAACTACCAGGTGGCTCCGATGGGCACTTGCTTTAGATCGGGATTCACGGTATCTAATCCGCACGTGCTCCTGTTCCGATGGAAACTACGGGGGTCCGCCTTGGGAAGGAAGTGGGGCCATGGAAATTCCGGAGACGCATCCGCTGCAGCAATTGTTTCGTGAACTGGTCGGCCATCATTATGCCGAGGAGATTGGAATTCGCGATCCGCAGGTCGTGAGCTACGTCGCCCATCTACTGGCGGAGTTTTGCGATGCCGAGCAGTTGTTGAAAATCCGCAATGCCGCAGGAAAGCCGTTGAACGATGTGGGCGAAATGCTGATCGAATCCGACCCGATCTACGGCCCGGCGCCCTCGTTCGACCGAGAGCGCCAGGTCCGCAAGCACATTGGCGACTTCACTCTGTTCTACGCCGGCATGTTTCCAGAGAGCATCAACCATTATCGCCTGCGCCGCCAGCGCGTCGAGAATTTTGTGGATTGGGTGAAGGCCGGGAAAGAAAGCTACTACATTGTCTCGAAGTTTGAGCACTTCGAATACGCCAAGGTGGCCCCGATGTTTGCGCAGCTCTCGCAAAGCTTTGAGCAGTGCGTCTATGGTCTGAATCTGGTGAAGAACGAGCTTGAGGTGATGCAGCACCCGATCGCGAGGAGAACGAACGAGTTGATCATGTAAGAAAAACTAAGAAGTCAGAAGTCAGAATGCAGAAGTAAATTCGCGCCGTCAAGCTGCAGACGATGGCTCTTTCGCCGTTCGGACCGACGTGACGAAGATCGACACGAGTTCGTTGGCTTCGGTAACAAGGTCGTTCAGCTTTTGCTGGGGAAATATTTCTGCATCACGCATTAGCTCCAACCAGAACACGGTTTCGTCAGCCTCCTCAAGCACAATTCCGAGCTTCGCGATAAATTCAGCTCGCGAACGAGCGCGACACGCCGCACGGTAGTTTGCTCCGATGGATGTACCCGAGCGAAGCAGTTGCCTACCAAGAATGCGCGCCTCTTCAGTCTTGGGCAAGGAACGGAACAGCTTAAGGATCCGCGAAACGTTTTGTGCGCACGGGCAAGTCCTTTAGGTTTCTCATTCCGATAGAATAATTCTGGCGCGACTCAACTGGCAGTGACCGCTCTCACATGATGATTGGTAGGTTTCACTTCTGCATTCTGACTTCTGACTTCTGACCTCTCACCATCCGCCTGCCCGCGATCTCAAAATTCCCTTCCAGCACGATCTTGATCGCTTCCGTGTACGCAATGTGTTCCTGCTCAAGAATTCGCGCCGCCAGCGTGTGCTCGTCGTCGGAATCCAGCACGGACACGGTTTTCTGCACGATGATCGCACCATGATCGAGTTCCTCATCCACCAGGTGCACCGTGCATCCCGACACTTTCACGCCGTAGGCAAACGCCTGCCGCTGCGCTTCCAGTCCCGGGAAGGACGGGAGCAGCGACGGATGGATGTTGAGAATTTTCCCCGGAAACTGCCGCACGAACCAGGGCGAGAGCAGCCGCATGTAACCGGCGAGGCAGACCAGATCGACGCGGTTGTCGAGAAGCGCAGCCACAACTTCGCGGTCGTGTTCTTCGCGCGGCTTGCCCTTCGACAGAATGACGAGCGCGTTGAGGCCGCGCTGGCGGGCGGTTTCAAGACCGGGTGCATCGGCGCGGTTAGAAATCACGACCGCAATGCGCGCATCGGGGATCCGGCCCGCCACAATACTGTCGGCGATGGCCACAAAATTGGAGCCGCGTCCGGATAGCAGAATGCCGAGGTTCTTCATAGGACAACAATCCACACTGTCATCCTGAGCGAAGCGAAGGACCTCTGTATTCCGGCGCCACGAGCAAATGCATAGGTCGTTCGCTTTGCTCAAGATGACAATCCAAACCTATGCCACGAATCTACGCTGCTCTAGCTGAACATCACCTTGCGATCGCCCTTGACGATCCGTCCGACGCTGTAGAATTTTTCTCCGGCGCGCTCCAGCAGCGTCTGCGCTTTCTTGAACTTCTTGGCGGGAACCACGATCAACATGCCCAGTCCCATATTGAAGGTGCGGAGCATTTCTTCTTCCGCGACATTACCGAGTTTCTGCAGATGTTCAAAGATGGGAAGAACCGGCCAAGTGCCGAGTTCGATCACGGCCGACGTGCCCTTGGGCAGCACTCGGGGCAGGTTCTCGGTGATGCCGCCGCCGGTAATATGCGCCAGCGCCGCCACGCACTCGCCCGCGATCATCTTCCGGATGATCGACCAGTAGCTGCGATGGGTGCGCATGAGTTCGTTGCCGACCTTGTTCTTGATCTCGCTGACAAAGGTCTCCGGAGAATAGCCCGCGATTTCAAAAAGCAGTTTGCGAGCCAGCGAGTATCCATTGGTGTGCAGGCCGTTCGAGGGCAGGCCGAGCACGCAATCCCCCACCTGCACGTCTTTGCCGCTGATGATGCGTTCCCGTTCGACCACTCCGACAATGAATCCAGCGAGATCGTATTCGCCTTCGGGATAGAATCCCGGCATCTCGGCCGTCTCGCCGCCAATCAGGGCGCAGCCGTTATGCTTGCAGGCTTCGGCGAGGCCGCCCACAACTTTCTCCGCGACTTCCGGCTCCAGCGTGCCTGTGGCTAGGTAATCCATAAAGAACAACGGCGCCGCGCCCTGCACCGCGATGTCGTTGACGCAGTGGTTCACCAGGTCTTCACCNNTCGACCGAGAACAGCCCGCCGAATCCGCCAATCTCGCTCAGCACTCCCTTGGTGAAAGTCTTGTGGGCCAGATACTTGATGCGCTGCTTGGTTTTGTTGCCGCGATCGATGCTGACACCGGCATCGGCGTAGGTGATGGA
>PMMJ01000311.1 GCA_003162255.1 Acidobacteriaceae bacterium | reverse complement strand
GAGTAAACTCGTGCCCTTCCCAATGCCGCCCGAATCGGGGTTTTTCCGCACCCTGTGAAGTCGTGCCCTTCCCAAACCCGGCTGAATCGGAGTTTTCCGCGGAGCGGCGGGAGACGCGGCGAGCCGCGCCTCTACGGGAAATTTGGGATGACTAACAATAATTCCTGGGGCCTGACCCCCGCCGAACTCCGCAAGCTGCGCAGCTTGAAGACTCCGCACGGCATTCAGCGCTTGCTTGACGACATGCCTTACCACCTGGCGGACACCGCCTGGTCTCCGCGGCGCGTGCTGCGCGAGAATACGTCGCATTGCTACGAGGGGGCGCTGTTTGCGGCAGCGGCACTGCGCGTCATCGGATATCCTCCGCTCATTCTCGATCTCGAGGCCGAGCACGATACCGACCACGTGATTGCCGTGTACCGTAATCCCACTGACGGACACTGGGGCGCCGTGGCCAAATCGAACTACACCGGATGCCGCTATCGCGAGCCGGTGTATCGCTCGCTGCGCGAGTTGGCGCTCAGTTATTTCGACACCTACTTCAATCTGCGGGGAGAGCGCACGCTTCGGACTTTTTCCCGGCCCGTCCACATGCGGCGCTTCGATCCTCTCCACTGGATGACTACCGAACAGCCGGTGTGGTTTGTGGCGGAGTACCTGCTGACTATTTCTCACTATTCGCTGATCACTCGCGCTCAGGCCAAGCGCCTGCATCGGCTGGATGGGCGCTCGTTCCGGGCCGGGTGTTTGGAGCGGGCGGAGAAAAAACCCTAGCAGCCAGTGGTGCAAGTGCGATTCGTATCAGGGTATGCCTTTAGGCATACCGTAAGTGTTGTCATAGATGCGCCTTTAGGCGCTGGTTCTGGCCGCTGGAGTTCACCGCAGGCTAACCACCGGGAAGCACAGCGGAAGCTGCCTTTTTGAGGAACTGCTGTTGGGATTGTTTCGTATGTCGGTCATGCGTTTTTGCGGCGGTCTCATCTTCGCGGCGGTTCTGCTGGAGGGGTGCGTTTTCGGCCAGGATTCGGCTTCGCCTTCCCCTTCAACTCATACCTCCGCACCAGCCGAATCGGCTTCGCGGCCGGCGGATCTGAAACCGATCGACCTGACGCCCGATGCCACCGGTGCCGTCCCTCCAGAGCAGATTCGGGAGCTTCTGCTCCGGGCCGAAGCGAAAGATCTGGAGAACGACAAGCGGCAGCGCGATTACACCTACATCGAGCGCGTGGAGCAGCACACTCTCGATGGCCAGGGCGGGGTGAAGAAAATCGAATCCCGCACCTTGGAAGTTCTTGAGATTTACGGGGAGGACGTCGAGCGTCTGACCGCTAAGGATGACAAACCACTGTCGGCCAGCGAAGCGAAAAAAGAAGACGACAAGATTCAGAAGATCATCGACAAACGCAAGAACGAATCCGAAGAAGATCGCCGCAAGCGGCTGGAGAAGGAAGAGAAGAGCCGCGAAGAGGATCGCAAATTTGTGCTGGAGATCGCCGACGCGTTCAACTTCCGGCTAGTCGGCTCCGAAGTGTTCAACGGGCGCGATACCTGGGTGCTGGAGGGCGAACCTCGTCCCGGCTACGAACCCAAGCGCCGCGAGGCCAAGATACTGAGCAAGTTCAAGGGCCGCGTCTGGATCGACAAATCCGAAGCGCAATGGGTAAAGCTCGATATCACGGCCATCGACACCATCGCCGTCGGCTTTGTGCTCGCAAGGATCCACAAGGGAACGCATGCTGTCATCGAATTGACCAAAGTGAACGACGAAGTCTGGCTGCCCAAACACCTTCAGCTCCACTTCGACGCGCGGGTTGCGCTATTCAAGAGCTACGACGCAGATGTCGAACAGGTCTACCGCGATTACAAGAAATTCCGGACGGACACGAAGATTACGGTGGTGGGGGAGGAGAATCGCGAGTAATGACGGCGAGTCTATTTCGGAAGGCTGCTGTCCGCGCGGATTTTTCTTAAGAAAAATGTTACCGTGACATGGGGAAACCGAGCTCGCGCCCGATTATCGGGCGTTGAGCGTCGATAAGGCTGTGGCGGCCCTTGAAGGTCGCTGGCTGGGGTACGGATCACTTTGCTATCGGTCGCGAAAAAACTGGTAAAGATCGCCGCATGCATACTGCTCTACCTGGTTGCTTTTGACATCGTAGGAGCGCTGGTGTGCCTGTTCCTCGATATCGTGTCGTTCGGGGATTCGAACACGGCGGCCTACTATGCGATTTGGTTTGTTCTCGGCGTCTTTTGCGGTTTGTTCAGTTACGACATTGGCGGGACGGTCGCTTCGCCGAAATCGAACGCAGACGGGACAAATCAGGATTGGACCAGTCGCGAGGACTCAGGCAAGACCGGCCTTCTTGTGATTTTTACGACGTCAATGGTTCTGGTGACCTTGTCGGTACCCTGCTACCTGTTTTTGTGGCAGTACAACCCGGAACCGAGCGGCTACGTACCCGACAGCCTCCCGCTGACGCTGACTTTTTTCGGGACCGTGCTCGCAGGGTCGGTCTTTGCGCACAAAGCGCTGCGTCCGGAACCGAAGAAAAGCGCCTAGGAGATTTGTTCTCCTCGACAGACTCCGGGGAGTAACTGCTCGCCACCGCCGCGCGCTACTCCATCCGCTACGCGATCTTGATTCCCCGGTGCTCGATTCCGTCGAGGGAGGTTTTGGCATGACCTTCGCAATCGCTTAATGTTCCTTTGGTAAGATAGTTGGTGACGAGAATCACTGTTTTTATCCTGCGATGCAGGTAGCTTATTAGCAGGAACAACGCACGCGAATTATAAGCATCGTCCAAATTGTTTTACGAAGCGGAAAGGTGTCATGAGGTTACGCGAGTGGTTTCAATCTGGTTGTGACTATCGCCGAAGGCTTCTGAATTCCGGGCTCTCGGGAGCGCGGGCCGGCGGAGAAGAGTTTCTTCAGGGAAAACGCCTGCTTCCTATTCTTGGGGATTCAGCCCGGAAAGCAGTCGGTGTCGCTGCCGCCGGAGCGTGTATCGGCGTGTTGGGTGGCTATTTGCGGAACCGGCAAAAGTCTGTAACCAGGGCGCTCGCCTTTGGCATGGTCGGGGGCGCAATCGGCTTTGGCTTAGGTGTTGCTTCGGTGAACCGCGGTCTAGGCGCGAGCGTCGTTTCCGGCGCGTGGAAACGCATCGGCCGAGTGCGCGATGAGCGCTGGCTCGAACAGAATCCGATCAACTACGCCTGAAGGTTGAAGGACCGCGGAAGTCGGATCTCCGCCGCACACTCGTGTGCGTAGCTACTCGCGGCTCGCTAGTCTCCAGTCACTATTCCAGCCGATACTCGATCTTGATTCCCCGGCGCGCGATCTCTTCGAGGAAAGTTTCGGCGGGGACGTCTCGTTCCTGCAACACTGCTCCACGCTTGCTGACCGCGCCCGAACACATCATCTGCAGGACGATGGAGGCGGGAAACGCGGTGGTGCGCATCATGGCGCTCATGTCGCTCTTGGGATCGTAGTGGTCGACCATGGTGAAGGTGGCGACCCGGCCTTTGAGTTTTCCGCCGAGCAGACCGCGGACTCCGGGAGCTTTGACGGATTCGTGGGCCTCGAGGCGCATGATGCAGACGTCTGGACCCTTGCCGGCAAATTTTCCTTCGAACACTTTTGACATGAGCGCGCGCGGCGAGACTTCCACGTTGCCGACCCGCATTTTCTCGTTCGAAAACAGGCCCAGATCCTTCAATTCGCAGAGCAGATCGTAGTGGCCGGGATAGCGCAGAGTTTTCTCGAAGCACTCCCCCACTCTTCCCTCGAAGGTTTCGGGCAAAGTGGAAGTTCCGCCGGAAGTTTGAAAAGCCACGAGCGGCGCGAAGCCGTCCATGTGAAATGGCTCCGGCTCGGTGAGCGGATCGATGGTGATCAGCTTGCCTTTGCGCAGGATGCGGGCGGGTTCCACGTATTCGTTGATCAGTCCTTCGACGGAAAACACGAGTTGATAGTGAAACGGAGGCATGGGTCTTTCGGGCAGTCCTCCAACGTAGAGCTTGAGCGCATCAGCGCGTCCGTCGAGGCGGCGTACCAGTTCTCCGCCTAGGATAGAGGCCATGCCGGGAGAGAGACCGCAATCGGGAGCGATCGCAATGCCGCGCTTCTCGGCTTGCTTGGCGAGTGCCAGTTCCTGCCGCACGACCGTGTTGTTGCCGCCGAGATCGGCGAAATTGCATCCCGCGCCGATGGCGGCTTTGGCCAGGCCGAGGTTCAGGAAGTAAGGAACTGCGGAGAGCGCGCCATCGTGGCCCTTCATGACGCGAGCGGCTTCTTTCTCTTTGGAAGCGTCGAGCCCGACGGCGCGAACTTTCTTGCCGGAGGTGATGCGGTTGACGCGGGCCGCAACATCTTTGGCGCGCTTGAGGTCGCTGTCGGCGAGAGTGACGGATTCGACGTGATCCTGGCGGGCCATATCGTAGGCAGCCGCTGAACCCATCATGCCGGAACCGATTACCAGTAGTTTCATGAGTGCTCCAACCAGTGAATGAAATGGCTTCTTCGATTACAAGACAGAACAGGCTACAGCAACTTTGTCCAAACGAGAAGTGACCGGGCTCACGCTGTCCGGTGGGCGAAGTGCGACGAGAGGCTCGGGAAACAGCAATTGAAAACGGGACGCAGGATGAAATGCAAGCGATTTTCGCGTGGGGGCGAGGGAGGCGAGTCGAAGTGTTTTCAATGGTTTGCGCGCCCGTTCAAGTACTTCCGTACCGTCTCTAGTACCTTAGTTACCCCATTTCGGGTGACCGGTGCCACATTTGCGTAAAAGCTACCACCTATAGTGGTAGAAGTAAGAAAAAATACAATCCGTAGAGATCAGCTGCAACTCCACTTTTTGCGAAATCCAGAAAACCCCCATAAAACCCAACAAAACCGGGACATTCACGTGGAGAGGCCCTCGGGACCGGTTGAGATATGCTCGGGACACCAAAATAACACTTGAACACGTTGGGAAAGGTTATGGCCGACTCGCGAGAAGTAATGAACATTCGCCAAGCTTCGCAGTATCTGGGAGTGAGTCCGGACACGTTGTACAAGTACGTGAACGAGCAGAAAATTCCGGCGTTCAAGTTGGGCAATCGTTGGCGCTTCAAGAAATCGAAGCTGGACCAGTGGATGGAAGAGCAGTCGATGGAAATGGAAGCGCGAGGCAAGAAGAAAATCAAGGCCGCGGTGAAAGCGGCCGGAACTCCGTAAAACGAACTTCGTAAAAAGAGGCGGGCACATGTTTGGAATGGGATCGAAAACGATAGTGGGTCTGGATGTGGGCTCTTCGAGCATCAAGGCCGTCGAGCTCAGGAAGACACGCACGGGAATCGAAGTGGCGCACCTCGGCTTGGAGCCGATCGCGCCCGACATCGTGGTCGATTCCATGATCGTGGATTCGGGTACGGTTTCGGCAGCCATCGCCAAGCTGTTCACCGACACTCTGATCAAGTCGAAGTCGGTGGCTACGGCAGTGAGCGGACACTCGGTGATCGTGAAAAAAATATCGCTGCCCTCGATGAGCGATCAGGAACTGGCCGAGACCATCCAGAAAGAAGCCGCGCAGCACATTCCGTTCGACCTGGCCGATGTGAACCTTGACTACCAGATTCTCTCGGACGACGCGACCAGCCCGACCATGGATGTCCTGCTGGTGGCTGTCAAGAAAGACAAGATTCTGAACTACACCAACGTACTCTCGATGGCCGGCAAAACTCCGGCTATTGTGGATATAGATGCTCTCGCCTTGCAGAATTGCTACGAATACAACTACGAGCCCGCGCCGACGCAGGTGGTTGCCCTGCTCAACCTGGGTGCGAGCGTGATGAACATCAACATCGTCAAGGGCACGACACCCCTGTTTCCACGCGACGTTTCGGTGGGCGGCCATCAGTACACCGATTCGCTGCAGAAGGAACTGGATCTCAGCTTCGATGATGCGGAATCGCTGAAGCTGGGGCACAAGGTGGGCACGGTGCAGGACGATGCGAAGACGCCGATCCTGCAGCAGGTGACCGAAATTATCGTGCTGGAAATTCAGAAGACCTTCGACTTCTTCCGCGCCAGCGCCGCTGGCGAGCACATCGAAAAGATTTATCTGGCCGGCGGTTCGGCCAAGGTTCCGGGCCTGGTGGAAGCGCTGCGCCAGGAGTTCTCTATGCCGGTCGAGTTGTTCAACCCGTTTCAGAGAGTGGTGGCTCCGGTGGACGGCGCCGGGGCGCAACTGGTCGAACAGAACGCTGGCCAGTTGGCAGTGGCCGTGGGTTTGGCCCTGAGGAGCTTTGAAAAACTATGATCCGAATCAACCTGCTGGGTTCTCCGAAACCGAAAGGCAAGAAAGGTCCTGCCTTCAGCATGCCGAGCTTCGAGCTGGGCAACCTGGGCGGGCCATTTATCCAGGTGACGGCGGTGTTGCTGATTGCCGGCGCCGGCAATTTTGGGTACTGGTACCAGCTCGACCGGGAAGCGAAATCGGTCGAAGTGCAATCCCGGCTGGCGGAACAGAAGAATCGCGAACTGGCCGACATCAAGGTGCGCTACATGGAGCGGCAGAGGCAAGCCGACTCTTACAAGCGGCGGGTCGATGTGATCGACCAGCTGCGCGCGAACCAAACCGGCCCGGTCGCCCTGCTCGCCATGATCGGCGATACGGTCAACGGCACCGAGGCGGTCTGGTTAAACAGCTTGCAGGACCAGGGCGCGAGCGTGGCCATTGACGGCACGGCGCTGTCGAGCGATGCGGTAGCCAACCTGATTTCCAACCTGCAGAAGACCGGTTTCTTCCGCAACATCGAGATCAAGGAAAGCTATCAGGACGAAGGCGTAAAGGATATGCAGGCGTTTCAATTCACGCTGACCTGCGAAAAGGCGAAGTCGTAAAGGCGGAACCGATTATGAATCTTGGCGAATTAACAGGTGTGAAGCTGCTGGGAGTTCTACTGCTGGTTGCGGTAGTGGCGACTGGCGGCCTCTACTACACGGTCTTCAAATCGCAGCGCGATCAGAATGACGCGGCGCGAATCAAGCTGCAGGCCAAACTGCGCGAGAACGCGGAGCTCGAAGCCTACCGGCCGAAACTGGCCGACATCGAGCGCCAGCTGGCCAGTTTGAAGCAGCAGCTCGAAATCGAGCGGCGCATCGTGCCCGATGAAAAAGAAGTGGACAATTTCATGCGCATGGTGAGCGGAGAAGCGCGCAAGTCGGGAGTGGAAATCCGCCGCTATACGGCCCGTCCGTATGTCTCGCGAGAGTTCTACACCGAGGTGCCATTCGAAGTCGAATTCGATGGTCCGTTTTACTCCATGCTGGGATTCTTCGACCGGTTAGGAAAAGTGGAGCGCATCGTAAACGTCTCGAACCTGCTGGTGGCTTCGACGCGCAGTCCGAGCGCTGCGAAGACGAAGCATACCTATCAGTACGCGCCCAGTGAGAGCGTTGTGGCCACTTGTCTGACCACCACATATTTCAGTCATGACCTGGATCCGGCGGCGCCGGCCAGCAAACCCGGACCACCGGTGAAGAAGTAGGAGGGACAGGATGAAAACGAAGCCGATGGTGACGATTCTGGTTTCGGTACTGGCTGCGGGTTTAGCCTCGGCCCAGAGTCCCAGCATTATCCAAAACACGCGCAACACGATGAACGGGGTGAGTAACAATGCCACGGCCGCCTCGAATGAGGCTCTCGGCATTCGCCAATCGACGCCAGCCACAACGAGCGCCACGCATGCTCCGTCCAAGTCGAGCGGCGTGCGGGTGTTTACGCCGGTGAAGCCATCTTCGCCGCGGCCGGGAGCGAGGAAGCGGGTTTCGGCAGTTGCGGTCATGAGTAGCGCGCCCGCGAAGCCATCCGCCGAGGTCCCCAAAAGTAATCCGCCGGCGGTCGCTAGCGTAGCCGGCAACGGCGCTACGGGAAGCGGAGAAGTCGAGAACGAGCAGCCGGTCGTTCCGGACAGCAAGTACGCCGCGAACGGGCGCCGGGATCCTTTCCTTAGTCCGGTGGTGAGCCGCGCGGGCGGCGGTTCGGGTTGCAGCACCGGCAAGAAGTGTCTGGAAATCGGGACCATCAACTTGCGGGGTGTGGTACATGCTGAAAGCGGCTTCATCGCCGTCGTCAGTAACGGTTTGAATAAAGCGTATTTTCTGCGGGAAAACGATCCGGTGTTCAACGGTTACGTGGTGAAGATTACGGGCGACTCCATCGTTTTCCAGGAAACACTGCAGGACCGGTTGGGCAAGAGCTTTACGCGGGAAGTAGTGAAGAAGATTACGACTCCGGCNNGCCTCGCATGGGGAGATAGGGAAATGCGAAAGCAACTGCTGGGTCTCTTGGTTCCGCTGCTGACGTTCGTAGTTACAACGAGCGCGGTCGCGGCTGACATGACGGGCAAGGGGGTGGCCGCGAGCGCTGCGTTGCAGAAGCTCGAGGTCGCCGACAGCCAGGATGGATTGCGGGTCGAGTTCAGGGCGAAGGGCACATTAGCGCCCAAAGTCACGACGCTCGATTCTCCGGCACGCATCGTCGTCGACTTTCCCAACACCGTGATGGCCACGGCGCAAAGCCGCATCACAGTTGGCCGTAACGGTGTGAAAGACGTCCGCGTCGGCATGAACGGACAAGTTCCGCCCAACACGCGCGTGGTCATTGACCTCGCCGACGATCTTGCCAACCGCCGCCCCCATGAACTGGTGGCGGGCCCGGACGGCAGCTTCGTTCTCAATATCCATGACGCCGTGCTGGCCCATCGCCAAGCGGCGCCAGCCGCCAAACCGGTGGCCGCGAGTACAGCGCCACAACCGGCGCTGGCTCCGGCAACTCCGGCTCCGGCAGCAGCGGTCACGCCCGCTCCGGCCCTGGCAGAGAACGCCCAGAAACCCGCGGAGTTTGCCTTCGTCGAGCCCAAGTATTCGGTGAAGGACGACAAAACCGCCCAACCGGCCGCGAAGGCCGAGGAAGCGGCGGGCCGCTTCGCTGACAAGACGGCGGCAGAACTGGTCGCCACCAATGTCAATGCCAACCTCGGGCAAACTGCCGGCAACGCGCCAACCGTCACGCCTGCCGTGAACCTGGCCGCCGAGCAGAAGGTCCAGTTGGAACAGAAGCCGGCGGAGAGAGGGGCCAAGTACACTGGCGAACCCATCTCCGTGAACCTCAAGGATGTGGATCTGAAAGACTTCTTCCGCCTGATTCACGAGATTAGCGGTCTGAACGTCGTACTCGATCCCATGATCCACGGCACCCTGACCATCGTGCTCGATGACGTGCCCTGGGATCAGGCGCTGGACATCGTGCTCAAGAACAACGACTTGTCCCGTCAACTGGACGGCAACGTCCTTCGCATCGCCACGGTCGATACGTTGAAGAGGGAAGCCGACAACCGGCGCGCCCAAATCGATGCCGAGGCGCTCGCGGTGGACAAAGTCAGCATCACACGCTTCCTCAGCTATGCCCATGCCAAGGACGTGCTGCTGCCGGTCAAGAAATTCCTCAGTCAGCGTGGCGATGTGGTGGCCGACGAGCGCACCAACTCGCTGATCGTCTCCGACATTCCCGCGGTTCTGCCGCAGATTGACCGCATCATCCAGCAGATGGACCGCAAAACGCAGGAAGTCGAAATTGAAGCCCGCGTGGTGGCGGCCACTCGCAGTTTCGCTCGCGACATCGGCGTGCAACTCGGCCTGGGTTGGGGCAACGGCACCACCGCCCTGGGCGGCGTGGGAGCGGTCGGGCAGTCGCCGATCCTCGTCGGTTCACAGGTTGGAAATCCGCT
>PMMJ01000342.1 GCA_003162255.1 Acidobacteriaceae bacterium | reverse complement strand
CGCCGATTCCAGATGGGCTCGAAAATTCCGTTCGCAAAGCGAAGTGCCAGGATATTCTGCACCGTTTCTTTTCCCAGGTAGTGGTCGATGCGGTAGATCTGGCACTCCGAAGCGACTTTCAACAGCTGCTGGTTCAAGACCTTGGCGGAATCGAGATCGTGGCCAAAAGGCTTTTCGATGATTACCCGGCGCCAATGGTTATTCTCTTCGGCCATCAGACCAACTTTTGCCAGTCGCTCGACGATGTCGCCGAAGAAGTTGGGTGCTGTGGCGAGGTAAAAAAAATAGTTGCCGTGGGCGTTGTGTTCCTGGTCAACCTTGGCCAGCGCCACTTTCAGCCGGTCGTAGGTAGCGGAATCGTCGAAATCTCCATTCACGTAACTTACGCGGCGCACAAACCACTCCCACAAATCGGCGTCGATGGCGCCGCTGGCGAACTGTTTGAAGTCTTCGGTAATCTTTCTTCGCACATCGTCATCGCTCATGGGGCTGCGGCCCACGCCGATCACGGCAAACTCGCGCGACAGCAATTGCTCGGTGGCAAGGTTGTAGAGAGCGGGGATCAGCTTGCGCCGAGTCAGGTCGCCGGTAAAGCCGAAGATCACCATGACACACGGGTCTGCCGTGCGCCCGATTCGCGGTTTGGTTGCTGCTGGCAGATTCTCTGTCTGAACCATGGTTTCCTCGTCAGTGAGCTACGGGCTGCGAGCTACGAGCTACGAGCGACCCAAACCTTGTTTGCTCGAAGCTCGTAGCTCGCAGCCACTTCTTACTTCGCCGGTGCCTTGAGTTCTATGTGACCACCGAACTTCTGTCGCATGGCGGAGAGCATCTTCTCCGCGAAGGTATGATCCTGCCGCGAGCGGAACCGCGTGTACAGGGCCGCTGTCAGAACGTCGGCCGGAACCGCCTCTTCGATCGCCGCCTGGATCGTCCAGCGCCCCTCACCGGAATCCTGCACGAACCCGCTGTACTCGGCGAGCGTGGGATTTTCGGCCAGCGCCATCGCCGTCAGGTCCAGCAACCATGAACTCACCACGCTGCCGCGCCGCCAGACCTCGGCAATATCGGGCAGGTTGAGATCGTAGCGGATATCTTCGGGCAGTTCTTTGCTGGTTGCGTTCTTGAAAATATCGAAGCCTTCCGCGTAAGACTGCATCATCCCATATTCGATGCCGTTGTGGACCATCTTTACGAAATGTCCGCTGCCGGAGGGGCCGCAGTGGATGTAGCCGTCTTCGGCGGTGCTGGCGGAAGCGCCAGGCATTTTTTCGCGTTCCGGAGTGCGCGGGATGTCACCGCGTCCAGGCGCCAGCGTTTTGAAGATGGGGTCGAGGCGCTGGACGGTTTCTTTCGGGCCGCCAATCATCATGCAGTAGCCGCGCTCCAGTCCCCAGACGCCGCCACTGGTGCCGACGTCGACGTAGTGCACGCCCTTGGCGGCACAAATTTTGGCGCGGCGAACGTCGTCTTTGAAATATGAGTTGCCGCCGTCGATGATGGTGTCGCCCGCTTGCATGTTGCCGAGTAGAGCCTGCACGGTTTTTTCCGTGGCATCGCCCGACGGCACCATGATCCAGGCGGCGCGCGGAGCGGTCAGCTTGCCGACCAGGTCGTCCAGTGAAGAGGAGGCGATCGCGCCCTCGCCGGCTAGACCCTTGACGGCATCGGCGCTGAGATCGGAAACCACCAGCGTGTGACCGCCGCGCATCAGGCGACGCGTCATGTTGGCGCCCATGCGCCCCAAACCTACCATTCCGAGTTGCATTGCAAGCTCCTTTAGGTCTTGCCCGGTCTGGGCGGGCCAGAGGCCCGACTGCAGACGACGCTTAATTCGCTTCGAGAAGCAAAAAGAATAGTTACAGAACCTGCTTTACCAGTTCCGCCAGTTTCGCGAGTCCTGCGTTGACATCGCTACCGAGATGAACGCGCAGCGCCCGGCGCTTGCGGTCAATCAGAACCTGGAAGTCTCCGCGCGCCTGCGCCGCTTTTACTATTCCGAAAGTGTACTTCTGTCCGGGGACGGCCAAGTCGTTGGCATCGTCGCACGTAATCTGCAGGAATACGCCGGTGTTGGGTCCACCTTTATAAGCTTGTCCCGTGGAGTGCAAAAACCGTGGCCCGAAGCCGAGGCAGGTCGCCACATGTTTGCGATCGCGCACGGCCATGCGCAGGTCTTGCAGCAGGGATTCGTGCCCAGCATCCATCTCGACGTAAGCCAGCAGAGCAAAATAGTCGCCGGCGCCTAAACGCGCCAGGTGCGCGCGCAGATAGTTCTTCAGGGAGTGATCGGAACCGGCGGCGCGGCCGAGATCGGCGGCGTTCTTGTCGTCGGTGAAGAGCTTGAAGCCCGCTTCTTCGAGTATCGGTTTTTCGGAAGGAAGCGAGCCCTTGCTTTCGTACTCGGACGTCAGTTGTTTGGTTACGATTTTGCTCGCCTCGACGTCGGGCTGATTGAAGGCGTTGATGCCGAGGATCGAGCCAGCAACCGCAGTCGCAATTTCCCAGCGGAAGAATTCCTGCCCCAAGCTGTAGGTGTCGGCGACGGCGATGTGTACGACCGGGTGCCCGGCTTTTTCGAGCGCGGAGACCTTGGCATCCTGCGCTGCATCGGGCGCGGTTTCCAGCCGCAGGTAGGCGAAGATGCGGTCATTTCCATAAACCTCCGGCGCGCCCAGTGCTTCGCGATCGACCGGGATGATGCCCTTGCCGAGTTTGCCAGTGGATTCCGCGATCAACTGCTCGAGCCACGCGCCTACATCGGAGATTCCCGGCGAGGTGATGAGCGTGATTTTGTCGTGGCCAAGTTTCGCGGCGCTTCCGATGGTCAGACCGAGCATCACTCCCGGATTCTGTTCCACGGGGACGAATGCTTTGCAGGCTTCGACCATCTCTTTCGCGCGCTCGAGGAACTTGCCGGTGTCGAGGCCCATGGCAGCGGCGGGAACAATGCCAAAGTTCGAGAGTGCGGAGTAGCGTCCGCCGATCGAAGGCAGGCCATAGAAAATGTGGCGGAAGTGGTCGCGCTCGGCCACCTGCTGCATCTTCGAGCCCGGGTCGGTGATCGCGATGAAGTGGCTGCCCGCCTTGTCGGCGCCAACCGTCTGCTTTACGCGCTCGAAGAAATACTGCTTGTAGATGTTGGGTTCAAGGGTGCTGCCGGATTTGCTGGAAACGATGAACAGCGTCTTGGCGAGGTTAACCTTCTTTTCGACGCTCCGGATTTGCGCGGGATCGGTCGAGTCGAGTATGTGCAGGCGCGGGAATCCCGGCGTTTGCGGGTAGGTCAGCGAGAGCACTTCCGGACAAAGGCTCGACCCGCCCATGCCGAGGAGCAGAATGTCGGAGAAGCCGGCGCGTTTAATTTCGTCCGCAAACGCGTTCAGTTGGCCGACGCTGCCGAGTTGGTCGTCCGCGATGCCGAGCCATCCCAGCCAGTTGGCCTCGTCGTCGTTGGTCCAGAGGGAGGCGTCGTGCTGCCAGAGACGTCTTACCTTTCCAGATGCCCGCCAGTCGTTAAGGTTTTTTTTTACTGTTGCATCAAGCTCGGACGGAAGCGATGCGCTCTGCGCATTAACCTGCGGCGTGCTCGATCGCTTCGTGCTCTTCTCGACCACGGCCAGCAGGGTGTCGAAGGCGTCGGCAAACAGCTTCACGCCGTCGGCAGTGAGCTTATCGGTCACATCTTTCATGACGATGCCAACCCCGGCGAGATCGGCCATGGTTTTCCGCGCGCCGTCCAGGTCTTCAGTCAGACTCTGGCGGGGCTTGCCGTGGTCGCGGAAGGCATCAAGCGTCGCCGGAGGAACGGTATTGACGGTGTCCGGCCCGATCAATTCCTCGATGTAGAGCACGTCGCGGTAATTCGGATTCTTGGTGCTGGTGCTTGCCCACAGCACGCGCTGCGTCTGCGCGCCTTTGGCGGCCAGGGCTTTCCAGCGCGGAGCCGAGAAGATGCGCTCGTAGGCTTCGTAGGTCAGTTTGCCGTTGGCGATCGCGACTTTGCCGAGAATCCCCTGCAGTTTCGCCTTGCGGGCCGCGTCGGTCTCCTTCTTCAGTTGTTCGCCGACCAGCGAGTCGACGAGCGAATCGATGCGGCTGATGAAGAAGCTGGCCACGCTCGCGAGTTGGCTCACGCCGCCGGACGCAGCGAATTTCTCAACTCCATCAATGAACGCCGCGGCTACTTCCTCATACACAGCCTGCGCGAACAGCAGCGTCACATTGACGTTGATGCCCTCGCTGAGCAGTTGCCGGATCGCCGGAATGCCCTCGGCGGTGCCCGGCACTTTGATCATCAAGTTTGCGCGAGCCACGCTCTTCCAGAGTCGCCGCGCCTCGTCGATGGTGCCGTTGGTGTCGTGCGCCAGGTAGGGGGAAACTTCGAGGCTGACGTAGCCGTCGCGCTTCTTCGTGCTCTGGTAGACAGACGCGAGCAGATCGGCGGCGTCCTGAATGTCGCGGATGGCCAGCAGTTCGTAGCGGCCCTTGGCGTCGAGGCCGCTGCGGCCGGCGAGCGAGTCCAGGAAATCCTGATACTGGCCGCCCGCAATGGCCTTCTCGAAAATCGATGGATTCGAAGTCATCCCGCGCAGGCCGTCATTCGTGATCAATCGCTGCAGTTCGCCGCTCGCCATCAGGTCGCGGCGGATGTAGTCGAGCCAGATGGACTGGCCGAAAGTCTGAAGCTGGATGAGAGGATTCGCGGCTTTCGCGGTCTCGAGCGTGTCCACTGGATTCATAACCATCTCCTAAACTCGGGGCATTGAATCATTGAGCCATTGAATCAATACCCTGTTAGCAATCCGTTACATCACGATTCGAACATGGATACCAAGTGCGAGAACTCGGTCGCCCCTCCGGGACTTTAATCATTTTCCCCACGTTTCCCAGCGCTGAAGCGCTAGGCTAAGCTCGGTCGCCCCTCGGGGGCTGGATTATCAACTCCCGCGCAGCGCGTCACTTGCCGAGCAACTCGCGCGCTTCCTCCACGATGGCGTCGGTCGTGAAGCCGAATTTCTTTTGCAAATCCTTGAGCGGGGCAGACGCTCCAAAGCTGCGCATGCCGATGATGCGTCCTTTCGGTCCCGCATATTGCGCCCAGCCAAAGGTCGAACCCATCTCAACCGCTACTCGCGCGATAACGTCTGGCGGCAGCACTTCGTCGCGATAACTCCGGTCCTGATGCTCGAACAAATCCCACGACGGCATGCTGACGACCCGCGCCCGTATGCCTTCCGCTTTCAGTTTCTCGTAGGCCTCGATGCAGAGGTACACCTCGCTGCCGGTGGCCATCAGGATGACCTGCGGCTTTCCACCTTCCGCGTCGGCCATAATGTAGGCGCCGCGAGCGAGGCCCGCCGCCGATGCGTATTTCGTGCGATCGAAGGTCGGCACGGCTTGCCGCGTCAGGATGAGCGCCGCTGGTTCCTTCCTCAGGCTCATGATGACTTTCCAGGCCTCGACGACTTCGTTAGCGTCTGCCGGACGCAGCGTGATCAGGCCGGGAACCGCGCGCAGCGTTATCAGTTGCTCGATCGGCTGATGGGTCGGTCCGTCTTCGCCGACGCCGATGGAATCGTGAGTGAAGATCCAGATCGACGGAATCTCCATGATGGCCGAGAGGCGGATCGGCATCTTCATATAGTCGCTGAAGATGAGGAAAGTCGAGCCGTAGGCTCGGAGTTCCGACAGCGTCATGCCGTTCACGATTGCGCCCATGGCGTGCTCGCGAATGCCGAAATGGAAGTTGCGCGCGTTGTAATGATTGGCCTCGAAATCACCCGCGCCGTCGAAGGTGAGCCGCGTTTTCGTCGACGGATACAAATCAGCGGAGCCGCCCATGAGCCAGGGATGGTTCTTGGCGATTGCGTTAAGAACCTTTGAGGACGAATCGCGCGTCGCAAGTCCTTTGGCATCGGCCGGAAATGCGGGCAAGTCCTTATCCCATCCGTCGGGAGGCTGCCGCCGCTGCATGCGTTCGAATTGAACCGCCAGATCCGGATATTGCTTGCTGTAGCCGGCGAACAGCGAATTCCATTGGCCGCTCAATTGCCGCCCGCGCTTCCCCATGACGTCGCGAAAATTTTCGCGCACTCCGTCGGGCACAAGGAACTTGGCGTCTTCCGGCCAGCCGTAGGCACGTTTCGTCAGTTTGACTTCTTCTTCGCCGAGGGGCTCGCCGTGCGCTTCTTTTGTGTCCTGCCGATGGGGTGAGCCGTAACCGATGTGGCTGTCGACGACAATCAGCTTCGGACGATCCTTCACGCTGAGCGCGTGAGTGTAGGCGTCGGCCAGCGCAACCAGATCGTTAGCATCGTGGACGTGCTGGACATCCCAACCATAGGCGGCGAACCGGGCGGGCACATTTTCGTCGTAGGCGAGATCGGTATTGCCTTCGATGGTGATGTGGTTGTTGTCGTAAATCCAGCACAGGTTCGAAAGCTCGAGATGCCCGGCGATGGAAGCGGCTTCCGAGGAAATTCCCTCCATCATGTCGCCGTCGCCGCAAATTGCCCAGATGTTGTAGTTAAAGAGCTCAAATCCCGGACGATTGAAATACTGCGCCAGCCAGCGCTCGGCGATGGCCATGCCGACGCTGTTCGCAACACCCTGACCGAGCGGGCCAGTGGTTGTCTCGACCCCTGTGGTCAGGCCGTATTCGGGATGGCCCGGGGTCTTGCTGCCGAGTTGCCGGAAATTCTTGATGTCGTCGAGAGACACGGCAGGCGTCGAAAGAACTTCGCCTCCGGGAGCGACTTCATGGACGCCCGCCAGATACAGCAGGGAATAGAGCAGCATCGAGGCGTGTCCATTGGAGAGCACGAAGCGGTCGCGGTTCGGCCAGAGCGGATNNTTCGCCTTCTGCACCGCGTCTATCGAAAGAGTGCGAATCGTGTTGATACACAACTGATCGAGCTTGGCACCGGTGGCGACAGATTGGTCACTGACGGCCATCAATTCTCTCCTTGCAAGCCGGCTCTGGTGCCTTGCTTGCGAATTAGATGAGGTCAACGCCCATATGGATACACTGCGCCGACCGCCCCAAGTTTACATCGTGATCGAAGAACAAAACGAAGTACAAGAGGACTAACGCCCAATTTTACACCGAGACAAATTTGGCCCGCTGGTGCGAGCGGGGCGCGCTGAAATTGCGTAACGCGCTGTCCCATCCGCAAGGGGCTGAAGGCGTCCTCGGCGGGACTCTTACTGCCCGTACTCCTTGGCGTTCACCGGCGTGGAAAGCAGGACCTTGCGATCCGCCAGGTGCGCTTTCAGCAGCTCGATTTCATCGGCGGCATCCGTGAGCGGCAGGGACACCTGTCCTCCGTTAGCGGCCGAGCGGCAGAACGCCATCATGATTTCGAAACCTGCGTACGCGCTTTCGAAATTGCACGGATGCATTTTGCGGTCATCATCCAGCCAGTCGGCGATGTCCTGAATATACGGGGGCATATCGAGGTCGTAGTTCATGGAGCCGCCGCCCGAGGAAGCGCCCGCCTTGGTCACCGCGCGCCAGCCGCCGCCAGTCAGAACCTCGGCGAATCCCTCGGTTCCCTGCGCGCCGATGCGGCACTTCCGAAACCAGTAATCGACCTCGGGAACGTCCGGAGCGCCAGCGCCACACTCGACAATTCCGCGCACTCCGTTGGCGAACTGGATGAAGCCGGCGATGTAGTCGGGTGACGGAAGCAAGTCGGTCAGCTTTCCGCGTCCTGCCCCCTGCGCCATCACCCACTGCGCTGCCGGCGATTCGCCCTTGGACGTTCCTTCGTTGTACCAGCGCATGTAATCGATCAGATGCGAGATCATGTGCATCATCCAGCCCGAGGCCGTGCCATAGACGGTGTGGATGCGTCCTAGTGCGCCACTGGCAACGATCTCCTTTACCTTGCGATAATGCTCGCCGTAGCGATGCTGATGACTGACTACGGCTTTGACGCCGCTGTCCGCCAGCAGCTTCCTGACCAGGAATCCCTCGCGCGTGGTCAAGGCCACCGGCTTTTCAAAAGCAATCAGGCGCGCGCCGCTCTTGATGCCGGCGCGAATCATCTCGCTGCGCAGGTTCGGGAGAGTGCAGAAGCAGAAGACATCGGGCTTGGCAGCGGAAGCGACCTGGAGCGCGTCCGTGCCCTTGGCCGCGCCGAACTTGGCCGCGGCCGCGTCCAGACGGGCTGGGTCGATGTCGCACACGCCAACCACCTCGAAGCGGCCGTTCGCCTGAAAGGCTTGGGCATGGTGCATTCCGCGCTTGCCCATGCCCACTACCACGACACGGTATTTAGTGCTCATCGCGCGCTCCTGTCCCACTCCAATACCTTGTCGACAGTGTAATCCACTTGCTCCTCCGTCAACTCGGGGAACATCGGCAGGGAAATGCAGCAAGCGGCATTGCGCTCCGAATTCGGAATCGCACCGGAAATGCGCGCCCCATGACCCCACGGATATCCTTCCTGCTGATGAATGGCAATCGGATAGTGGCACTTGGCGTCGATTCCCGCGTCGTTCAGGAACTGGAGCAGAGGATCGCGATGCTTCGCCTGCCTAGTCTCGATCACGTACAGGTGGTAAACGTGATAGTAGCCCGGAGTTTCATACGGCAGCGTGATGTTCTTGGCGGTCGCGAGACCCTGGCTGTAGAGCGCTGCCCACTTTCTCCGCAACTCACTCCATTCCGCGATGTGCTTGAGTTTCGCGCTGAGGATGCCCGCATGCAGATCGTCGAGCCGGCTGTTGTAACCGATGCTGTGGCAGGAGCGTTTGTCCGAGCCGTGGTTGCGGAGTTTGCGCGCGATGCGGTCGATCTCAGGATTGTTGGTAACAATAGCGCCACCGTCGCCGAACGTTCCCAGGTTCTTCTGAATGATGAAGCTTACGGTGGCGGCGTCGCTGAGTTCTCCGATCTTGAAGCCATTGCCGCGAGCGCCGATGGCCTGCGCGTTATCCTCGACGACCTTGAGATTGTGCTTGTCGGCGATCTTGCGAATGGCCTTCATGTCGGCGCACTGGCCATAGAGGTGGACTGGCACCAGCAGTTTGGTGCGGGGCGTGATCGCGGCCTCGATCTTGCTCGGATCGATACAGTTCGTGCGGGGATCGGAATCGACAAACACGACGGTCGCTCCGGTGAACCAGATGGCTTCCGCGGTCGCGAAGAAGGTGTTGGTGGTGGTGATGCACTCGTCGCCGGGACCGATTCCGAGCGCCTTGAACGTTAGCCACAGCGCATCGGTTCCGTTGCCCACGCCGATGGCGTACCTGGTCCCGTGGAACTCGGCCAACTCCGCCTCGAACTTCTTCAGCATCGGACCCAGAACATACTGGCCGCTCTCCAGCACTTCCTTGATGTTGGCGTCGATCTCTGCCTTGATGTTGTGATACTGGCGGACGTGACCGTAAAAGGGAACCGTTAGCTTAGTCGCTGGCATGTGATCTCCTCATCCTCGGGCCGGATCGAAAGCGCTCTCCACCAGGCTTGTTATCAGGGCAGGGCAAGCGACCGATTGGCAGAGCCTTGTGAAACCGGCCAGAATATAATGAAACGATTTATTAAATCGTGTCAATTATCAGGTTTTCCGAATTGCGTTGTCAACCGCAAGCCACCTGAAGCGCCGATTCCAGGTGAGAAGAATCCAGGGAACCTCTGATTAAGTCGTCTGACGGAGAGCTTTAAAAGGGCCTGGCTTCAGCCATGCCGCTAGAATCCGCTACACAAGCGGCTTTTAGCCGCTGAGGGTCGCACTTCAGCGCATCCCGTCCTCGCCCGTCCAGCCGGGCGGGGACGGGATGCGTTCCACCGGCAATCTCAAATCAAACCGTTGTAACAATCTCGCGGTCACGGCCCTAGGTAAGGAAAAGCTTGTCCTGGCTGATCCGGTGTTGCAGGGTTGACGCCAACTGGTCCACGTCGGTGGCCGAAAGGTTCATCAATTCGGGCTCGAGGATCGGGATGCGGTTGGTTCCGACCGCGTCCCGCCGCACCTGGATCAGCAAAGCCTGCAGCGCTTGGGGATCGTATTTTTGCGGACTCATGCGGATCAATTCCTGCAGCGCGGCTCCGACTGACAGACGCTCGCGGTAAGGACGGTCGCTGGTCATCGCGTCGAAGCTATCGGCCAGAGCCACGATGCGTACTGCTTGCGGCATTTCGTCGCCATGTAACCCGTCCGGGTATCCCGACCCGTCTCCGCGTTCATGATGCCAGCGCACGATTTCCGGAATCTGTGGCCAGGGGAACTGCACGTGGCTGACGATCTGATGCCCAATAACCGTGTGGTCTCTCATCGCGCGGGATTCTTCCGCATCGAGCTTCGAAGGTTTTTCGAACAGGCGCTTATCGACGGCAACTTTGCCGATGTCATGCAGATAGCCTGCCGACCGCAGCGACGCCACATCGTTCGGCTCCATGCCGAGCGCTTCGCCGATTGCCTGGGAGTATCGGCCCACGCGCAGCGAGTGTCCGTGAATGTTGACGTGTTTGACGTCGATGGCGGTGGCGAAAGCTTCGAGCGCGTTATCGTAAAAGCCGTGCAGCGAGGCCAGCAGCCGCAGGTTTTCGGAGACCCGTTGCGCCAGCGTCTGGCCGAGCGTGTGATTCTGAATGGCCAGCGCGACATAGTGACTCAGCATTTCGAAAGCGTCGAGCGCGTCTTCTTCGTACACCGCTTCGCCGGGGCGTCGTCCGAGGGCGATCACTCCGGCGAGCTTTCCCCGGACTTTCAACGGGCAAATACACTTGAAGAGTTCCGGCGCGACATTGCCGTTCGAACTTAGAAAAACATCGTACGTGGAACTATTGAGCAGTATCGGGCCGGCGGCTGCGGTCAGGGTGTGTACGTGCCGGGGAAGCAGGGGAATCAGCGACGGTTCGGGCAGCAGCGCGAATCCCTGGGCATCGACCGAGGTCAGCAACGAAGGCCGTTCGCTGAATGAAAATAAAACAGCCTCACGCGCGCCAGCCGCTTCCATTACGGTGGTCAGCATGGTGCGAGCGGTTTGGCGGAAGTCGCGGTCCGCCGTTAGTTCGGGACCCAAATCCGCCAGCGCTTCGACTGTTCTTAAGAGCTTTTTTAGATTGGCTCCCTGCAATGCCTCGTGCGGAGGTACATGCGAGAAACCAGAGCGCAATCAGGTTAGCACTGCACGGCGGCTCGATTGTTGGTTAGTTTGGTGCGGCAAAACATCGGGCGATCTGACGATCGGGTCATCGCATCATCTTTCTCTGCTGGAGCTTCCGATCACCCGATGGCTCGATCGTCAGATCACCCGATGTCACAACGCACTTGTCAGTCTTGACAGGTGCGTAGCGTTGGCCCATACTTCGGCCAAATCACCCGCGCCGCTTGCGTTTTGCCGGTTTTGCCCGGCCACTTACCGACCGAGAGAGATTCGTGGTAGTGCCTCAATCCAATCCGTCGCGCTCCGAGAAAACACTTACCGCTGTTGATCGCGATTTTTCGCCGGGGACCGCCTCCAGCCTTTCCGGCGATCTCTCTGGAAGCCTTGACGAGAGCACAGCCCTGTCGTCGCTGAAGGAATTGATCGCAGCCGGGGATCACCGCCTGGAGGCGATGCTCGAGATCATCACTGATGCTGCCCGGCAATTGACGGGCGCTTCCGGAGCCGCGCTTGCCATGTGGAAGGACGGAGCGATGGTGTGCCGGGCGCGGAGCGGCGACTCGGCTCCCGCTCTCGGTGCGCGGTTGAGCGCGGACACTGGAATCTCAGGCGAGTGTTTGCGCACCGGTAAGGTTCAGCATTGCGCGGATACCGAGCTGGATCCGCGGGTCGATGTGGAAGTCTGCCACAGCCTTGGTTTGCGCTCGATTGCGGTGTTGCCGATTCAGGGCTGGCGTGGGATCAACGGAATTCTCGAAGTGTTTTCTACCCAGCCCGCAGCCTTCACTGAACCGCATCTTGCTGTGCTTCGGCAACTGGCGTCACTCGCGGAGCGGGCGCGCTCGTCGCAACCGCACGGCGCATCGTCCGCCGCTCCGAAGCCTGCGTCTGCGCTGGAGAAACCGCAAACCTCGGGTCTGCTCCCGGCGTCGGATCGGGTTGGGGACTTGGCAGTGGCTTTCCTCGAACCGCGATTCCGGCCGTTCGTATTGGGCGTCGCCGGGCTGGGGGCGGTCGCGCTTCTTGCCTTGGCGATCTGGTTGGGGTGGCGCGGTCCGGATGAGACGGATGGCAAGGCTCGTGCGGCAATGCCTGCGTCCGTCGGGGCCGCAACCTCGCATCCTCCCGGCAAACATCCTCCCGATAACGATCCGGTTTGGAAAGCGAACCCTGGCGGCCAAGCGCTGTTGGCATCCAGCGGAAAGACATCGGCCGGAACTCCTGTGAAGCTCGCATCCAAAGTGGACGTCCTGGCGGGCAAGAAAACTCCGGCGAATCGAACTCCGGTGGATCGATCACCCTTGCTCGCCGGCGTTGCGGCGAACGTTGCCGTTCCGCATGGGGCTCCTGCCTCGCAGACTGGACCGCAGAGCGATACGCTTTCCACCTTGCACTCCGATGCGGCCACCTCGGCCGAGCCGCCGTCGATCCCCGCCGGCTCGACGAACCAGTCCGCGCTCAATGGAGTGCCCTCCGCGGAAGCTTCATTGTCCGGGCTCTCTGCGCCGATGTCGCGAGCGATTTCGGGCGGCCAACTCATGCATCGGGTTGAGCCCGTTTATCCTGCCCAGGCACGTCTGCTGCGCCTGGAGGGCACGGTCATTCTGGCGGCAACCGTGATTGAGGATGGAACGGTGCGCGAAGTCAAAGTTGTTGAAGGCTCGCCCGTGCTTGCCGAAGCCGCCATGGATGCAGTGAAGCGCTGGCGCTACAAGCCTTTTGAGCTCGACGGAAAACCGGTGAAGAACGAGATCGGGATCAGCGTTGAGTTCAAGCTTCCCGAGCCAGTGAATCATTGAGTGATTGAATCATTAAATCATTGAATCATTAAAACCCCGAACGAGGGAAAGTGATCCGCTGACTTAATGTGTCAATGTCTCAATGAGTCAATGATTCAATGACCCGATGGCTACACGCCGACCGGGAATGGCTTGCTGTGGGTCTCCGAACCCACCGAGAGTCCGGCGAAACGGCCTTGGAGCAGCGACATCAGCCCGGTCACCCAGTAACCGATCACGAACAACAGCAGGAAGGGAACGGTGAAGTAGTTTTCGTTGTCGATGGCATAAAAGATTGCCAGCGCGAAATACGTTCCGATCAGGAGTTCAATCCACGGAACCCACACCAGACGCTTGCGGTACTTGGTTCCTAACAGCTTGTCCTTCTTCGATGCGACGCGGTACTTGGGAGTGCGGACGAAGGCGGTCTGCCTGCCGACGAGCGCTTCGAGCACGGCAATCGTATTGGTGATCGTCAGTCCGATTCCGAGAGACATCAAGAGCGGCAAATAGAGCAGCGACCGCAGCCAGCTTTTCGGAAACAGTTCTTTTTGCGAAACCAGATAGAAGCTGGAAATGGAGAACGTCGAAGCCATGAACAGGGGCAGATCAATGTAGAGCATCTGAAACCACCCCTGATAGAAGCGAATGATCATGGCGGGCAAGAGCAACACCGAGAGCACGATCATCAACGGATAGCTGATATTGGCCGTCAGGTGATACACGGCTTCGATTTTCTGGTGCCGCGACACGTCGCTCTTCAGCACCCGTGGAAGTATTTTCTTCGAGACCTGGATCAGACCCTTGGCCCAGCGCGCCTGCTGCGT
>PMMJ01000160.1 GCA_003162255.1 Acidobacteriaceae bacterium | reverse complement strand
GCCATCCGCCGCGGCGCGCTCGATCACCTCGTCGCGCATGCCATAGCCTTCGCGGATGCGGTGCGGCACGTGAAAATCAGCCGCCCCGCCGCAAAGTTCGATGGCTATTTTGAGGATGACGATCGCGGTCGTACCGTCCACGTCGTAGTCGCCGTAGATCAGAATTTTCTCTTTGCGCTCCACTGCCGCTTCCAGCCGATCCAGAGCGGATTTCATCCCGCTCATCCGCAGCGGGTCGTGAAGATCGCTAAGCGCAGGCGAAAGAAAACGCGCAGCCGCCTCCGGCTCGTCGATGCCACGCCCCACCAGCAGATCGGCAAGCACAGGCAAAGCAGAAGGAGAGATTTTCAGCTTGGAGTCACCGAGCGCCGCAGCCAGGATCGTCGCCTTAGGAGAGTTCAACGGATTGGAGATCCACCGCATGAAGCAGGTCTCAGGTGTCAGGTCCTAGGTATCAGGAAATCTTGTGCGCGGGTAGGTCACACGGTTTTCCTGAGACCTGACACCTGAGACCTGAGACCTGCCCTACAGTTCGTCGTCCTGGTCCGGCTCGTCGATCATGAATCCGCTGCCGTCATCGGCCAGCTCGCGCAGGTGTTGATAATGCTCGTACCATTCGGTGCCAGCTTCGTAGACGAAGACGCATCCCTGGTAGGCCCATCCGAGTTGCACGAAGCCAGTTTTCCCGACGTAAGACTTCAGCCATCGGCTCTCTTCCAGATCCTCTTCGCTTCTGTAATCGCTGTCGGCGAGCTGCTGCGACAAACGATTCAACTCTTCGCGGTCAAGCGCCCAGGAATGCATGGTCAGGAAGGGCACACCCGTGGACTTAGCGAGCTCGACGAAATCTTTCCAGCCATCCGGATTTTGCGCCGCGTCCCAGAGCACGCTGGGAACTTCTTCGCATTCGACATAGCCAAAGAAACGGCGCATGCCCAGACCTTCAATGAAGGCCGTCATATCGTCTTTCATGCCCGTCAGGTCGTCTGGATGTGGAGACATGCAGTGCCCTCATTGTACGGCTTGGACCAGTCAACCGCCAATGTGCGAGCAAGCTGCGAGCCTCGAGCTACGAGCTGCGAGACAAACCGGTTTGCTCGAAGCTCGTGGCTCGAAGCTCGCAGCGCCGCCCGTCCACAGCGCTCCTTGTGTTAAACTTTCTGCTTACAAACAGCGCTATAATCATGCTCTTTTCCAAAGAATATGTGGGCTATCTGGCCCGCGAAGTTTCCAAAAAACTGGTGGCGAGCGGTCTCGTTGAGACCAAGGCGATGCCTGCTCTCAACGAGAAGGTGCACGCCGCTCTGCTCGAGGAACTGGCGCTCGAGGACCGCATCAACGATGAGGTGCGCGTCATCCTGGAAGCATATTCCGAGGAAATGCAGAAGAGCGGCGCCAATTATCAGGAAATGTTCCGTAAAGTGAAGACCGAACTGGTTAAGAAATATAAGGCTGTTCTTTAGAACCAAGAGCAGAGTCAAAAGTATGAGGACGCCCCTGCCGTGCGATTGAGCCGCGATAAAGTTAACCAACTCGCCCACGCTGTCACCGACGCCGTAGCCGGGATGGATGAGGTCGAGTTCATCGAGGACCGCAACACGATCCGACTCGAAGTCCGCAAGATTCTCGAAGAGCTCCTGATGCAGGAGGCCCGCATCGACCAGGCCGCGCGGCAGAAAATCGAAAGCCAGCGCCGCACCATCATTGAAGGCTCCGAGGAATGGTCGATCCTCTACCGCAAGTATTACAACGATGAAGTGAAGAAGCTGGGGCTGTAACCAGCCATCAGTTATCAGCCATCAGCTATCAGTTTGTTATTAACTGATAGCTGACGGCTGACAGAGTCATTTTTCTGCCTCAAACTCCATCATCCGCAGCACATCGTCCTGATCGGCAGCCCTCGCTTTGATCCCGACCGCGTCCAGTTGCCGCGCCACTGGCTGCACCACTTGCAGGATCTTTGCCAGCGTTTGCCCTACGGCTTCCTTATCGCTGTTCTCCGGACCCCGGCGCTCGATTACGCTTTGGAAAAAAGTTTTTGGCTGCGGATAGACTACGATTTTTACGTCGTCGCTCTCCGGAATTCTTGCCGCTTTCTTCGCCAGTTTCAGCGCCGTCTCATAGCCGCCAAGTTCATCGACTAAGCCCAGGTTCTTCGCATCCTGCCCCGACCAGATCCTTCCCTTCGCAATCTCCAACACTTTTTTCTTCGGCAATTTGCGGCCATCGGCGACTTTGCTGGTGAAATCCACATACACGCGATCGAGCCACGCCTGGAATCGAGCCCATTCGGCGGGTGTGTAATCGTGCGTTCCGGTGAACATGGTGGCGTTCTCGCCCTGATGCACTTCATCCCAGGAGAGTCCGACTTTGTCCCACAGTCCGCTGGTCAGCATCTTTCCGCCGAGCACTCCGATCGAAGCCGTGATGGTTCCCGGCTCGGCGACAATTTTGTCGGCCGCCATAGCCACGAAATATCCGCCCGACCCCGCCAGATTTCCCATCGAAACAATCACCGGCTTGCCCGCCTGCCGCGCCCGCACCACTTCGCGCCAAATCGTATCGGAGGCGACATACGAACCGCCCGGACTATCCACGCGAAATAAGATTGCCTTCACGTCCTTGTCTTCCGCCGCCGCTCGAATCGCGCCCGCCACCGTATCCGAGCCCATATTCTGGCTGCCCTGCACGGGATCGTAATCGCTCTTGCCGCGGGTGACGCCGCCGACACCGAACACCAGCGCCACCGTCTTCCCGCGATCGTGCGGACGCCCGGCGCGACTTAAATATTTATCCAGGTAGAGCAACTCCGCTCCATCGCCCGCCTTGCTCTTTACGTCGCCGTAGACCTCGTCGCGGTAAGCAATCGCATCCACCAGTTTTGCCGCGACTGCCTCTTTACCCAGATAAGGCCCAGCGTCCACCACCGCCTGAAACTTCTCGGGCGCGATCTGCCGTGCCTGGCAGATGCCATCCTTTATCTGGTTGAACCATGAAGTCATGATCGCGGTCATCGCTTCTTTGTGCGGACCTGTGTACTTAGTCTCGGTGTAGAAGTTGAGCGCGTTCTTGTATTCGTAGCGGTGATCGCCATGAAAGGTTACGCCCAGCTTGGACAAAGTTCCTTTCACAAACGGCGATTCCATGATGATGCCGGTCAGTCCAACGTCGCCCGAGGGCTGCAGATAGATATGATCAAAGGCCGTCGCCAGGTAATAAGCGCCGTTGCCGGGACCAAACTCGCCAAAAGTTTCCGAGTAGGCGACGGCAAATTTCTTGTGGGCGCGAAATCTCTGGACGGCATCGCGAATTTCCTGGGTCTGCGCCATGCCCATCGGAGCCGCGCCAATTTTGGCGATTATGCCGACGACGCGATCGTCACTGGCTCCGCGATCGATGGCGTCCACCACGTCGCGCAGCGTCTGTTGCCGTTCGGTCAGCAGCAACTGCGCCGACGGCGTGTCGGGCACGTCTTCCAGGAACGTCTGCTCGAAATTAGCTTCGAGGATTGTCTTGGAGGGAACTTTGCCCTTCGCGCCGATCACGGCTACCAGCACGATGACCATTCCGATCAGCCACAGAGCGCCTAGGATGGCGAGAAACCGCACGATTAACTTCGACATGGTTTGCTCCTTCCGGTAAGAAAGAGCAGTTTATCCAAGTGCAAGGCGTAGGCGCTATAGCGGGAAACGGCGGCGCCAATTCAACGAGAGTTATCTTGCGCTAGCGGCTGACGTCAAACCACCCTCCTACGGCAGGCCGATGCGCTTCTTGAGGTCCAGGTAGCGGGGGTCGGATCGGAGTGGGTCCAGTTCGGGTGAGGAGAGCAGCGAGAGCACATCCAGATCGTGATTGCGATAGGCCTCTTCGAGCGACGCAAAGGCGTTTTCTTTTTCACCCAGGACCGCGTAGTCGAGCGCGCGGTCATAGGCGGGGTGCGGATACTGCCGGAAGGCGACGATGGATTGCGCGAAAAATCCGCGCGCGCCAGACTTCGCGTAGGCACGATTTAGAGCATCCACTGCGCTTGGAGCCAACTCGCTTGAATTCAATTTCGATGCCGCGTGCAGTTCCTTCAGCGCCTGGTCGTATTCTCCCAGGCGCCGGTGCGCAAGTGCCGCGGCGACATAGGTCCAAGACCAATCGAATTCGGTTTCCGCCTTGCGATACTCTTCGAGAGCCTGGGGGTACTGCCGGTCGTCCTGGAGAATTTGCTNNGGGTGCAAGACTGGGGCGAAGGGATCGAGGGCTTCGGCCTGACGGATTTGGGCGATGGCATCGTCGTGCCGTCCTAGCGCGGTGAGCATTTCCGCATACCACTGGTGCGCCGTGGCGAAGTTGGGATTGAGTTGCAGGGCGCGGCGAAACTCCGCCTCGGCACCCGCGAAATCCCAATCCTTGAAAAAGCGGATGTAGGCGGCGGAGCAGTGAGCTTCGGCGAGCGAATCGTCGAGCGCGATCGCGTGCAGGGCGGCCTCGCGAGCCTTCTGCGCCGCCTCATCCGGGGGCAAATTGACTGCAAATAGCGCATCGAGCACGTAGGTGTCAGCGAGACCGGCGAAGGCGAGCGCGTTTTTCGGGTCGCGAGTGACGGCATCCTGGAAATAGCCTTCGGCCTTGGCGAGCGCGTCCGGCGTGCGCTTGTCCCAGTAGTAGCGCCCGAGCAGATAACTCTGATAGGACGCCGGGTCGATCAGGTGGCGGCCGGAAAAATATTGCTGCTCCAGCGGCGTGAGCTGCACTCCAACCTGGTGCGCGATGGCTTCGGTCAGTTCATCCTGAATAGAGGGTGCGCCGCCCAGATTTCTGCGCAGCACGTCGGCCCAAAGATGACGGTCGTTGCGCGCGTCGATGAGTTGCACGTTCACGGAGACGACATCTCCCTCTTTTCTGACCGATCCTTCGACGACCGCGTCCACGTCGAGTTCATTGGCGATCGCGGGCAGCGACATGGTTGTGTCCCGGTAGTGCTGCGCCGAGGTTCGGGAGACGACGCGCAGGGAAGAAATGCGGGCCAAGTCGGTCGTCAGCTCATCGGTCATGCCTTCGGCCAGATAGTCCTGTGCAGGATCGCCGGATAGATTTGCCAGGGGTAGCACGGCGAGGGAACGGACAGAACCGGGACGGAATGCGCGAGCGTTCTGGCGCACGGCAAGGAAAACCAAGGCCGTCACCGCGAGCGCAGCCAACATTCCCGTGGCGAGGAGCCGGCGTTTGCGAATCGTCAAGTTCTGGGCCGAAGGTAAGACCCGTGGGTCGTATTCGCTGCTGGCTGCTTCCGTGGGCGCACCTCCCGCAGACGAGGAATCCGGCGCGATCGCGGATTCCATCTGCGATACGGGGGCGATCCAGCGGTAGCCGCGGCGTTCAATCGTTTCAACAAAGATCGGTTTGTCGGCCGAGTCGCCCAGCGCGTCGCGCAGGCGTTTGATGGCACTGCTGATCCCGCGGTCGAAATCCACGAAGACGTCGTCTGGCCAGAGTGCCTGGCGGAGCTGTTCGCGGGTAACCACTTCGTTGGGGCGGGCCAGCAGAACAGTCAGGGCGCGAAACGGCAGGTCCTGGATCCGGACCTTGACACCGCTCCGGTGCAGTTCACCGGCACAAAGGTCGGCCTCGAACACACCAAAGCGAACAAGGGCCGGAGACACTTGCGTAGAGCGCATAGTACAACACGCTTGCGGGGGAGACAGATATTCTAACACCCGGACGAATCTCTCCGGACTGGCACTTTCGGGCTTGCCCTTCCTGCCTCCACGCCAGACAAGAAGATTTTCTAAGTTCATGTAAGAAAAATGTTTATCGCGTCACATGCAGGTCGCACACACGTGACCTCCGGACTATTGACCGCCGCACATCCTTGGGAGCAAAGTCGGCCCGGACACCGACAACGTGATCCTTCCCAGAAAGACCGAAAGCAGTCTGATTCCCAGGAGACATCATATGAACTTAATCCATAGGCAAGTCAGGCATACGGGCATGGCCGCGATCGCGCTCACCATGTTCGCCGCTGTGATATTGGCCGGGATGGCGATCCCGGCGCAGGCACAAACCTATCCGGTGCGTTTTCCGGATCCTTCAACTTTCATTGTGAACAACGATGTCGGCGGTTCCATCTCGGCTGTTGAAGCGGCCGTAGTGGGAGACTTCAACAACGATGGCAAACTCGACATCGTCTCCATGGAGGCCCCCGGAGGGTACCTTGAAATCGACGTCGCGCTGGGCAACGGGGACGGTACCTTCCAATACCCGGTGGTCCAGAACCTCTTTTCGCCCGGCCAATATACGCCCTATTCCATGGCGGTGGGCGACTTCAATGCCGACGGCAACCTCGACGTTGCCGTGTGGGGTGTCTATGCCGCGAACAATGCCAGCGAAATGATGATCTTCCTGGGCAATGGTAACGGAACCTTCAACTTGGTCGGCACGTATGCGGCTCCAAACAGCTCTGACTATACCGAGAGCCAGAACGCCCTCTACGTGGCCGACTTCAACGGCGACGGCATCCTGGATCTGGCCGCGCTCACTCAATACAACGGCGTCTTCATTTTCTGGGGCTATGGCGACGGAAAATTCCAGCCCGCCGTCGGTTACTCCACCGTGGATCCAAATCATCCGAACAACTACACCGCTGTGGGCATGGCGGTCGGCGACCTGAACGGCGA
>PMMJ01000088.1 GCA_003162255.1 Acidobacteriaceae bacterium | reverse complement strand
GCGTCCCGATGGAGAACGGCTTGCTTCCGCTTAGCCAAGGGTTGGTATAGTTCATAATGCCACCGAGCAGCCCCCCAGAACTCGAGTGCCAGGAGAATTCGCTTGGGCTTGTCCGTTAGCATTTTTGGATTGGGATACGTCGGCTCCGTCTCGGCCGCTTGCTTTGCTTCCATGGGGCACAAAGTTATCGGCGTCGATGTGAACCGTGCCAAAGTTGAGACGATGGACTCGGGCCGCACGCCGATCATCGAAGCGCGCATGGCTGAACTCGTCGCCGAGGCGAAGCGCGCCGGCCTGTTGCACGCGACCACGGACGCCACGGCAGCCGTGCTGAATTCCGAAGTTTCGTTCGTCTGCGTCGGAACGCCCAGCCTGAAAAATGGCAAGCTCGACCTCGGCCATATCGAGCACGTTGCCCGTGAAATAGGCGCCGCCATCCGGCAGAAAACGTCGCCGCACGTTTTTGTTCTACGCAGCACGGTGCTGGCCGGAACCACGGAAACGGTTGTGGTCCCCATCCTTGAAAAAGAAAGCGGCAAGAAGTGCGGGGAGGATTTCACCGTTTGCTATAACCCTGAGTTCATGCGCGAAGGCAGCGCGGTCGCCGACTTCCTCAACCCTCCTTACACGATTCTCGGAGCCAGCGACACGCGGCACCTCGCGCCGCTGCGCGAACTATACAAAAACACTCCGGGCACTGTTTACGAGACGACGATTCCAGTCGCCGAAATGGTCAAGTATTATTCCAACTGTTATCACGCGCTGAAAGTCGGCTTCGCCAACGAAATGGGAACCATGTGCAAGCATCTCGGCGTGGACGCGCAGGCAGTCACTAAGATCTTCACCTCCGACACTAAGCTGAATATTTCTCCGGCATATCTTTCTCCGGGCTTCGCCTTCGGCGGTTCCTGTCTTCCGAAAGATCTGCGAGCCATCACCTACAAAGCCAAAGAACTCGATCTCAAGCTTCCGCTGCTCGAATCTCTTATGCCGAGCAACGCCGAACACGTCGATCGCGCCGTGGAAATGGTGCTGAGCACGGGCAAAAAGAAAATTGCGCAGCTTGGCCTGAGCTTTAAAGCCGGCACTGACGATCTGCGCGAAAGCCCGCATGTGCAGTTGATCAAGCGCCTCATGGGCGAGGGTCTCGACGTCAAAGTCTGGGACGAGGATGTCTCCATGGGCCGCATCGCCGGCGCGAATCGCCAGTACATCGAAGAGGTCATCCCGCATATTGGATCGGTGCTTTCTGCCGATCTCGAAAGCGTGCTGCGCACCGCCGAAGTCGTGATCCTCGGCAACAAATCGGCGAGTAAAGATCAACTTGCCAAGTATCTTCGGCCCGAACAGATCGTGATTGACCTCATCCACCTGGACAAGGCGCGGCGTCCGGAAGGCGGTTGGACGTATGAGGGAATTTGCTGGTAGAAATCTGCCGTTAGCGATGCGACTGGAAGCAGCATGAAGTTCTATCCCATCGACATCAAATCCGCAGACTGGAAGCGCCTCAACGGTTTCGCCGACCGCACCGTCTTCCAGACGCGAGAATGGCTGCAATTCGTCGCCGAGTCGCAGAATGCACTGCCTGTGCTGGCCGAACTGCGCGAATCGGGCGATGTGCTCGGATACTTTAGCGGGCTCACGTTTTCAAAATTCGGCATGAAGGTTCTAGGCTCCTCTTTTCCCGGCTGGACGACTCCTTACATCGGTTTCAATCTGAATCCTGGCGTCCCGCGCCGTGCCGCGCTCGAAGCCGTCGAAAAGTTCGCGTGGGACGATCTCAAGTGCCTGCATCTGGAAGTTTCCGATCCGAACTTCACATTCGAAGACGGCGAGGCTGCGGGATTTAAAACGGAATACTACGCTTCGTATCGCACCGATCTGGCCCGCTCCGAAGAAGAGTTGTTCAACGGCATGGAAAGCGCCTGCCGCCGCTGCATTCGCAAGGGGGAAAAGAGCGGCCTTAAGACTGAAGAGGCACACGACCTGGCTTTCGCCGACGAATATTACGAGCAACTCCAGGACGTTTTCGCCAAACAGTCTCTCGTCCCCACCTATTCCGTGGAGCGCGTTCGCGCCCTGGTTCGCAACCTCGAGCCGAGCGGCAATATCTTGCTGGTTCGTGCGCGCGATACGGAAGGGAAGTGCATCGCCACTGGAATTTATCCCGGCTTCAACCAGATCGCCGAGTTCTGGGGCAACGCCAGTTTCCGCGCCTATCAGAGCCTGCGTCCTAATGAAGCCTGCCACTGGTACGCCATGCGCTATTGGAAAAAGCGGGGCGTCTCGATTTTCGACTGGGGCGGGGAAGGCACTTACAAAGAAAAATATGGAGGCACGCCGCACCGCGTGCCCTGGTTCACGAAGTCTCGTTATCGGATCGTAGGCGCGTTACGCAACGAGGCTCGCAATATGTTTGCGCGCAAGCAAAAATTTCTCGGATGGCTGCAAGACAACCGGTCCACCTCCGAAAGCAGCCCGGCTGAAGAATAAGGCGAAGCATCAAGACGAAGACGAAGACTAGAAACACTGAGGGAAACACCAATGGCGTTACTGGTTCGCAGAGCATTCCGGCATCTATCGCGGGTTCACGACGTGCTGTTTCGCCGCACGCTGATCGAGCGCGAAATCACCATCTTCGACGACGACATTTTTCTCACATCTTATCCGCGTTCCGGCAACACCTGGACGCGCTTCCTCGTCGGCAACTTCGTGAATCCAGACGAGCCTGTCACCTTCCTC
>PMMJ01000197.1:17089-17245 GCA_003162255.1 Acidobacteriaceae bacterium | reverse complement strand
GTCGGAAAGAATGTCGCCGAACAGATTCGAGGCCACGATTACGTTGTACTCTTCAGGATTTTTGTTCAGCCACATCAGTTGCGCGTCAATGTTTGTGGACCAAAGCGAGATCCCCGGATAATTCTTCGCCACCTCTTTCGCCACTTCTTCCATCAT
>PMMJ01000197.1:16941-17082 GCA_003162255.1 Acidobacteriaceae bacterium | reverse complement strand
CGTCCACTCGACCCCGGCGTACATGCCCTCCGTGCCCTGCCGGAAAACGGTGGTGTCGATCTTGGGTTCGTCGAAACCGCCATCCGTTTTCTTGCGGATGTAATTCAGCGGATTGCCGGTGAACCCGACGCACGGCCTCAT
>PMMJ01000197.1:0-16864 GCA_003162255.1 Acidobacteriaceae bacterium | reverse complement strand
ATGCCGTCTCCCGGCATGGTAACAACTGCGTATTTCGCCATGATTGCTCCTCTAAGTATCTACCACCGAGACGCCGAGTGCGCCGAGAAAATCAAATCAAGCTTGTCATCTGACGCTGAGCGCAGCCGAAGCGGAAGAACATGTGCCCTTCTCCGCGTACTCTGCGATCTCTGCGGTTANNAAGGCGAAATCCCCGGCGGGCAGATGGATCAGGCCGTTCACCAGATCCACTTGCACCGGGTCGCCCGGCCGGGCGGCCGCGACCGCTTCAGGACACATGATCGCCGCCACACCCTGGTTGATGGCATTGCGGTAGAAAATCCGGGCAAACGATCCGGACACCAGCACCCCCACCCCGTTATATTTCAGGCAGGTAACTGCCTGTTCGCGGCTTGATCCAGTCCCAAAGTTGAATTGGCCGACGATGACGTCGCCCGCCTTCGTGCGCGCGGCGAACCGCGGATCGTAATTCTCCATCACCACCTTCGCCATCATTTCCGGAGTCATGTCGTCGCGATAGGTGTAGTCCTTGCCACAAATCGCGTCGGTGTTGACGTTATCCTGCGGCATGAACACCAGCCGCCCCTTGACGCGCTGCGGAAAGCCCGCCAGGATTTCAACTTTCTCAGCCCCACCGGACGCCGACGTCAATTCCTTATAAGCGCGTTGCGGCATGCGATTAGCAAATTCATGCGGCCCACAAATATAACCGGCAATTGCCGACGAGGCCACAACCTCCGGGCTTGCCAGGTAACACTTCGCATCGCGTGATCCCATGCGGCCTTTGAAATTTCGATTCGTCGCCGAAATCCCAACCTCGCCCGCCGCAAGCAATCCCACGCCCAGCCCAATGCACGGCCCGCATCCCGACGGCAGCGATTGCGCGCCCGCATCCATCAGCGTCTGCCAGATACCACGCTTCTCCGCTGCTTCCTGCACCCACTTACTTGCGGCGCTCAAATAGAACTTCACGCCCGGTGCAATTTTCTGCCCCCTGAGCACTGCGGCCGCCGCGGCCAGATCCTCCAGCCGCGAATTCACGCACGAAATCAGATACGCCTTCTGGATCGGAACCTTCTTCTTTTCAATTTCAGCCAAGGACTGCATCGCTTGCACCGTATCCGGGCCCGAAACGTGGGGCGTGACTTGCCCGAGATCGAGCGTAATCCGCGCCGCATAGACGGCATCGGCATCCGGCGCCGGAGGGTTCTTCTCGCAGTCCGCGATGTCTTTCTCTGAAAACCGCTCCGCGCCAATCGCTTTCAACCGCTCATGAACGTCGCGCAGATACCGGATCGTGACCTCGTCCACCGGAAACCAGCCGACCAGCGGACCCCACTCTGTGGTCATGTTCGAGATCGAAAGCCGCGCGTCCATGGAGAGCGACGCCACTCCGGGCCCCGTGAACTCGACCGCCGCATTCAGGCATTCATCGTGGTTATAAAGCCCGCACAACGTAATGATGACGTCCTTGCCAGTGACGCCGTCCGGCAACTTGCCTTCGAGCACGACCTGAATCGACCGCGGAATCTGCCACCAGAATTCGCCCGTAGCCCAAACCGCGGCTGCATCCGTACGGACAATCGGCGTTCCAATGGCGCCCAGCGCGCCGTACATATTGGAATGCGAATCCGATGCCACCGCGAACGAACCAGGAATCACATACCCGCGCTCCACCATGATCTGGTGCCCAATGCCCGATCCGGCAGGATAAAAATCTATACCCTGCTCCTTCGCAAACGCTTCAATCGCGCGGTACTTCTTGAGGTTCGCTTCTTCCTGATTCTGGATGTCATGATCGAGCGCGAACGTAAGCTGCTGCGGATCTTTCACCTTCTTCGCGCCGATGCCCTTGAACTTGCTCATCACTGCTGACGTGTTGTCATGTGTCATGCAGCGGTGCGGACGAATCGTCAGGAAATCTCCCGTGCGGAGCGGACGCGCAGGCCCTTCCGTCATGTGTTTCTGCGCAATTTGTTCAACGATGGTCTGACCCATTTAGAACCTCATTCTGGTGCTGCTTGTGTGGTGACGGGGCTTCGCCACAACAAAACCCCGCCGCCACACGACGACCGACCTCAACCTCTCCGCTTCAACTCAAATCCCAAATACATCATCTGCCCAACATGATGATGGAGATGCGTCGCACACGCCAAAACTATTCCAAATCGATCCTGGGCGTCCGCACCCACTGCCGTGTATTCCTTTGACCAGTCGTCCGCCGACTGGCTGCTGATCGTGGCGATCACCATCTCAATCGCCTGATCAAATTTCTTCAACACCTCTGCTTTGGATGGCCGTTCCGCCTCCGAAAACTCCAGCGGACGATCCCGTACATAGCCCGTGCCAGCAATCTGCGCCCCGATGTAGTAATTCAAATTACCCGTGAGATGCAGCACCAGGTGGCCAAAGCTGTTGCCGAAGGGGAAGGGCTTGGCCCAAAACTGCTCGTCTTTCAACGGCGCCGCTAATTCGCGAACCATGCCCGCCAGCTTTGTATAACGCCCTGCCAGGCGCGACGCGACTGTTTTTTGCAGATCGGCCATTTCTTTATTGCTCAACGCCGCTACCTACTCTTCGCCTTCGCAGTCTTTGCTTTGCCGCGAACCGTTTTCTTCTTCACATCCGACTTCATCAGCGCCATCAGTTTCGCGACCGGCCCGAACTTCTCCAGATTCCAAATCGCGCCAATCAGCTTGTCCTGCGCCCTTGCTGAAAGCACACCCTCCGCCAACGCGCAAAATTTTTCTTCGATCTCCGCATCGCTCAGCGGATTTCGCGGNNAGTTGCGCGCGAATCGTCGGGTCCATGATCTTCTTCATCTCGAATTGCGCCGGCGTTACTTGTCGGTCCACCAGCGCTGCGGCAATCACATAGGGCAGCGAATGGTCGGCTGTTTCCTTCGTATGCGGATCGTACTTGCTCGGGTCGGAAAGAATGTCAGCCGCGCGCGCCAGCGACCGAATCTGAATTTTCTCCACTTGATCAGGATGCAGGTCGTTGCCCTTGACCAGGTCAAGCACCGCCGAAATTGGAGCGTGCGTCAGCGCCTCAGTCGGAAAAAACTTCATTCCGCACTGCGTGATACGCCACGACTCGCCGAGTCCATCCGTCAGCAGGTTCTGCTTCCACTCCGGACCAAAACATTGCACCAACCCTTCTTTGCCGTCGATGACGTGTTCGGGGCCGCTGTAGCCCTTCTCGGCGAGCAGCGCGGCCAGAACACCGCTCTGCGTTGCCAGTGGATCGACCGTATTCTTCATCATCGTCAGCTTCCCTGCCGTCACCGCGCCCATGGTGCAATGCCGCGAAGCCGAAATTCCAATGGCATGTTGAATCTGTTCCCAACTCAGATGCAGCGCGCGTCCCGCCACAATCGGCGAGACGAACGCCGTCAGCGTCGCATGATGCCAGCCGCGCTCGCGAATGCCCGGAAACGCCGCCTCGCACAAGCGCATTTCGAATTCGTGGCCCAGCACAAATCCAACAATCAATTCCTTGCCATCGCTCTTGGAGCGCTCACAACACGCCATCGCCGCCGGAAAAATATCGGAAGGATGCGACGGATCCTGCTTCCAGTAAATGTCGTTGTAATCCATGCAGCGGACCATCAGCGCATTCGCCAGCGACGCGGAAACCGCATCGATCTTCTGGCCCGTGCCGATCACGGTCGCCGGCCCGCGCCCGGCAATCTCCTTCAGCACTTCGAGCGCAATCATCACGTCATGCTGCCGATATCCACCCAGCGCGCAGCCCACCGAATCGAGCAGAAAGCGCTTGGCCTGGTAAACCGCGTCCTGCGAGAGCTGCGCGTATTGAAGCCCCGCCGCCCAGCGGGACATGGTCGCGGTAATGGTTTGTTTGCTGATAGTTTGTGGTGTCGACAAGGACAACTCCTCGCGGTTCGCTATTGGCTGTTCGCTGTCAAATGATCCTGACCTAACGCCTGAGACCTTCCTTCACATTCTTCGGATTCTTGAACGGCAGAAACGCCATAAAATCGGCGTGATGCACAATGAACGCTTCGGTCGTGCGCTTCACCAGATCGCCTTCCGCCGCGTGCGCAGCGATGATGTGGCACACTGTGTCCGGCACGCCACATTCCATCGCCAGCGCGACTCCAGTAAACGGATGCCGCAAGGCTTCTCCGCGCTCACTTTGCCGGCTCTTACCGTCCGGGCCGATCTCATACTCCAGCAACTTGCCCACATCCGCCAGGATCGCGCCCGCAATCACCACGTCCGCGTCGATGGGCAGCGCTCGACCCATGAACTCAGTCATCGCCTTCGCACTGTCCCGCGCAATATGCACCACGCAGCGCTTGTGCTCCATGAATGTAATCGGACAATTCGGAACCAGCAGAGTGAAAGGAATCTGATTCAGATCGTCAGCATTCAGCGGACTGCGCTCGAGCGCCGTGATCCAGGCTTGCGTCACCTGCTCCCGAAGTTTGGCATCGCCGATCCACTGAATTTCAGGCCACAATCGTTCGACCGCCTCCCGCATGGGCAGGACCTCCCTTACAAGACACACTAGATTATCGGAGTCCATACGGATACGTCGAGGGGACGAAGCGATATCGGCACATAAAGTCGTGGGCGGCGTGGTGCGAACTCCCTTTCACGCTTCGGATCGAGCAACTGGTGTAGGGATCCTTCGACTCCGCAAAGCGATTCGCTTTGCGAATCGTTCTACTAGGCTCAGGGACATGATATAGGCGTCACTTCTCGATGGGCAGCAGCTCAAAGCTGCACCCTGTGCCACCGCAACTCAACAGCCCGCGCCGGACGATTTTCACCGACGATACATCCGGAAATCTCACAGGAAAATCCTTCCCCCGCAATTGCTCGCTCGCCGAACGCAGGCTTTCGTCGCCCTCAACAAACTCGGCGCGCTCGGGACGCGGCGAGTTGTCGAACACGAGATTGAACCGCGCCGAAACTGGTTTGCTACCAATTACGATCGTCCCGAGCTTCACTGTGCGTGCTTGCACCAGCTCCGCCGGCGCCTGTGCGAGGTCTTTCTCCGTGGTAGTGGGATCGCCCGCCAACTTCGCCAAACGCGCTCGTGAATCCTGCACGTCGCCTCCGCCCGCCGCCACGGCCACCGCATACATATGGCGAGCCTTCTCCGGCTGCCCTTGCTTTTCGAGTACCTGCCCCAGTCGGTTGGCAACCGTGCCCGACTGGCTCAGAAGCCACGCCGACGTGAGAAATTGCATCGCTGCCAGATTCTCACCGCGTTGAAATTTTACCCATCCGATCCGCGCCCAGGCCAGCGCCACCAGCCGCATTGACGAAAACGCCGACGGCCCCAGCCGGTCCAACTCGCCCGAGTCGAATTGTCCTCCAATGTCGTAGAGAACCTGCTGCGCATCGCTCTCGGTCTGCGTCGGATCAATATCGTTCTTTAGTGCCGCTGCGAAAATATCTTCGCCCGAGTCCACGCCCGCACTGCCCGTCAGCCCCTTCATCAACTCTTGCGATTGCGATTTCTCTCCCAATCGTGCATAAACCTGCGCCAGCGTCATCTTCGTTTCCGGATCATCGGGAGGAATCGCGGCGGCCGCTTCCAGTTCCCTGCGCGCGTCGGCATCGCGTCCCAACTGCGCCAGCAACAAGCCGAGATTTTTGAGCGTCGTTTTTTCGTATGGAGCCTTCTCCAGCTGCTTGCGATACGCCGCAATTGCCTCGTCGGTCTTTCCCGTTTGCTGCAGCTCCATCGCCAAGTCGGCATTCGCGTGCTTGTGATTCGGATCGATCTCGATCTGCTTGCGGAATGCCGCGATTGCTTCCGCATGATGGTTGGTGCCGGCGTACGCCAACCCAAGGTCGTACCAGCCGTCTTTCAGGCTCGCATCCGTGTCCACGGCGCGCTTCAGAAGGTCAATCGCGGTGCGATAATCCTTGCTTTGCAGCGCTTTCACTCCCGCTTTATGCAGCTCCTCAGGAGTTCCTTCCACCTTCGCAGCCGTTGTCACTGCCCCTTGTCCCGATGGCGTCAGGATCGTGCACGACAACAACTGATCTTGATCGCTTTGCGTTGCGTTGCGAAAAGATTCGTAGTCAGCGCGCCGCGCCGCCGCCAGTTCGTTCACCTTCACCACAAGTTTGCGCTCGCCTTCCAGAATTCCCTTATTCAGCGAATACGTCGACGAATAATCTCCATAATCGCGCGACATTTTCACGGCAGTCGGCGTGTGTACTGTGTAGTTGGCAGGAAACTGCAAGCGCACCCGGTAGTCCATTTCGCCGGCCGGGCCGATGTCCAGAGGCTCCGTGCTCTTTTCCGACGCTCGAATCGCAGGCACCCCCAGCGGCGGGATTGGACGGAAATTCACGCTCGTCGAGGGCACGACAAAATACTGGTCCTGGCGCAGGTGATACTTCAGATGAAAAGGCTTGCTCGTATCTTCGATGGACTCGAGCTGAACGTTGTCGACGTCGCCCGGCAACCCCCAACTGGCCGAAAGCACTTTCACAAAATCTTTCCACTGCGCCTGCGAATATCGTCGAAAACTCGCGCGCATCGGCCAATCGCGATCTCCCTGGGCCGTGACTTCGAGCGTCGCATCCAGCGCTCCAAACTCGGTGAATTTGCCATCGAGGGTGAAGTGCATGAACGTCTTGATCGGTGAATCCGCCGGCGTCCGCTGCAATCCTCCTTCGCTATCCTCCGATGCCACCACTGCTTGTTTATTTCGCAACTGATAGAGAATCAGCCCAAAGGGAGTCACTTCAGGAGTCGTGTCGAGCCAAGTCAGCTCGGTTCCCGTCCCCAGCCGCGCCGCCGTGATCACGTGATCGAACTGTGCCGGCGAAGGAACATCCACATCCAGTTTGCGCGAGCTGTCGATCAGCACCGGATAGCTCTGAATTCCCTCTGCTCGCAACATCGCGGCAAGCAGCGTGTGTTTGTCTTTGCAATCGCCGTAGCCATTCTGCAGAACATCTGAGGCCGAGTGCGGCTGATAGCGCCCGACTCCGAGTGAGATGCTCACATAACGCACATTCCGCGCCACGAAATCGTACAGCCGACGCGCCTTCTCGGTTGGAGTGTCCGTTCCCTTAGTGAGTTCCTCGGCCTTTTTCCGCACGCTGTCGTCCACCGTCATGCGCTCGCCCTGCAGCTTGGCATACCATTGCGCCACCTGCTTCCAGTCGGTGAAAGTCGTTAGCTGCACATCGGGACCTGTCGCCTCGTCCGCGTCATCGTCCCTATTCTTGTCGCGTTCTGGCTGAATGTCCTTCACCACCCAGGTGTAAGCGCGGCGGTCGCCCGTGTCCTGAATCTCCGGCTTGCGCGTCGGCGTCTTGAGCTTCACTTCGCGCGACTTCGGGACGTCAATCTCCAGCCGATCTTCATTGACCACCACACCCTTGGGAAATGTGTATTCGTACCAAAAGTTTCCCGCAGCCAGTGGCGTGAGAACCCGCGTCACTGTTCGGTATTCCAGCGTGTCTCCGGGCTGCAGCGCCGCCACGGAAATATGCCGCTGCCGGTAGTCGCTGTACATCGGAGCTTCCTTCAGCACATCGGGAGCGAAATCCTGCGCCGTCGACTCCGGGGTCACCACCACTTGGCCATCCGGCTTGCGCACCCGCACATATTCGACTTCCAGCTTCTCCGTCGCCGACGAGTATCCGAAAACCAGTTGGCCGAATTCTTCCACGCCTGCCTGGCTCTGAATGTGAACCACGGCTTCAGTCTCGCTCACCTCTGTTCCGTCGTTTTCAAAGTGGGCGCGATTGAAGATTCGCCCGAAGACCGCGGCCTCTTCCGCGTTATTCGTTTTCTGCTTGGATGAAGACGAAGGTGAAGCCGGCGCCTGAGCATTCGCGCTCATCCCGCACAAGAGCGCGCAGACGAGTGCGCCGACGAATAAGAGGCCAACCACAATGTGGGACGTACGATGGGACATATTGCAGTTCTTTTACGCCGTGCCCAGCGTAAAATCAAACGAACCCAGATGAATTTCACGAGAACAATTCGACTCCTTGCGATCCTGATTAGTTTCTGCAGCCTGCTGGCCGCGCAGGTTCCCCCGCTCGCCATTGCGGACCAAGCTCTGCCGCTACTCGACGCCGGCGTGGATTTCCATATTCTTCTTCATGCCAACGGCGGCGTTCCGCCCTACGTCTGGAGCGTGGCCAGCGGCGATCTCCCCGAAGGAATCACCCTCACCGGGGAAGGCCTCCTGGCCGGACGCCCCACCAAGCCCGGGACTTTCGCGTTCACTTTGAAAGTCGAAGACTCCGCCCATCCCGCGCACACCATCAACAAGGAACTCCAGGCCGTGGTCGCGTCTTCTCTGTTGCTCGAATGGCTTGAACCTCCAAAGGTCCGCGACAACCGTATTGACGGCGTAGTCCAGGTTTCCAATGGATCCAAGGATCCCTTCGATCTAACCGTTATCATCGTGGCCGTCGCCGACAACGGACGAGCGACCGCAATCGGCTACGAGCATTTCCCGCTGAAAGCTGGCGCCACCGACGTTCAGATTCCCTTTGGCAACACGCTACCCCACGGCGGATACGTGATCCATGCCGATGCCATTGCTGAAATCCCCACAAGAAAAGCCATCCTCCGCCAGAGGCTTCAAACACCGCAACCTTTGCAGGTCGTGCAGGGTCCGTAGCGGCTCTGAGGCTGGCGGGTACGCAAGTCACTTGCTGTCTTTGTGCTATCCTGATTATTCTTAACGTCTTGAGGCGGTTCTGCCAGGTCGTGGTGTCTCCTCCGTAAAGACCTGGGCATTTTGTATGGAGCTTTTTCTTAATCTCTGCTGGCTTTCCCTGTTGCTGCCCGCTTGGCTGCTGTGGCGGCGACGAACTTCTACGGCCGCTTCGGATCGCCCGGCGGCGCGCCCGCTTGTCTTCGTTTGCGTTCTCGGCTGCGCACTGATTCTGCTGTTCCCCGTGATCTCAGCCAGCGACGACCTGCACGCCATGCGGCCCGAGATGGAAGAGTCGGAACGCGCTTTCCGCCATCCCGGCCATTGCGCTTGCACGCTTCATGCGCTGACTCATTCCGCGCAACCGGTTCTGCCCACCTCCGCGTCTCTGACGCCCGGCTTCGAGCAGATCGGCACGGTTCTCCCGTTCAAGCCGCGGACGCTCAGAGCTTTCTCTGCCCCTGCGCCCGCAGGCCGCGCTCCTCCTTCTCTGCATCGAACTTCACTGTAGGTCCGAGGTCAGTAGTATCTCTTGGTCCGGAAAATCTTGAGGATTTTCCATAATTACGCGCATTGGTTACGCGCATTGGGCGATCGGCTTTCCCTGATGCGGCACGGAGCACACGATGTTTAGGTCTCACCATTTCAGCCTGGTCGCATGGTTATCGGTTGCAGCGGCCGTAACTGCCACGGCGCAGCAGACCTTGACCTGGGAGCAGCTCCGTCTGCGGTTTGAGCAGAACAACCCGACGCTGCTGGCGGGAAAGCTGAATATTGACGAATCCAAGGCCGGGGAGATTACGGCCTTTCTGCGCCCCAACCCAGTGTTGTCACTGGATGTCGATCAGATTAATCCCTTCAACGGTGGCCCGCCGCACAGTACATTCGGCTCTCTGTTGACGACGGCCTCCGCCAGTTATCTGCATGAGCGCCAGCACAAGCGCGAGTTGCGGCTGGAAAGCGCGAAAGAAGGAACGGAGATTGCGGTATCCGGCCAGAATGACCTGGAGAGAAATCTTCTGTTCAATTTGCGCGGCGCATTCGTCCAGACCCTGCAGGCCAAGGCCGTGCTGAATGTGGCGAAAGAAAACCTGGCTTACTACGACCATGTGCTCGACATCAGCCGGGAGCGGTTCCACGCCGGCGATATTGCGCAAGTCGATCTGGATCGGCTGGAATTGCAGCGGGTCCAGTACGAATCGGATTTGCAAACCGCCGAGGTTAACCTGCGAACTGCGAAGATTCAGTTGCTGATGCTGCTGAACGACCGGACGCCCGTCGAACAATTGGACGTAACCGGGCCCTTCGACTTCAGCGATCAGATCGCGCCGCTCGACGACTTCCGCAAGATTGCTGTGGACACGCGGCCCGATCTGAGGGCAGCGATGCAGGCCGTCGATAAGGCCAAGACCGATCACAAACTCGCCGTCGCCAATGGTTCGACCGATCCGACTTTCGGTTTTGATGTGGGCCGCAATCCTCCCATCGACCAATACATTGGCTTCAATGTGAGCATTCCGCTGCGCATCTTCGATCGGAACCAGGGCGAGAAGCTGCGCACGCAATTGGACATCGATCGGAACCAGCGGCTGCTCGATGCCGCCCAGGCGCAAGTATTCAGCGATGTCGATTCCGCCTACGCGACGCTGAACAGCAATGTGATTCTGCTGCGGCCCTACAAAGCGAAATATCTGCAACAAGCGGTGCGCGTCCGCGAAACGGTTACGTTCGCCTACCAGCATGGAGGGGCATCGTTGTTGGACTTTCTGAGCGCGGAGAACGATTACCGCACCGTGGAACTCAATTACGTGAACTTGGTTGGCTCGTACTTGATCTCCGCGAGCCAACTGAATCTCGCGGTAGGGAAAGAGGTAATCCCATGACGACCGCACTCGTGCGCCGGCGTATGGCGGCCCGCTTAATGAACTGGATAGAGGCCATCGTGTTTCTGGCGGTGGTGATCGGACTCGCCGGCTGCGGCGAAAACAAAGCCGATCCGAAGGCCGAGGCTCCGCCGGCGGCAACCGTCGAGCCCGACCTGGACGCCAACAACTTCAAAGTCGACCACCCGGAACAGTTTCCTTTGGTGACGGCGATTGAACATAAGGCGGCGCCGGCGCTGAATGTCACCGGCGTGGTGCAGCCCGATATCGCGCGCGCTGTGCCCGTAATTTCGCTCGCCGCAGGACGAGTCGTGGAAATCAAGGCCCGGCTGGGCGACAGCGTGAAGAAAGGCCAGTTGTTGCTGAGAGTTCAGAGCAACGATGTTTCGGGCGCTTATCAGACGTATCGCAAAGCCGAGAACGATGAGCTATTAGCTCGCATTCAACTCGAAAGGCAGCAACTTCTTTACGACAAGGGCGCCGTCGCGAAAAGCGCTCTCGAACAAGCCGAAGACGTGGCCAAGAATGCCAAGGCCGGTCTCGACGCAGCGACCGAGCAGTTGCGGCTTCTCGGCATCGACAAGGACCATCCTTCGGGCATCGTCGACATCTTTGCACCTATATCCGGAGTTATCACCGATCAGCAAGTTACTAACTCGTCGGGCGTGCAAGGATTGGGCTCTCCTAATCCCTTCACTATCTCTGACCTTTCTTATGTCTGGATCATCTGCGACGTTTACGAAAACGATCTCGACGCCGTGCGGCCCGGCCAGTACGCGGATATTCACCTGACCGCTTATCCCAACCGGGTCTTCAAAGGGCGGATCGACAACATCCTGCCGGTTCTCGATCCCACGCTCCACACCGCCAAAGTTCGGCTCGAAGTCGCCAACCCCGGAATGATGCGGGTGGGAATGTTCGTGACTGCGACCTTCTACGGCAAGCAATCGGAGACGCGGGCCGCAGTTCCGGCGGCCGCCATTTTGCACTTGCATGATCGCGAGTGGGTCTACACGCCAGTTCCGACGAGCGCGGGGCACTTCAAACGCTTGGAAGTGGTGCCGGAAAACATGCTTCCCGGCAACCTGCAGGAAATTGTTTCTGGAATCAAACCTGGGGACCGCGTGGTCTCGAATGCTTTGGTGCTGCAAAACACGTTGGAGCAATAGTTCGGAGCAAAGATGGGAGCAATGAAAGGGAGCAATAAATGATTCGCCGAGTCGTTGATTTTGCTCTCGACAACCGCCTGCTGGTGTTGGGCTTTGCTGTACTGCTATTCGCCGGGGGGATCGTCGCCTTCCGCGACCTTCCCATCGAGGCCTATCCCGACGTGGCCGACAACTACGTGGAAATTATTACGCAGTGGCCGGGAATTTCGGCGGAACAAATCGAGCAGCAGGTCACGATTCCGCTCGAAATCGTCATGAACGGCATCCCNNACTGGAACCGCGAGCGGGTTCTGGAGCGGTTGAGCCAGGTCACGTTGCCGCCGGCTGTAGTGCCGCAAATGGGCACGGACTGGAGTCCTGTCGGCCAGATTTACTTCTTCACCCTGCACAGCACCAATCCGGGGTATGACGCGATGGAGCTGAAATCCATTGAAGACTGGGTCGTCGAAAAGAGCTTTAAGTCGGTCCCCAACATTGTCGATGTTTCCAGCTTCGGCGGTCCAACCCGCGAATACCAGGTGCGCGTTGACCCCAACAAACTGGTCGCTTACGGCTTGAGCCTCACCCAGGTCGAGCAGCAACTCACCAATAACAACGTCAACGCAGGCGGCAGCTTCATACAGGAAGGTTTGCAGCAGATCAACGTACGTTCGGTCGGCTTAGTCGATCGCGCCCAGGACATCGAGCGCACGGTCATCGTAACCAAGAATGGCACGCCGCTGCGGGTGAAGGACATTGCGGTCGTTTCGCAAGGTCCAAAGATTCGGCTCGGCCAGTTCGCCAGAGCCATTCACCGCGAAGACGGAACGATTGTCGATAACGACGATGTAGTGTCAGGCATCGTCCTGCTACGGAAAGGCGCAACCGGCGAAAAGGCGCTCGCGGCCATCCATAAGAAGGTAGAAGAACTCAACGATCATATATTGCCTAAGGGAGTTAAGATCGTCCCTTTCCTCGATCGCAGCGATCTGGTGCATTACACGACCCACACCGTCCTTCACAACCTCACCGAAGGCATGATCCTGGTATCAGTCGTTCTGCTTCTGTTTCTGGGTAATGTTCGAGGAGCTGTCATCGTCGCCGCGACCATTCCGTTTGCCCTCTTGTTTGCGGCCATTTGTCTGGACTTGAGCCACATTCCCGCCAACCTGCTCTCCCTCGGCGCATTGGACTTCGGTGTGATTGTGGAAGGCGCAATCGTATTGATCGAAAACATTGTGCGCCACTTAAGCCATACCGATGGGATCAAGACTTCTACCGAACGAATCAGTTTTGCCTCGCATGAAGTTCAGCGCCCGGTGTTCTATGCCATCGTCATCACGATTACCGCCTTCTTGCCGATTTTTACGCTGCAACGTGTAGAAGGCAGGCTCTTCCACCCCATGGCCTGGACCGTAGCCTTCGCGCTGCTGGGAGCGTTGCTCTTCTCGATCCTGGTCGCGCCCGTGCTGGCAAGTTTCGCGTTCGCTAAGGGAGCACACGAATGGCGTAACCCAGTCATGACCTTTGTGACGGAACGATACGGGATCGCCCTCCGGTGGGCGATTCGCCGGCGCGTGATTACCGTCGGCGTGTGCGTGCTGTTGGTGGTCTTTGGAAATTATCTCGCTTTCAGCGGCATCATCGGTTCAGAATTCTTGCCTCACCTCGACGAAGGCGCGCTCTGGGTACGCGGCACTCTGGCGCCCAGCACGGGCCCAGACGAGGGCATCCGCGTTGCGAACCAGGCGAGAATCGTGCTCTGCTCTTTTCCTGAAGTTCCGCAATGCACCAGCCAGGTGGGCCGTCCCGATGATGGCACGGACAACACCGGCTTCTTTAACACCGAATATTTTGTGGACCTGAAACCGAAAGAAAAGTGGCGGCCTGTGTTTCACGAAAATAAGGAGGAATTGATCGCCGCCATGAATCGCGAGCTCGACAAAATTCCCGGCGTCGTCTGGGGCTTTTCTCAGCCCATCGAAGACAACATGGAAGAGGCCGTCAGCGGAGTCAAAGGCGCGCTGGCCACGAAGATCTACGGCGACGATTTGAAAGTCCTCGAAGAGAAGAGCGACGAAATCGTTGGCATCATGCGAAAAATCAATGGCATTGAGGATCTCGGCGTTTTTCGTGTCCTCGGCCAGCCCAACCTCAACGTAACCGTTGACCGCGAGGCGGCCGCTCGTTACCAGATCAACGTTGCGGACGTGCAGGACGCGATTCAGACCGCGGTCGGCGGCAATGCGCTCACCCAGGTTCTCAAGGGCGAGGCGCGCTACGATCTCACGCTGCGTTACCTTCCGCAATATCGCGATACGCAGGAAGCAATCGAGAACATACGTCTACTCTCGCCTTCCGGCGAACGCGTGTCGCTGGCGCAGCTCTGCAAAATCAAATTGACCGATGGTGCATCGGAAGTCTATCGCGAAGGCAATCGGCGCTATGTTGCCATCAAGTACAGTGTCCGCGGCCGCGACCTCGGCAGCACCGTAGAAGAGGCAATCAAGAAGGTCAACGAACAAGTCAAACTGCCCACCGGATACAGCCTCGATTGGGAAGGCGAATACGAGAGCCAGAAGCGAGCCAACGCGCGCCTGCTGATTGTGCTCCCCATCACCATCCTTCTCATCTTCATCATCCTGTACACGATGTTCAAATCCTTCAAGTGGGCGGCGTTGATTATGGCGACTGTCGCTATCGCCCCTATTGGCGGCCTGCTGGCTCTTTGGTTCACCGGCACCAATTTCAGTGTTTCCTCTGGCGTGGGTTTTCTGGCGCTGTTCGGCGTGTCGGTGCAAACCGGAGTCATCATGCTGGAGTACATCAATCAGCTTCGAGCCCGGCGTTATTCCATCGAGGACGCCGCCGTCGAGGGCGCTGTTCTCAGACTGCGGCCCATCGTGATGACGATGCTGGTGGCGACTCTGGGATTGCTGCCAGCCGCTCTCTCACACGCCATCGGTTCCGATTCTCAGCGCCCGTTCGCGATCGTGATCGTCGGAGGCCTCATCGCCGCCCTCATCATGAGCGTCTTCCTGCTGCCCACGCTTTATGTGTGGGTGGCCGGCGAAACGGATGTGCTCCCTGCCTCCGAAGAAGGGTTCGAGGTGGGCGAGCACGTGGATTAGAACGGATCGGGTGATCGGGCCATTGGGTCATCTTAGCTCCGCTTTCTTAGATGACCCGATCACTCCGTTTCTTGCTTTTTGGGGATTCTTCCGCTAGATTTCATCTTTCCCTGATATAACGGACGGCAGACCGAGACTTGTCTCAGGAGTGTGGCGGATATGAAGCGAAGCTATATCGGGCTGGCGCTGGGCGCGCTGGTCATGGTAGCGGCGTCGGTGGCTCTTCCGAGCTGCGGGTTCGATCGGAAGCTGGTATTGATCACGGTCAATCCTCCTGGAGCGAACATTACGGGTGCGGGCGTGGAAGTGGACTTTCAAGCTCTTGGAACCTACATCCATCCACCCGAAACCGAGGACATTACAAATTCGGTGGTGTGGGCATCGACGGCGCCGCAAATTGTCTCGATTGACGCGAAGACGGGCGTTGCCGTGTCGGGAACCGGCTGCGGCACCAACATTACTATCACGGCCACGGCGTACAGTAACCCGCAGAACAACTCCGGCAGCATCGTCCAGGGCACGGCGTTGGTGAGCGTGACCCTGCCGAACGGGACCTGCCCGTAGCGTCTTATTGATCTTCCAGCAAACTGCCCAGCGTGGGCTTGTGCCTCTCTGGCTTCGTCTTCTTGGCGGGCACCAGGCGCGACGGCTTAGGACTGCCAACGCGTTCGCGGGCCATTTCGCGCACCACCTGGGCGGCAGAGAAGACTTTTTTCTTACGCTTGCGCGCCATGGCCGCATCTTCGCACATCCCGATGCACAAAGGTGCAATAATCTGAGGTTGGCGTGGAGTTCCATCCTTTCGCAAAGATGCGAAGGGCCGCGCCGCGTTAGCCTAAAAGCGAGGGCCTGATATTTTATGGATGAGCGCGAGTTTTTCGAAGAAAAGTCCGACAAAAAGCCGGCGAATTTAAGTTGTCCACATTGCCATCAGTCGGCGGAGTACGAGATCCAGTGGCTGGTGCGCNNGACGACAAGGTGGCCTGCAAGAACCTGCGCTGCCGCAAGCGCTTCGAGATCACAAGCGTGCAGAGCGTCGCATTTCTGGATTAGGCGTCGTTCGCTGTTCGTCGTTCGCCATTTGCCTTTCGGAAGACGCGAATGCCCTGCGGCGCTCGGGACGACAGCCGGTAGGGATTGCGAATAGCGAACAGCGAACGACGAACGACGAGCAAGGGAGCCGAGCCGTGAAGATCTTGGTTTGCATGAAACAGGTGCCGCAGAAAGACGCTCCGCTGAAGCTGAATGAAGCGGGGACGTGGATTCGCGAAGATGTTTCCTACGAGGTGAATGAGCCGGACGCATTCGCGCTCGAAGAGGCGCTGCGGCAAAAAGAGAAGCATACGGGTGAGGTGGTGGTCCTGACCGCGGGCCCGGCACGGGCGTCGCAGGTGCTTCGCGAGGCGCTGGCGAAAGGCGCGGACCGGGCGATCCATCTCGAGGACAACGCTTTTGTCGGCCTCGATGCCTACAACACGGCGCGAGCCATCGCGGCGGCCATCAAGGACGACAAGTTCGATCTGATCTTTACCGGCCTGCAATCCGATGATTACGGATACGCGCAAACAGGCGTGATTCTGGCCGAGATTCTGGGATTGCCGCACGCGACCATCATCATGCAGATTGAAAAGACCGCGGTTGGCATTCGAGTAAAACGCGAACTGGAAGCCGGATTCTTCCAGTTCGTCGACATGCCTCTGCCGGCCGTGCTGACGATCCAATCGGGCATCAACAAGCTGCGCTATGCGACGCTGATCGGGATCAAGCAAGCCAAGATGAAACCGCTGCGCAAGGTGACGATAGCGGAAGTTCAGCCGGCCATGGCCGGGAATTTGCAGAAGATCGAAAAGCTATACGTTCCGCAGAAATCGAAGAAGACGCAGTTTCTGGGAGGCTCGTCGGCAGAAGTGGCGAAGAAGCTGGTCGATAAGCTAAAGAACGAACTGCGGGTAATTTAAGCTTTCAGCCGTCAGCTCTCAGCTATCAGTTAAAGATGAAGGCTGTTACTGACAGCTGAGAGCTGAAAGC
>PMMJ01000113.1:6666-6810 GCA_003162255.1 Acidobacteriaceae bacterium | reverse complement strand
CCGACCAGCGTCACGCAGAGTGCACCAAAGGCGTGACTGAGCGCGGTTCGCTGCGGAACGGCCGTCATCGCCACTCGTCCGAGCGGGACACCGATGATGGTCCCGAGAACCAGCGCAATGGCGATCAGGTGGTAGCTCATGCCG
>PMMJ01000113.1:0-6632 GCA_003162255.1 Acidobacteriaceae bacterium | reverse complement strand
CATGCGGTCCGTGATCAGGAAGCCACCGACGATGTTGCTGGTGGCCGCGACCACGGCAATGAATCCGAAAACGGTAGCAAGCGTGCTCTTGTGCTCGCCAACGAGCACGATCGCACCCACAACCGCGATCGCATCCAAGGCGTTGGTCAGCGACATCAACGGAGTGTGCAGCAGCGGCGAGACCCGCCGGATCACTTCGAATCCGATGAATCCAGCGAGCACAAAAATAAAGAGGGCGTTGATCAGGGTTGAACTACTGTTCATCTTTCCTCCGTTTTGATTTCCCCCGTCCGATTTTCCCAGTGAAGAGCCGGGTGTCCGCGTCTATCTGAACGGGCGAGAAGCCGTCCCTCGACACGATCACGACGCCAGCGCGGGCAACTTAAAGAACTCGCGGACGCGGTTGTTCACTATTTCGCCACCGTGGGTGAGCAGAGTTTCGCGGACAATTTCATCTTCGAGATTCAGATTCAATTTTTGATCTTTGATCAAGTGAGTCAGAAACGCGGTGACGTTACGGGCGTACATCATGCTCGCGTGATACGGCACGCCGGTGGCCACGTTGATCGCTCCGATAATGGTCACACCATGCTTGACCACGGTCTTGCCGGTTTCGGTGATCTCGCAGTTGCCGCCGCGTTCAGAGGCCAGGTCGAGAATGACCGAACCCGGCGCCATTCCCTTCACCATATCTTCGGTTACCAGGATGGGAGATTTTTTTCCCGGAATCACCGCCGCAGTGATGACCACATCGCTTTCCTGCACCACTTTTCCGAGCAACTCGCGCTGACGGCGATAGAAGTCTTCATCCTGCGCACGGGCATATCCGCGAGCGTCCTGCGCGTCTTTTGCCTCGATGGGAAGCTCGACAAAACGTCCGCCGAGACTCTGCACCTGCTCCTTGGCAGCGGGCCTTAAATCGTAAGCCGAAATCACCGCGCCCAGGCGGCGCGCGGTCGCAATCGCCTGCAGTCCAGCAACGCCGCAGCCAATGACGAACACGCGGGCCGGCGTGATGGTCCCCGCCGCGGTGGTGAGCATGGGAAGGAAGCGCGGAAGGTGGTCGGCTGCCATCAGCACCGCCTTGTAGCCGCAGACAGTTCCCATCGAGGAAAGCGCATCCATGCTCTGGGCGCGAGTGGAACGGGGCATCAGTTCCACGGCAAACGCGGTGACGCCAGCGTGCGCGATTTCCTGGACGACGTCCGCGGAACCGAATGGACGCAGAAATCCGACGAGGATCTGATCGCGGCGAAACAGCGGCACATCCTGTTTTCCCGTCACGTCGTTGGAACCGTAACAAAGGATTTGCACGACAATGTCAGCGGCCGCAAACACCGCAGCGCGATCGGCGACGATCTTTATGTTTGCGCCCTTGTCGGCGTATTGGGAATCGGGATAGCCGGCCTCGATTCCAGCGCCGGACTGGATGTGGACTTCGAAACCGGCCTTGATCAGCGTCGGGAGGACTGCCGGCACGAGGGCAACCCGCCGCTCGCCCGGATAATTTTCTTTCGGCACACCGATGATCACGAGGCCCTGCCTGTCTGGCGATTCTCTAAATCGCGATGGAGCAGATTCGGAGCCGCCTGGCTCGCATCGATCCTACACTTCCACGGAACTAAGTAACTGGGGGATTTTAGTTGAGCGGATGAGCGCGCGCAAATGGCTTGACCTTCACGAAAGCGAGAGGCTCAATTGGAGGCCGCTGCTATCGCTCGACACCGCAATGTCAGCGCAGTTTCGAACGATCCAATCGGCGCGGGCGTCTTCGAGGTCGCGGCGAGTCATGGTCGTGAGAAATGCAATCACTCTGGCGCCAGCGGCCTTTCCCGCCCGAACTCCGGCCGCCGCGTCTTCCACCACGATGCAGTCGGAGGCGGCAAATCCAAGCTTCGCCGCCGCTTTCAGGAACGGCTCGGGATCGGGCTTGCCGATCTTCACGTCGCTGGATGTAATCATGTTCATGGGAATAGGCAGGCCGGCGGCCCGCAAACGCACCTCGGCCAGCGGGCGCGTGCATGAGGTCGCAATCGTCCAGCGATCCGGGGGCAGGCTGTCCACGAGTTGGCCAGCGCCCGGCAGCAAGACCACGCCATCGAGGTCTTCGATTTCCCGGCGTTCGACTTCGCGATTTTCGAGGTCAACGTCCGCGTGCGGCAGAAGCTCGCGGATTGTAATTCGACTCGGGCGCCCATGCGCCTTATGGACCACGGTCTCTGGATCAAAGCCGTGCTCAACCGCCCACCGAGTCCACACGCGCGCGACTGCGGGAGTGGAATCGATCAGCACGCCATCCAAGTCAAAGAGCAGGGCACTGCAGCGGATCTCGATCATTTATCTAATTTACATTGCCGGTGGAAAATGAGGTTGCGTGCCATTGTTCTTTTTTCTTCCGATTAGTCACAGGGTGCGGAATCGGTCTTTGACCTCGCGAACGAATTCGACGAAGCGCGGCTGGGTGATGATCTCGGGATGCCAGGAGATCGCGTTCAATCAGAACGTGGGTCTCGACGATGTGCGAGCCGGGCAAAGTATTGCCCGGCGTGTCATTCTGCCGGGCCCGGTGTGCGACTGGTTGAAGCGATGGTGAGCGCGGCAGGAATCGAACCTGCGACCCACGCCTTAAAAGGGCGTTGCTCTACCAACTGAGCTACGCGCCCCACCAATTTCAATCTAACATATTTTGTGCTGGCATTTTGCCCGGGCGGCGTTTCTCAGAAGGCATGGCCGCGAGGATTCGTCGACTCGACGCCGCCTCCATCCTGCCTTAGCGGCCCGTGACGTTGCCCGGGCAAAAGCGATACACTCTGCTTTCATGCCGCGATCCCGCTTCTTCTGGGCAACATTTGCGTTGACGGTTGGCGCGATTTTGGCGCCGACGCCTGGCCACGCGGAGAAAAAAAAGCAGTTGCCCACCATGCGCTGGACTGCTGGTGCGCCCGGTTGTACATTCGAACGCCGCGATGACGGAAGGTATCTCTGGACGATGACCGGGCCTGACCTCACGGTCACGCTCCTGGTGGATTCGCAGGAACTGGCAAAGAGCCGCCAGCGCTTCTATCAGCTCCTCGGCCTGTACGTGAGCGTGACTTACACTGGCCGGGACAAGTTTGAGTTTCCGGCGAATTTGCGGATCGACTTCGTCCGTCATCACGACGTTCTGGAAGGCTACGAGGATCCCTCGGAACTCTCCAATAAATTGCAGAACGACATCGATACGAAGGTCTTCGAAACCGAGCGTCAGATCAAGAGGAATCCCAAAATCACCGAGGAAAAAACGGCTCTCTTGCGCGAGTATCAAAAGGTAGCGGCCGAGTTCATCGAGTTTCTGAGTACCCAGAGCCTCGATCCCACCGGGGTGACGCTGACTCCGGGCAATCCCGAAGTCCACGGCTGGGTTTTTTTCGCAACCAACAACAAGTGGATCGGCCCGTGGAAGGCCAGCGAAGAGTTTATTCTCAGCGTCGGGATGAACGACAAGGTCTGGCAATTTCCCTTTTCGCTGCCACCGACGGAAGGCGACCTGATCCTGCGGAAGCCGCCTGAGTAAGCAGGGCGTTTGCGCGCCAGGAAATTGTGTTAGAGTTTCGTGCTCATAGTTCATCGTCATGGAGATCGATCCGAAAGTCGCGCCAGCCGCCAAACAGCCCGCATTGCTGTTCTACTGCCCGGTCTGCGCCGTGGAAGTTCGCGATCCGCTGACCTGTGGCGATTGCTCGGCTGTCATCTGCCGCCGCTGCGGAACGCCACTGGAATCTCCCGATGAGCTGGGCATAGGATGAATCTGGTCGTTCGTCGTTCGTCGTTGGCGATCCGTCGTTCGCTGATTGCCATTCGCGGTCGCTCGCCGGGTAGATGCTCTGAGTGATGCGAACAGCCAACAACTTGATCTGCAGATGATAAACTGACCGGCTACCTAATGAACCCCGCTCCCGCTTCCCTCGCTGCCGAAGCCGAAACATCCAAGCAGCAGCCGAGTCTCGTCCGCGGGCTTAGCTTGCTCGACTCTGTGCTGCTGCTGGTGAGCGGCATCATCGGCTCTTCTATTTTTCTCACCGCCAAGGATATTGCCGGGCCTTTGCCGAATCCGACTTTGTTTTTTCTGGTGTGGGTGCTCGGTGGAGTGATTTCGCTGTGCGCCTGCGTCGCCTTCGCCGAACTCGGCTCCATGTTCCCCGACTCCGGCGGACAATACATTTACCTCCGTGAAGCTTATGGCGACCTGGTCGCGTTTCTCTATGGCTGGATGTTGTTCGCAGTGGCGAATGGCGGCACCATCGCGGCACTGTCCGTCGCGTCCGCTGCCTACATGGGAAATATCATTCCGGCTATATCGCAGGAGCATGTGATTTTTTCGCTGGCAGGCATGCCGTTCACACGCGCGCATGCGGTTGGGCTGGTGCTGATCGCCATCCTCACCTACGTCAATGTTTTCGGACTGCGCTGGGGCGCGCTGCTGCAGAATGTCTCGACGTGGACGAAGTTCACAGCCATGGCAATCTTCGTTGTCCTCGGATTCGCCATTGGCAAGGGACATTGGTCGAACTTCAGCGTGCAGGCGGCGGGCGGTTTGAGTATGGGATTGAGCCCCGGGCAATTAATCTCCGCTCTGGGCGTTGGCTTGATCGCTGTCTTCTGGGCTTACGACGGCTGGGTTTACATTACGTGGGTCGCTGGCGAAGTCAAAGACCCGCGACGCAACGTGCCGCTGGCCATGGTTCTGGGCGTGCTCGTGGTGGGCGCGATTTATCTCGCCATGAACATGACGTACGTTTACGCCCTGCCGTTGAATGAGATCGCAAAGCACGAAACGATTGCCCACGCCGCCGCGGCAAGGCTTTTTTCGCCCGCCGCCGCGGTCTGGCTGTCAGCGATGATCGCGGTCTCGTGTTTTAGTGCGGCCGCGACCTGCACCTTGTCGGGCGCGCGCGTCTATCTCGCCATGGCGCAGGACGGCGTGTTCTTCCGCCGCATGGCCGTCATTCATCCCAAGTGGCGCACGCCGGCCTTCAGCCTGATCGGACAAGGCATCTGGGCCGCGGTGCTCACTATGAGCGGACGCTACGACCAGCTTTACACCTACGTCATCTTTGGCATGGTGCTCTCGTACACGCTGACCGTCATTGGCCTGTTTGTCTTGCGCTGGAAACGGCCTGACGTTCCCCGCCCCTATCGCTGCACCGGATACCCTTGGCTGCCCGCGATCTACGTGCTGGTCGGCGTTGCCTGGACGCTCAACACAATAATCACGCGACCCGCTGAGGCCTTCTGGGGCGCGACGATTGTGCTGATTGGAGTGCCGGGATATCTGTATTGGAAGCGTGGGAGCCGCGCCGATGCCCTATAGGTCCGGACATCCGTTGTTGTGTTGACGGCAGAACTCAGGCAGAATACTGTTCAACACACAGGAGTTCGTTCCCATGGCAACCGTCTCAATTGGTCACTCCGCGAAGGGTATTGGAAGAGGTGAAGGGCTCATCAGCTATGAGGAAGCTCTGGACAAGCTGTCTCGCGAGGACCGATTTCGAGCCACCGTTTACGCCATGAACACTCTTCTCGTGCAGAAGGGAATTTACTCGCCGGAAGAGTTTGAGTTTCAGTTTCGTCAATTCGCGCAGAAGAATCTTTGAGCCCCGGAGAGCGTTACTTCCCAGCTTTTCGTTCTCTCTTTCTATCCTTCCATTTTGGCATGTGGCACTTCGGCGACGAGCACCGCTCGTGCGCGCCAATGTCGCAATTGGCGCACTCACATTCACACCAATGCTCCTCGGTAGACGAGCGCTCCTGTTTCTTTGTTTCCTTCGCCATCCTTCATCTCATAGTGAACAAATCTCTGCCGGCACTGCCGTCTTCCGCTTTGGATTGAAGAACGGTAACGGCACAACCGTTGCCGTTGTCGTCTTCCGTTNNAACTCCATTTGCAGCTTGGTGCCGGGCTTGGAATACTCCGTGCCCACGCTGGCCAGCGCGATCAACTTCTTCAGCAGAGGAGAAAACGCCGTCGTCGTCGCTTTGCCCACGTGCTTGTCGCCAGAATAGACGGGCACCGCAACCCGCGACGCCTGGCTGGGAGCGGCCGGAGAGAGTCCGAATTTATCAAACTGCTCTTCCACTTCCACCCAATCCACTTCGAGGCCCACTAACTGTCGCGCTACTCCCTGCTTGTTATCTNNCTCTCTGGCCAGCGCGCGCCTGCCGATGAAGTTCTCTTTGTCGAGATGCACCATCTTCCCGAAGCTCAGCTCGTACGGCGAATATTTCTGCGCCGGAATCAGCGCCTTCTTCGAGCTGATGTAATCGACTTCGATCAGGAGCAGCCCCGCCTCCACGCGAGCCACATCGAGCGCCAGCATTCCGGCGGCATGGATATCGAACTGCTTGCCCTTGTCCATCAGCGCGTCCCAGACTNNGATGTCGGCTTCCGCAACCGTCTTCAAGAGTTTCGCGGAGGCCGGTCCCTGCAGCGCCAGCGCTGCCGTCTGCTCGGAGATGTCTTCGATCTGAACGTCCATATTCAGGCCGTTCTGCCGGAACCAGCGCAGGCTCGGATCGGCAGCGGTCCAGCGGTATTTGTTTTCTTCTAGGCGCGTAATTGTGCCGTCGTCAATGACCTTGCCGTCTTCGTCGCA
>PMMJ01000155.1 GCA_003162255.1 Acidobacteriaceae bacterium | reverse complement strand
CGAATGGAGACCGAAGGCGAGTGGGACCGGAAATGCCCGAACTCCGGGTCGCGCTCACCGATCTTGCAGTGGGCGAGGCGGCCACCATCGACCATATCTCCCTGCCCCCGGGTGACCAACAATTTCTGATGCGAATCGGTTTTGTTCCGGGCGTGCAGGTCAGGTTCTCCCGCCGCGCGCCCTTGGGCGACCCCAGCGTCTATGCGGTGGATGGAACCGAGATTGCCTTGCGGGCAGAGACCGCGAGCCACATCATGGTTCGGCGAGGATGGCTTTCGCCATTGGGTGACTTGCCATGACGCCGATTCTGAGCAGCCGATGCGGTTGCGATACTCCTACCGAGCCCTTGTTCGCTAGCCGTGGAGAAGTCCCGGAGAACCCGAACCGTGAGGTCCGAACGGTGGCCCTGATCGGCCCGCCCAATTCGGGGAAGTCGACGCTCTTCAATCGTCTGACCCGCCTTCGTCAAAAGGTCGGCAATTACCCGGGCGTGACGGTTGAGCAGCGTGTGGGTCTGCTGGCCGGCCGCGGACACGAGATCAGACTCATCGATCTGCCCGGTGTGTACAGCCTGACGCCTTATTCCGACGATGAACGCGTCGCCGTGGACGTGCTGACCGGTCAAATGGACGGCCTGCCTCGCCCGGATGCGGTTCTGCTGGTGCTCGATGTAACCCATCTCTCCCGTCAACTCGTGTTGGCAAAGCCGGTGATCGCTTTGGGGCTGCCCACCCTCGTGCTCCTGAATATGGCGGATGTTTTTGCCAAAGGAGGCGGATCGCTAGACGTTCTCAAACTCGCCACCGAACTGGGGACGCCGGTTGCCATGGTCAGTGCGACACAGGGAACAGGACTGGATGCTGTGGATCGTTTCCTGCGACAGGATCACGATCAGCGTCCGTCCGCATTGCTCCCAGTTTTGCAGGATCTTCCGCAGAGCCGGAAGTGGGCGAGTCAGGTTGGGCGCCGAATCGACTACCAACAGCACCTTCCCAGCGTATGGGGCCGCCGGCTGGACGATGTGTTCCTACACAAAATATGGGGACCAATCATTTTTGTGATCGTCGTAGGCGCCGTTTTCCAAACCGTGTTCGGACTCGGCCAGCCCATGAGCACGGCTTTTCAGGACCTGCTCACAAAGCTTGGCCAGCAGGCGGCGCCATTAGTTCCCGATGGTATCCTCCGCTCCCTCCTTCTGGATGGCCTGTGGAAGGGCGTGAGTTCCGTGCTGGTGTTCCTGCCTCAGATCCTTCTGCTGTTCTTATTTATCGGACTGCTGGAAGACTCCGGCTACCTGGCGCGCGCAGCGCTGATTGCGGACCGCACCATGCGGAGCGTGGGACTGAACGGGAAGGCGTTCATTCCTCTTCTGTCCGCCTATGCGTGCGCGGTGCCGGCAATCATGGCCACGCGCACCATCGAAAACAAGCGCGACCGGATCGCGACGATTCTGGTCGCCCCTTTCATGACTTGTTCGGCGCGGTTGCCCATCTACACCTTGCTGATTGCGGCATTTATTCCCGAGCGTCCGGTCGTCGGCGTGCTGCTCGGCTCCAGGGCGTGCGCCATGCTTTCGCTGTACGTACTCGGTTTTGTTGCGGCCATCGCGACGGCGAAAATTCTCAAGTCGTCCGTGCTCAAATCTTCAGCCGCTCCGTTCGTGCTGGAACTTCCCGAGTACCGGTGGCCGACCTGGCAGTCGATTGGCCTTCGCCTGTTTGACCGCGCGCGGGTCTTCCTGCGGCAGGCGGGCACGTATATTTTGGGAGTCTCTCTGCTGATCTGGGTCCTGACTCACGTTCCATTGCACCAGGGGCACGCTCCGCAACTGGAACAGAGCGCGATCGCTTATCTCGGGCATGGAATTGAACCGCTGATTCGGCCGCTCGGCTTCAATTGGAAAATCGGGGTCGGACTGCTGACGTCGGTAATCGCGCGCGAAGTGATCGTCGGCACCCTGGGCACGATTTATGGAACCGACCCGGCGACGCACTCGATGACACTGCAGAATGCGCTGCGGCAAGATCTTACTTTTGCCGGCGCGATGGCGCTGCTGGTCTTCTTTGCCTTTGCCATGCAGTGCACGTCAACCCTGGCAATCGTGCGCCGGGAGACCAATAGCTGGAAGTGGCCCGTTGTCCAGTTTGTTTACATGACCATCGTTGCCTACGCTGCGGCATTCGCGGTCAACCAGCTTCTTTCGACGCTGGTCAAATGAGGGATGCTGCAAAGGCCCGACGGACCGCATGTTGTCTTCCCATTTAGTTTTGGATCGTTATCAGTTTTGAATTGTCGTCAGTTTTGAATTGTGATCAGTTTTGAATAGTCGTCCTGAGCGAAGCGAAGGACCTGCTTCTTTGCAGCACCGAATTGCGGCAACCCCGGGCAAAACTCCAGTCGTCACTTCTTCCCAAAGAACTTTCCAAATCCCAGGCGCACCTGCACCGTGTTCACGCCCGGATTCGGCACGGTCAGTCCGGCATTCGAAATATGCAGGTAGCGGACGTCCACCGACCACGCATGATCTCCAAAGAAATAGACCCCGAACGCCGCACCCGACGTGAAATTCACCGTCGAAGTTCCCCGCGGCACTTCATGCGTCGTAAACAGCGTACCTCCGTTCAACTCGAGGTAGGGAGCAATATGTCCCCGCGTGGCAAAAATCCATCTGAGCCCCACCGGATTCACTCCGGCCCCGTACGTGGTGTTCGCTGGCTGGAAGACAACAAACGCCGGCACCGCGTCCACGGCAAGCTCGAATCGTCCGCTGAGAAAGCCCGGCAAGTGCGGTTGAGTCAATATCCACCCATAGCGGACCCCGGCGTTCCACACGTTCGTATCCTTAGTGCCGCCGGGAACCGAACGCCCGCCGCCAGTCCAAACCTGGAGTTCATGGCCGCCAGACTCCGGGCGGTCCTGGGCGAACGTCGGTGAAGTTGCGAGGAACAATGTGAAGACGAGTAATAGAAAGAGAGAGCTCGTGCCCCGAATGGATCGTGTCATAGTTATGGTCAAAGTCGAAATGAAACGATACGCGAAAACGAACGATACGTGAACCCATGCCAGAAACAAATCCCGCCCCTACAGCCCCAGCCCGCCATCCACCGCCAACACCTGCCCGGTAATAAACTGCGGAGCCGCGGCGAAGAACATGACGGCCGCGGCGATGTCCGCTGCCGATCCATTGCGCTGCATTGGCGTCTGCTTCGCCATCTTCTTCATGAACGATGCCGCCGATTTTTCTCCCAGATCGATCATCCCCGGAGCCACCGCATTCACCGCGATCTCCGGCGCCAGCGCCTCCGCCATCACTTTGGTCAGCATGTGTACCGCCGCCTTCGACGAGCAATAGTGCGCATGCGTCGCCCACGGCCGCAGCCCGCCCAGCGAACCCATATTGACGATGCGCCCCTTGCGCTTTCTCAAATACGGCAGCGCCTCGCGCGACACTAGAAACGGTCCGCGCGTGTTCGAAGCAAAAATTGCATCCCACTGCGCGACCGTAATCTTCTCAAACTCGACGGTCTCGTAATTGGCGGCATTATTCACTAGCACGTCGATTCCGCCGAGTTCTGCCGCCACGTCCTTGACCATCTCCCTTACACTAATCTCATCGATAACATCGCACCGCACCGCCAGCGCGTCGACGCCATACTGCGCCAACTCTCCGACCACCGCCCGCGCCTCGCGTGCCGACTCGCGATAGGTAAACGCCACATCCGCGCCGTTTTCCGCTGCGGCCAGAGCAATCGCGCGCCCCAGTCGTTTCGCAGCGCCCGTCACAAGGATCGTTCTTCCAGAAAGTGCTCGTTCGTTCATCGTCATCCCGAAATTCTACGCCCATCTTTCTATGCCCGGCCGTGTCTTGGAGACCCCGCAGCAAACTGCTACACCCCCTCGAATGTCACGGCCGTGTGAAGTCGTCGTGTATTCCCGCAAGGGATGTCATCTCTGCGAAGTCGTCAAGGAGAGTATCGTCAAGCTCCACAAGCGCGGCGGCTTCACCTGGCGTGAAATCGACGTAGACTCCGACGCCGAAATCCGGCGACTCTATAACGACGAAGTCCCGGTAGTCTTCATCAACGGCCGCAAGGCATTTAAGTACCGCATGGACGAGCAGGAATTCCTCCGCAAGCTGCGCGCCTAAGCTGCGCTCGTGTGGGGACAAGCTCCCTGCATCCTGACTTTTAACTTCGTCACTCTCCCACTACAATCACCCCGATGCTTCGCACCCAGCTCTTTGCCGACCCCACCGGCCGCTTCGTCCACGATGTTGTTCTCCAGAGTTGCCGCCAGAACCCTGGCAAGACCGCGCTGGTTGATACGTTCTGCAATCGCCATTTCACTTTCGCCGAGTATGGCAGCCTCGTCGAATCCCTTGCTCACGGCTTCATCTCCGCCGGACTCGCTCCCGGAGAAGTGATTGCGATCTTCCTCCCCAACTGCTGGGAATTCGCCATCGCCTATCACGCGGCCACGCTTGCCGGAGGCATCCCCACACTTCTCAATCCTTCTTACCGCGAACGCGAGATCCGCTATCAACTGGAAAACTCCGGCGCCGCTTTCCTCATCGCCGACGCGCCGCTCCTGGAAAACGTGAGCCTAACGGGGCTTCCCGGCCTGCGTCGCGTTTTCACCACGCACAGCCTCCCCACTCAAGATCAAGGCACAGGCTGCGAAGACTTCGCGAGCCTGTTGCGGCCCACGTGGGCCAAATTCCCGANNAGCGGCACCACCGGACTGCCCAAAGGCGTCATGCTTTCGCATTACAATCTGGTCGCAAATGTTTATCAGATCCTCGGCCCGAATGCCGCACCTCTCTCACCCGATGACGTCATGCTTTGCTTCCTGCCCCTCTATCACATCTTCGGACTCACCGTGGCGCTGAATCTTTCCCTCGCACTTGGCTCCACGCTGGTTCTGATGCCGCGCTTCGACGTGCAAAAGCTGTGCGCTCTTCTGATTCAGGAAGGCGTCACCATGATGCCCGTGGTCCCTCCCGCCATCAACGCTTTGTGCCAGGCAGCGGAAGCAGGCATCTTCCCGAAGAATCACAAAGTCCGCTGGATCAAATGCGGCGCCGCGCCGCTCGCTCCCGAACT
>PMMJ01000066.1 GCA_003162255.1 Acidobacteriaceae bacterium | reverse complement strand
GCGGCGATCATGAAGTCCTCAATCAACTCGGTGGCGCGATTTTTCTCTACCGTCGCGACACCGGTTACCTCGTGGTTGAGCAGCAGCGGAACCGTTTCGGCGGTGTCGATGTTCAGCGCGCCATTCTCGAAGCGCAGTTTCTTCAGCGCCTGGGCGACTTCGTCCTGCAGCTTGAGCTGCGCCTGCAGTTCTGCAGACGCGGCTACTTGCGGCGGAGCAGCGGCTCTGCCTTCGAGCCATGCTCCGATCGCGTTGTAGGTGAGTTGCGCCTTGTTGCGGACGAGGGCGCGATAGACGTTGCTGGCATTGAGCACTCCGCTGGCATTGACCACGAATTCGGTCACCACCGCCGGCCTGTCCACGTCTGGGAGCAGCGACGACGCGCCGGTCGAGAGCTCGTTCGGCAACATCGGAAAAATGGTCACGCCGGTGTAGACAGAAGTCGTCTCCTTCGCCGCATGCTGGTCGATGGGAGTGTCCTTAGCGACAAACGCATCCACATCGGCGATGCCGATCATCACCTTTATGTCGCCATTGGGCAGGCGCTCCGCCACTTCGATCTGGTCGAGATCTTTGGAGGTGTCATTATCGATCGAAGACCAGAGCAGTCCGCGCAGATCGCGCACTTTATCGGAAGGCGCAAGTTGTGGCGGATGGGCGCTGATATCCGCCAGTTGTTGTCGCGTCGCGGGCGGGAAATCCGGCTCGAAACCTTGCGCGACCATCACCTGCCGCGCAATTGCCTGAAGATCGAGAGAAGAAGGACGAGTATCGTTCATCACGCTCAAAAGGCTAACATGAATTCCCGGTTTCCTTCGTGTGCTTCCGTGTCCCCTCGTGGTATTCTTGTAACAGTAGCTGCGTCTTCCTCCGATTGGATCGATTCCCGCAGTTCCCTAAACATCATGATTTCAGTCAGCAATGTGTCCATGCGCTACGGCGCCAAAGTTCTGTTTGACGAAGTTTCCACCGGATTCATTCCGGGGAAGCGCTACGGCCTCACCGGTCCCAACGGCGCGGGGAAATCCACGTTCATGAAGCTTCTGACCGGCGAACTCGACCCGCAGAAGGGAACCGTCGTCCGGCCGCGCAAGCTTGGCGTTTTGAGCCAGGATCAATTTGCCTTCGATAAATATCGCGTCATCGACGCCGTCATCATGGGCAACCGGCGTTTGTGGGCCGCACTCGAAGAGCGCGAGATCATCTATGCGAAGCATGAGATGACCGATGCGGACGGTATGAAACTCGGCGAACTCGAAGGCATCGTCGGCGAGGAAGATGGCTACACCGCCGAGAGCGATGCCGCGATTCTGCTGCAGGGGCTCGACATTCCAGACGAAATGCACGAACGGAAGATGTCGGAGATTCCGGGCGGACAGAAAATGCGCGTATTGCTGGCGCAGGCTTTATTCGGGCATCCGCAGGCGCTGTTGCTCGACGAGCCCACGAACCACCTTGATCTCGATTCGATCCACTGGCTGAAGACTTTTCTGAATCAATATGAGGGCGTGCTGATCGTGATCTCGCATGATCGTCACTTCCTCAACGGCATTTGCACCCACATTGCCGACATCGATTACGAGACCATCATTACTTACACCGGCACGTACGACGACATGGTGATTGCGAAGACGCAGGTTCGCTCGCAGATCGAAGGGCAAAACGCTCAGCGTGAGAAGAAGATTGCGCAGTTGAACGAATTCATCGCCCGCTTCGCCGCTGGGACCCGCTCCAGCCAGGTGCAATCACGGCGTAAAGAAGTCGAGCGCCTGCAGGTAACGGAGCTGGCGAGGTCCAACATCCAGCGTCCGTACCTGAAGTTCGAACAGAAGCGGCCGTCCGGCAAACACATTCTAGAAATCGAAGGCATCAATAAATCGTACGGAGAAGCGAAAGTGATTTCCGGCTTCACGGCGAGCGTGCTTCGCGGGGAAAAGATCGCGCTCATGGGGCGGAACGGCTCCGGCAAAACCACTCTAGTGAACGCGTTGCTCGCGAACTCGCCGACGGTTCCGGAGTCGGAGTTGAGAAAGACGAGCGGCTACGACGGCCCCTTTGTGGACGACGGAAAAGTTATCTGGGGTCACGAAGCGGCAGTCGGATATTTCGCCCAGGATCACAAGGCGCTAATCGAGCCCGGCATCAAGGTTCTGGAGTGGCTGCATCAGTGGGATCCTGCCGCTTCGACCGAAGAGATTCGCGGCTTGCTGGGCCAAATGCTGTTTCCTCGCGACGACGCCGAGAAGCGCACCGACGTGCTTTCCGGCGGAGAGGCGGCGCGGCTGATCTTCTGCAAGCTGATGCTGCAAAAGCCGAACCTGCTCGTGCTCGACGAGCCGACCAACCATCTGGACCTCGAATCGATCAACGCCCTCAATATTTCGCTGCAGCGCTATCCGGGAACGGTGCTGCTGGTGACGCATGACGAGGATCTGATTGATGAAGTCGCGACCAGGATATGGCACTTCGACGGCAACCACGAGATTACAGACTTCAAGGGCGCGTATGGCGAGTACGAGGCTGTTCTCGCCTGACAGGGGCACAGTTAACCCCAAGTAAATTGTCATCCTGAGCGGAGC
>PMMJ01000498.1:6243-34891 GCA_003162255.1 Acidobacteriaceae bacterium | reverse complement strand
AAACGTAAACCGTGTTGCTGCCCGCGACGGCGACTCCATAGGGGAACTCTCCGCCCGGAACGCCTGTTTGTGCGGGATTGATGATGCCGGGGCGAAGATCGTACTCTTGGAGAACCGCTCCATGTACAAGGTCAACGGAGGTCACGGAATCGGTTTCGTGGTTGGCTACGAAGAGCGTATTGCCGTCGGCGGTGATGCCGAGCATCGCAGTCGTCGGGCCGGTCTCAGTCTCTTTTGACATCAGATCGCCCGAATGGCCGAGTTTGATCGGCGTGCCGGATTCGGCCCACTGTCCGCTTTGCAGCGTGAACGTGTGCACAACGTCATCGCCTCCACCGCCGACATAGAATGCCGAACCATTCGGCGCCCACACGATGCCGTCGAAGGTCTCAGCGTAGTCCGACAGAAAGACGACCTGCGTCTGCACCGGCGTATTGGGCGTGGAGATGTCATACACGAAAACAAACTCACCGGAATCCGTCCCGGTGTAGTTGCCGCTGGAGTTCTCCATCAGGTTGTAGCCGCTGGTCAGGATCAGCAGAGTTTTGCCATCCGGGCTAATGGCCGTGGTCTCGGCGCCATCCGGCGTATACACCGGAAAGTCCGGCAATGAAGTTGTCAAAGGCACAAATACCGAACCCGGGGCCGCGCTCGGTGTGATGGTTGCACCGGTCGGTAGAATTTGAGCAGACGCGAAGCTGGTCACGGCGAGAATGGCGGTGAACCCCGCGCCGCGAAGGAAACTCGTGATCTTCATACGGTGATCCTCCAAGACTAAGATCGTTTCAGTTGACGACGGTCAAACTACTAGTGTGAATAAGAGGTGGGAACTCCGAAGTAATAAACCAGGAATGTTAAGGCTGGATTATGGATTTGTGAAAATTTGCGCACATCTGCCGCCGCGGCCTGAAACGGCGAGCTAACCCATCTTCAAGTAGAGAGGCGGGAAAAGGGGCGCGTTGCTCCTCCCGAACGTAACCATCGCAGCAGGAAAGGCTGGTTAACCCGCGCTCGGACAACCGCTAAACTAGAAAAGCCAATTCTTCATGAAGAGATTTGCCGCCATTCTCGTCTTCTGCGCCGTGCCGCTCTTTGGCCAGAGTAATAGCGGCGAACTGCGCCTCAGAGTGACCGATCCGGCCGGTCTTGGCGTGAAAACGACGGTTCAGATCGTCAGCCAGGCGAACCGGTATCGAAATACTCTTGCCACCAGCGAACAGGGCAACCTGAACGTGCAGCGCCTGCCTTACGGCATCTATCAGCTCGAAATAAGGCAGCCTGGCTTTGTAGCCCCTTCCGAGGTTGTCGAAATTCATTCCACGATCCCGGTCGAATACACCATCCAACTCAAACTGTCTGCGGTAAATGAATCCGTAACCGTCACTGCGACGGACACATTGATCGACCCCGATCAAGCTGGCTCGGTTAGCCAGATAGCCTCCGACCTCATCCAAAACCGGCTGAGCTCGATTCCGGGCCGTTCCTTGCAGGACCTGGTGAATTCGCAGCCGGGTTGGCTCTATGAAGGCAACGCCGTCGTGCACCCGCGGGGCTCGGAGTATCAGACCCAGTTTGTGGTCGATGGCATTCCTCTGACGGACAATCGCTCGCCCAGCTTCGGGGCTGCGATTGACGGCGACGATGTGCAATCGTTGAGCATCTACACTGCGGGCATTCCCGCGGAATATGGCCGGAAAATGGGCGGCGTGGTCGAGGTGAATACGCTGCAGGATTCACAACCGGGTTTCCACGGCCAGATCGCACTTTCCGGCGGCAGCTTCGATACGGCTGGAGCGACGGCGCAGGGCCAGTACGTCTGGGATAGGAACACCTTCGGCGCCAGCGCCAGCGGCAGTATGACCGACCATTACTTAAATCCGGTGGTTCCGCAAAACTTCGCGAATACCGGTACGCTGGGAGATTTTTCGGCCAATTACGAGCGGGACCTGACGCCGAAGGATCGTTTGCGCCTTATCGTTCGCCATGAGCTCTCGCGCTACGACATTCCGAACGAACAGGTGCAGCAGGCCGCGGGCCAGCGCCAAACTGCCGACAACATTGAGACGATGGGAAGCGCCTCCTACCAGCACACTTTTTCGTCCCAGGCGGTCGCTGATTTTCGCGCGATGGTTCGCGACAATGCGAACGATTTCAACTCCAACGCAGAATCGACTCCCATCGAAGTCTTTCAGCACAACTTTTTTCGTGAAGGATATTTCAAAGGCATCGCAACCGTCGATCGCGGCCGGAACGAATTTAAGTTTGGAGTCGAGTCGGACAACATATTTCTGAACGAGAATCTCAGTTACATCATCACCGATCCAACTCAGTTTGATTCCACCACGCCTCTGACCTTTGGCTTCCTGGGAAACCGGCCCGATCTCGAGCAATCCGCATTCGTGCAGGACCAGGTCCGCCTAAAGAACTGGACCATCAACGCCGGGTTGCGCTGGGACCACTATCAGCTTTTGTTGAACCGGCAAGCGCTGGATCCACGCTTTGCGATTTCGCGCTACTTCCCTTCCGCCGACCTGGTCTTGCATTTCTCCTACGACCGGGTTTTTCAGACTCCGTCTTTCGAAAACATCCTGCTTTCGAGTTCAGTCGCAGTCGAATCCATCAGCCCAACGAATTTTCTGCGGCTGCCGGTCGAGCCCTCTGAAGGAAACTACTACGAAGCGGGCTTGACCAAGGTATTCGCCGGGAAGGTCAGGCTGGACGCCAACTATTTCCGGCGGCTCGTATCCAACTATGCGGATGACGATCAGATCGACAACACGACGATCAGCTTCCCGATTGCATTCCGGAAATCCATCATCTATGGTGCGGAAGCGAAACTCGATCTCCCCGACTGGCGGCGCTTTTCGGGATTCCTGAGCTATTCGTATACTGTCGGCCAAGCGTGGGCTCCGGTGACCGGCGGCCTGTTTCTAGGGGACGCCGCCACAGCCGCGGAAGCGCTCACCGGCCACTTCCCCGATTCGCAGGATCAGCGCAACACCGTTCGCGGGCGTCTTCGCTATCAGGTCAAACCACGCCTCTGGATCGCGGGCGGAATTCAATACGACACCGGGCTCCCCTTCGAGTTCGACGGCAACCCATCCGAGGTTCTCGCCGAATACGGCCAGCAGATGCTGAATCGCATCAACTTTGCCCGCGGCCGCATCGATCCTTCGTTCCAAGTAAATGCCTCGGCGGGTGCGGATGTTTACAAGTCGGACCATGCGCAAATTCGGCTTCAGATCGACGGACAGAACCTGACCAACGTTTTGAATGTCATCGACTTCGGCGGTCTCTTCTCCGGCAACGCCATCGGCCCATCACGAAGCGTTGCCCTCCGCCTGACAACCAGCTTCTAGAGTAGGATCGGCTGGTGTGGGGATGGGCGCCCTCGCAAGCCTGCCCGTTTTGCCGAAGCCCCGAGCGAAGCCGAGGGGGAGGTCGAAGGGTCCAAGCCGAACGCAGCTCGGCAGCTGCCTGTGGTCACACAGCAACTCTAAATTCGCCCCAGTCGCCCACACCACCGTTGGAATCACCTTGCGCCCGAGGAGCAAAACCCGGTAGAAATTGACCAGATCATGCACATTCCTGATGGTTACCTCAGCCCGTCGACCTGCGCCACCTTTTATCTGTTCGCAGCGACGGGCTGGTATGCGGCGCTGAAGCGCGTCAAGCAGCTTCTTGCCACGCGCGCGATCCCGCTGATCTCGGTGTTCGCGGCATTCAGCTTTGTGGTCATGATGTTCAATGTGCCACTGCCCGGTGGAACCACCGGTCACGCGGTTGGCGTTGGCATCGCCGCCATCGTGCTCGGCCCCTGGGCTTCAATTCTCGCCATTTCGATCGCTCTCGCCATTCAGGCATTGTTCTTCGGCGACGGAGGAATCACCACGCTGGGAGCGAATTGCTTCAACATGGCCATCGTTGGATCTTTTACCGCCTACGCCGTGTACCGTATCATCGCGGCGAACTCGGAACTAAATTCTCACCGGAGAATAGTAGCGGCAGCGGTTGCCGGCTATGTTGCCATCAATGCGTCAGCCTTGGTCACTGCCGTTGAGCTCGGAATTCAGCCTATGCTTCTTCATGACGCCAGCGGCATGCCGCTCTACGCGCCATATCCGTTGCATGTGGCCATTCCAGCCATGATGATCGGACACCTGACGTTTGCCGGACTGGCGGAGGCGGTGATCTCGGCAGGCATGGTGTCCTATCTTCAGCGAGCCGATTTGAGTCTGCTTCGAGGAGTAACCGCCTTTGCCCGGGCGCCCGGAACGATGATCACTGGCGCAAACGGCGAAGTTTCCCCAGGACGATTTTCCCCAGGACGACTATGGTGGGTGGTGGCTTGCCTGATGTTGTTCACGCCCCTCGGCATCTTAGCGGCAGGCACGGCCTGGGGTGAATGGTCTTCCGCCGACTTGATGAATCCTCACACGCGCGAACAGATCGGAGCCGCATCCGGGAACCATGCGCCCCCATCGTCCGTTCCTTCCGGAATCGAAAAGCTGTCGACCGTGTGGACCGCGCCCTTCCCCGGCTATGCGCCGAGGTTCATCAAGAGTCCTGCGTTTGGTTATTTGATCTCGGCAATGTTCGGGGTGGGCATCCTTGTTCTGGCTTCGCTGCTCGCCAGAGTGGCTGCCCGAAAATGGCCCGGTAGGAACCTACATCCATGAGCCGGCATTCTTTCCTCGAAGCGACGCTGCAAGGCTTTACCCGAGCCGTGTCGAAAGCGCTGCAATCGGAACATGCCGCAACCCAACCGGGCCTGCTGCAGCAACTTGATCCTCGCGTCCGCGTCCTCGGAATCTTTGCTCTCGTTATTTCGGTCATCCTCTGCCGACGGATTGAGGCCATTGCCGCCATTTTGCTCGTCGCGATTGCGATCGCGGTCGCATCCCGAGTGAGCCCCGCGTCCCTCGCAAAACGCGTCTGGCTAGTGGTTCTAGGATTCTCGGGCGTGATCGCGCTGCCCGCCCTATTTCTTACTCCCGGAGTGCCACTTTTTGTTCTGCGGTACGCTACGCTGCACCTTACCATCACCGTCCAAGGAGTACGCACGGCCGTCTTGCTGGTCCTGCGGGTGGAAACCGCGGCTACACTGACCACAGTGCTCGTGCTTTCGACGGCATGGACTCACATTCTGAAGGCGCTCCGTTCGCTGCATATTCCGGCCGAGATCGTCATCATGCTGGCCATGACGCATCGCTATGTGTTCTTGCTGATCGAGACGGCCAACCAGATGTTCGAGTCGAGAAAGAGCCGCACGGTTGGCACATTGAGCGGTTCGGAGCGCCGCAAAATGACGGCCCGAACCGCCGGGGTGCTCCTGAGTAAGAGCATCGAACTCAGCCAGGAGGTATATCTCGCCATGTTGTCGCGTGGCTTTCGCGGAGAGGTTCGTCTCTTAACCGACTTCCGTTTGAAAGCGCGCGATTACGCCGGCCTGACTGCGTTCCTCTTTACAGGCTGCGTAGCCGTGTGGATGGGGAGGTAAGCGAGAATTGGCGTCAACTTTCGAAGTGCAAAACATCAGCTTCTCTTACGAAGCAATCCCGGCGATCCGTGGGCTCACCCTCCACATCGAGGAAGGCGATCGAATTGCGCTGCTTGGCGCCAATGGCTCCGGCAAGTCGACGCTGTTGCGAATCTTGGATGCCCTCTATTTTCCCTCGTCAGGCACGGTCACATTCAAGGGGGACGCGCTCACCGAAAAACAGCTTCAGCATGACGAATTCTTTTTAAATTTCCGGCGGCGCGTGGCCCTTGTCTTCCAGAATCCGGATATCCAACTATTCAATCCGACGGTATTCGACGAGGTCGCCTACGCTCCTTTGCAATTGCAATGGAGCAAGGAAGACGTGATCCGGCGAGTGCAGGAGACGCTCCGGGTGATGTCTATTTCGCATTTGAAGGACCGCTCGCCCTACCGCCTCTCGGTTGGCGAGAAAAAGCGCGTTGCCTTGGCTTCCGTCCTTGTCCTCGATCCCGAAGTCCTGCTGCTCGATGAGCCGACAGCGACCCTCGATCCGAAGAGCCAGAGCCAGGTCGTAGATCTCATTCAACAATGGAAAGGCACGGCGAAGACCGTGATCACCGCGACTCATCAACTGGAAATTGTCGAAGACATTGCGGATCGCGTTCTCGTCCTTGAGGCCGGCGCCGTGATTGCCGAAGGGACGCCATCGGAGATTCTCTCCAACACCGGCTTACTCTTAAGAGCAAACCTCATTCACGCCCATCGTCATTTCCACGACGGCATCATGCACTCACACCCTCACTTTCACGGTCATTCTCCCCATGATCATGAGCACTAAGGAACCTCTGATTAAGTCGCTTAACGGAGCCTTGAAAGGGCATGGATAGCCATGCCGTTAGAACCCGCTACACAAGCGGCTTTAGCCGCTGAGGGTACTGCGCCTCACAGGTTCTCAAGCACCAGCTTGAGGTAGTTCCAGAAACTCTGCACCGACGATATTTTCACGCGCTCGTTCGGACTATGCGGACCTACGATCGTCGGGCCAAAAGACGCCATCTCCATGCCAGGATATTTCTCGCCAATCACGCCACACTCCAAGCCCGCGTGCATGGCGATCAGCTTGGCCGGTTCGCCGAAAAGTTTCTGGTGCACCTCCTGCAACTTGCGCACGATGTCGCTGTTGGGCTCGGGCTTCCAGCCCGGATACTTGCCTGCGTGCTCCACTTCGAACCCTGCCAGGCGGCATACTGTCGCAACCATGCGGGCGGCGGCCAGCATGCTGCTCTCGATCGCACTCCGCTGACTGGTAACAATCTCCACCACGTCGCCCTTGGTGCTCACTGTCGCAAGGTTCGTGGACGTCTGGACCAGCCCGGCAACATCGGGACTCATCGCCACAACTCCATGATACAAACTTGCCAGCAGCGCCACCGTTTGCTTCGCGTCAACCGTATCGAGCACCTTGGCCGGGCGTTCGGTTTTCTCGACCGTGATCTGCAGTCCGGAATCGAATCCTCCCAAGTCAGTCTTGTATCCAGCTTCGGCGGTGGCAACAATCGATTTCAGTTCCTTTTCGCGAGATGGATCGGCCAGCACCACGGCTGCGGCTTCGCGCGGAATCGCGTTCTGCGCGCTTCCACCGTTGATCTCAGCGATCTCGATCGGAAGGCGATCCAGCAAGACTTGCAGAACCCCACCCATGATCCGCAGCGCATTGCCGCGTCCCTGATGGATATCGACGCCGGAGTGGCCGCCTTTCAGGCCAGACACCTTGATCCGCCAAGCCGATCCCGCGCCCGCCGGATGAAGCCCGACCTTCCGTCGAGCCGTCGTCTTCACGCCGCCTGAACAACCGATGCAGAGTGTTCCCTCATCTTCATTGTCAAGGTTGAGAAAATACTTGGACTTCAGCAAGCCGGCGGGAAATTCCGAAGCTCCCGTGAGCCCTGTCTCCTCGTCAATGGTGAAAACAAATTCCAGCGGACCATGGGCAATGTCCTTGCTCTCCATCACCGCCAGTGCCGCGGCCACGCCCACTCCGTTATCGGAGCCCAGCGTCGTGCCCTCCGCCATCAGCCAGTCGCCGTCTCGTATTACCTTGATCGGATCGACATCGAAGTCATGAACCGTTCCCTCGTTTTTCTCACACACCATATCGAGGTGGCCTTGTAAGAGGGCCATCGGAGCTCCTTCACGTCCAGGCCGCGCCGGTTTCCGGACCACGAGATTGCCAACGCCGTCCTGCACGCATTCCAGACCCAGCTTCGTAGCCAGCCCACGTATGTAGTCGCGCGCCGCGGCTTCTTTCGTGGAGGCGCGGGGGATTGCCGCCAGTCTATCGAAGTGCTTCCATACCGGTTCAGGTTCCAGGTTAGCGAGTGCAGGATTCATGGCACGCTCCGTAGGACTAAAGATCAAAGAGCAAACGGTAAAAGATCAGAGCCATCATACAGCGCCGACGCAATGCCGGCGCGTCCTCAGGAAGTGCAATTCGAACCCTGAGCTTACTCAGGCTTCCCGGTGTAGTGTTGCTGGCGGTGGACATCGCCGTGGTCCTCCAGCGACTCCAGGTGAGTGATGACTTCAGCGGGCATCCCCAGTTCGTACGGCAGGCGTTCTTCCAGAATCGTCGCCAGGCGGTGCGCCTCGCTGACCGACGTCAGGCGCGGGAACAGCAGGTGCACCTCGATGATCTGGCGGTACCCGGTGGTGCGGAAGCGTACGCCATGGTATTGAATGGCCAGTTCCGTGCAAATTGCATCCAGCTTGTCCCGAATTTTCCGGCCGGCTTCCGGATCGGAATAATCCAGCAACCCCACCGCCGACCGCCAGACCAAGCGCCCTCCCGACCAGAGAATGTTGGCCGCGACCGCAATGGCCACCAGCGGGTCGAGCGGTTTCCAGTGCGTCAGCATCACCAGCCCTAGTCCTCCCACAACTCCAAAGCTGGTCCAGCTGTCGGTCAAAACGTGTTTGCCATCGGCTTCGAGAATGAGTGAATTGGTGCGCCGCCCGGTCCGCAGGAGATAGTAACCGAGGCACGCATTGATTACTCCCGCCATCAGCACCAGCAGTGCGCCCGCTCCCAGGTGCTCGAGCTGCAGCCCGGCAATCCATCTCCGGATCGACTCCATGAAAATTGCGATCGCGGCCACGACGATCATCGCTCCTTCAAAGCCAGCGGAGAAAAACGTGATGCGCTCGTAACCGTAGAGGAAATGAGGGGAAGCCGATTTTGTGCTGAGCCGCAGACTGAAGGTGGCAAACCCCACGGCGATCACGTGCACCACCGATTCGGCCGCATCGGAAAAAACGGCCGCCGAATGCGTCATGAAATAGACGGTGGTCTTGCCGATCAGCATTGCCAATCCAACCATCAAGGAAAGACGCATGGCGAAGCGCGCGTCGCGCAACTCCCGTTCGTCTCTCCGTGTCGCGGAACTATCCACAGCTTGTGTAGGCACGCTCAACATCCCTGGGGAATTTCTGACTAAGTTCGTTCCCGGGTAGCTTTGGGTAGGGCACGGCTTCAGCCGTGCCACTAGACCCCGCCAAATACGCGGCTTTAGCCGCTGAGGGCCGACGCCCCAAAGCAGCCCAACTCGCCATCAAACACTTAATCGGACCTTTCCTAGATCAAAAGCTTAGCATTTGCCAAATAGTTTCACAGGAATTTCGCCTCAAGATGTGTTTTGCCCAAGCGTCCCTGGCGTACCATTGAGCATGAGCAGAATAGATCCAGAATTCCTCCACCCAGACCCTCCTCATCGGCCGACAGCTGCCGATGTCCTCCTTCGGCAAGAACCAGACGAGGAAGAAGAAGACGAAGAAGAGGAGGAAGACGATCGCGACGAGAAGAACGATAATAACGATGAAGAAGACGATGACGATGACGACGACGACGGCCCAGGCGACGGCTACTCGGAGTCAGCGTATCCTAATTCATTTCAGTCGGTGAACGATGAAGCGTGAAGATTTCCTCAAGGTAGTCGAGGAGGTGCTCGACTCGCTCCCAGAGGAGTTTCGCAGTCGCATTCGTAATGTCGCCGTTCTGGTAGAGGATACGCCGCGGAACCAGCGACCCCCGCAGCCGGGAAAGCAAAAGCGGCTGCTCTTGGGCTTATTTCATGGCGTGCCCACAACCAGGAAGAGCATATTTGACATGCCGGCCGGGCCCGATCACATCGTGCTTTATCAGAAAAATATTGAAGCAGTCTGCTCCAGCGAAGCCGAAGTGCGCCAACAGATCCGGCTTAGGGTCATCCATGAACTGGGCCACTATTTCGGGATGGATGAAGAGCAATTGAAGCACGTTTAGCTAAGATGAAACCTGGAACCGCCCCAATTCAATTGTGAACGGTCACTCTGGCGCGGGCGGTTTGTCGTTGCGATGCATTTCGTCCAGCAGTTTGGTGAGAACTTCGGCGCGTTCATCGCTGTTCAATTCGCGTTTCAATTCTTCCAAAGCCAGGGCAACTATGTCGTAGTGGTGCGCCCCAGCGAGCTTGGGGTCCGAGGTCACGTCAAGCCAGACCTGGTGCATAAGTTCCAAGTCCTGCGAGCGCAGACGCGGGGTGTGCGGCCCCAGCATGTAGGCGCGAACGGCGCCGCCCGGTGAGTGAATTTCCATCATCAGCCGCGGCCGCGGCTCGGGCAGCCGTTCCCAGGCATCCCCGGTAAGTTTCCCCTGCTCGTCGGTCGTGAGCTTGTTGGAGAGGCCGCAGACAATGGTGCTCGAGTCCAGGCGCTGGGCGGTCAAAACGATGGCTTCGAACACATCCGCTCCTGGTACCACCAGCAACGAAACCGGCTTGCCTTCTTTCTCTGCCACCGCAACCACGGTCGTGAAAAGCTCCTGATCATAGTGGTCGAAGATCTGCGAAGCTTCGACTACCGAACTGTCGCCGAAACTATCTTCGCGATGGTAGAGGCGCGCCGTCATCACCACCACGTCCTGACGAGTGGTGTCGGTGCTGCGGAGAACCTCGCGAAGGTAATACAGGTTCCTGGGATCGCGCACGGCCACCAGAATGTTCCCAGGACGAACGCCCAAGGCGCCGCTGCCCAATTCCTGGTTTCCGTAGACCCGGAATTGATCGAGGTTCTCAGGCTTGCCGTGTCTCTCCCTCGCCACCCGACGTTCAGAATAGGTGAACACCGCGAAGAAGACCGCGCTGAACGTCACCCCGGCAATCGTGGCCTCTGACTTGGTCAGCAGGTTGACCAGCGCCGTCATCAGCAGCACCGCCGAGATCACAATCAGGCCGAGCGGAACCTCTTTGCCCCCAATATGCAGGTTGCCGGGTACCTTCCATTGGCGGTTCTCCGGTTCGGTATAGCGCAGGACAAGCACCGCCAGCGACTTCAGAGCGAAGCTCCAGATCACGCCAAATGCGTAGAGACCCGCCAACACATAAACGTTTCCCTTGCTCAGGATGATGGTAAGCAACTGCATCCCCACCACCACGTTAATAATGCGATAGCTGGTGCCGAACCGCTTCTGCGGCTTCTGGAACCACTCGGTGAGCACCCCGTCTTCCGCGACCCGGTTCAGAACGCCGTTCGCGCCCACAATCGACGTATTTTGCGCGCCCGCCAGAATGAGCACGCCCACCAGCACCACAAAGCCATGAAAGATCAGTTTCAGCGTCGTCGGGCCGGCCAGGTACATGGTGATGCCACCGATCAGGTTGGCGAAGTGGTCAGGCCGGACCTTGTCGGGGATGATCATCACCGCGAAGAACGAGACCAGCGATGTGAACAGGAGGCTGTACAGGAAAATCACCAGCCCGGTCTTCTCCAGGTTCTTCAGTTTGGGATGCTCGATCTCGCGGTTGACCTGGGCCAGAGTCTCTTCGCCGCTCATGGCCAGCACGGAGTGGCCGAAGCCGACGAACATGATGATTAGCGTCAGATGACTGAGCCAGGTTCCGCGCAACCAGCCGAGCGATTCTCTGGTGAGAGGCACCACTCCGGGATGAAAAGGGTTAGGCGGGGTCTGGATCTGCACGTGAAAAACCGTGTACGTGCACCAGAGAATCAGGATCACCACCATCACGGTAGTGATGACCATGATCTGCAGCGCCTTCTGGCTGGACTCGTGGATGCCCTGAATGTTCTTCCACCAGAAGTACACCACCACGATGATTGCGAACCCAGCGGAAAAATGATCTTGCGAAAAAGTCAAAGGACGATGGAGATAATCCCCCATATCCTGAATGAAGCCGGCTAGATACTGGCCAGCGGAGACCGCGCTGATCGGGCCCGTCAGTACGTAGTCAAAAAGCAGCGCTGAAACTGAAAACTTGGCCAGCGTGCCACCCATGGCCTCTTTCACCACGCGGTACACTCCGCCGCGCACAAACATGCTGCTCGATTCGATATAGAGCGCGCGCACCGCGTAGCTGAACAACATCACCGCGAGGATGAACCAGGGCGCGCTCTTGCCGATGACTTTCTCGGCGTCACCGCCCGCGTAATAAGCGGAAGACGCCAGATCCGCCAGAACGATTGCGGCCGCTCGCCAGAAGGAGATGAAGGTGAGCATCACCGTGGTGGCGACGAAGACCTTGGCAACCGGGCGCCTAACGTTTTGAATGGATGAGGACATGCCGAACTGGCAAATTCAAGAATCTAGCTCGGAATCTACTTTTTACCCTCCAACAATCCGAGTGCCAGGCACATTTCAGCCTGTCCCGTCATGCGGACAAAAAACTCGAGCCCTGGGTCCTGGAATTACAAACGGGCGGGCTGCGTGATAAGATTAACATCGATTCGGATGCCGGACATACTTCTCGCAGTACGTTTCTGGCCGAGGCTGCGGAGTGTGCGGACGTTTTTGCGCCGGAACATTGCTGGCCACGACACCATCAAGACGACGATGTCGGGCGTAGTCAGCCGGACGTTTTGCCGGATCAATCGGGACGGGAAGCCGGGCGCGGTCGGCATAAGTGCCGACGTAAAGTGTGCATTAAGGACCGCGTACAGTTGACGTAACTACAACTTGAAGATATTGATTTAAGCAATTGAAAATAAGTTAGTTGTTAATGTGCGGAAGTGGTGGAACTGGCAGACACACCATCTTGAGGGNNTTCAAATCCCCCCTTCCGCACCAGCATATTGATAGCGCTGCCGAACAGAGAGATTGTCGAATCTGAGCTTCGGCTCCATTGGAGTTTTGGGCATGTGGGTAACGATCCTAATCACCACCATTCACATCACCGTTTGCTTTTTCCTGATTGCAGTAGTCTTGCTGCAGAGCGGAAAGAGCGGCGACCTCGCCGCGGCGTTCGGCGGTCAGGGTAGCCAGACAGCGTTTGGCCCGCGCGGCGCGGCTTCAGTTCTGTCCCGTGCGACGACCTGGTCCGCCATCATTTTCATGGNNCCAGTGGAGAGCCGGGCGTCCCCGCCCCGCCACCGAACTGTCCGACGAGCGAGCCGCCCGTAGCTCCACCGTACGACTCGCCACGCGCGTCACCCCACCAAAAAGGGATTCTCTTTCCTTTCTTCTCCGATGGTTGTTCGTGGCCCATGGCCTGGAATCACCAGCGTGTCATCAGGCAGAGTCATAACCCGTTCGTGCAGCGACCGCATGATTTTCTCGAACGATCCTCCGGGGAGATCGGTGCGTCCGATGCTGTGGGCGAACAGCGTGTCGCCGGCGATCAGTAATTTCTCCGCGGGAAAATAAAGGCACACGCTGCCTTCGGTGTGTCCAGGAGTGTGAAGCACGTTCGCCGTCAGGTTGCCCGTCTGCAACGACTCGCCATCCCCGATGCTGGCTTCAATGGCAACTTCGCCCGGAGCAGCCATGCCCAGCCATGTAGCCTGCACGTCGAGCATCTTCAGCAGCGCGTAGTCATTCTGATTAAGCAGGATTGGCGCGCCCGTCAGCGCCCGCAACTTCATCGCTCCGCCCACGTGATCGAGGTGAGCGTGGGTGATGACGATCTGCTTCACTTCGAGCTTATTCTGGCGGATGACGGCGAGCACGTCTTCAATGTCGTCGCCCGGATCGATGACCATGGCTTCGTGCGTGGTCTCATCACCAATGATCGAGCAGTTGCACTGCAGCGGCCCGACGGGCAGTATCTTGTGAATCATGCTCTGATTTTCGCTCAGCCGGTCGTTGGTCGCCAGTCGCTGGTCGTTGGCCGTTCGCAAGACGACTACCGGTTGACGACAAACTATTGATTCGGGACGGACTTCTCTGGAACTTCCCTGACACTTTATGTTTACTATCAAGGTATTAACCCGTGTTTTACTACCACCCCCCCTGATCTTTGGAATCATGGGCTTAGGGGGAGTCTTCCTGCCAAAATCTAGAGCGCTAAGGACTTATTTTCAAGATATTCCGAAATAAGGACTTAGCTTGATTTTGGGTCCGAATTCCTGTTTTGGGGCACCGTTTTGGGAAAATGACGCTATCCCCGTCGCAGGGAATTTAGTTATCAAAGAGCCACTAACGAAACCGGGCCACACAGCTTCTGGTGCCTCCTGTGGGAGGCGGGCGCGGCTCGAACTTGCCCTAATCGACTGGATTTTCGCACTGGGGCGGTAGGCATGTCTGTGATGGCGGTCGCTGGTTGTTTGTGATGAAAAAAGTCCGGCATCAGATTGCGTAGGTAAGAAACGCCGCCGCTTCCCATTCGTCGCAGAGTGCGCGATGAGTGCGGCACCCGGCCGTCCTCTGAGCGTGACGCACTGAGCGTCATTCTTTCCCGTGAATGTCGCCCACCAGGCCTGTCATCCTGAGCGAAGCAGAGCGATTCGCGAAGCGGATCGTTCTGCGGAGTCGAAGGACCCCTACACCTCCTGTGCTATCTGACTGCGTCAGGGAGTTTTGACCACAGATGGCGCGGAGTGCACCACGTCTCTCCGCGAGAAGCGTTAGATCAGTCGGTGTTAGAAGACAAACCCGCGTTATACTTCTGCGTTTAAGTGACCACCCGCCCTCAATAGGCTAGGAGTGAGAATATGCGCAGAAACGCCTTGGCTGCGTGCATTGTTGGTGCCGTTCTGATGAGTAGCGGCGTGACTCAAACGATCGAGAGCGATAGCGAGATGATCGAATATGATCGTCGGCTTGCCGAAAAGCATACGACTGTTTTCCCAGCAGCGGGAATTATTCCAGATGCGGGGACCGCAAAGTCCATCGCATTGGCTATTGCAATACCGATTTGGGGGAAGGATAAGGTCGCATCCGAACTGCCGCTCAGGGCGGATCTGAAAGGAAACGTCTGGACGGTGATTGGAAATCCTCATCTACATGGTGGCGAAATGGGCGGCGAGCTAATTATCCAGCTCGATAAGAAAAATGGGGCGGTACTTTCATTTCTGCACACCATGTAGGTTTTACTCGCCGCGTGCCCCACACATTCGCGCTTTTTTGCGAATGTGTGGGTGAGGGCCGCACGACAACTGCCGCCTAACGTTAACGTTGTCGCGAAGGCCACTCATCGCAGAGTGCGCGATGAGTGGGGCACCCGCTGGTAGCGCGTGTGTAAATCACACCCTACAATCTTCACGTGCTCGTCTCCTTTCCTCCGAGCCTTGGTTTGCTTGAGCGCAACAAGTCTACTCGGCCGAACGGAGCCGACACGGTTCTCTAATCAGCCCAGGGTAAAAAAGCGCTATGAAGGAATCAAAGAAACTCATTTTAATCGGAGCCGGGCGCATCGCGGCGGTTCATACACGGTCAGTGTTATCGCTCGAGGGTGTTCGTATCGCTGCCGTGGTTGATCCTTTGCGCGAAGCAGGTGAGAAGATCGCTTCTATCACAGGCGGCGTCTGGTATTCCACTCTGGCAAAGGCGGCTGAGTCGGATTCGTTCTCCGGTGCAATCGTCGCTGCGCCGACACCCTTGCATGCAGACCTCATCGAGACATGCGTCGGTCTGGACCTTCCGGTCTTTTGCGAGAAGCCAGTGGACCTCTCCCTGGCTCGTGTCGATCGCTGCCTCGATCGCGTCAAAGCTTCTGGGGTCCCAGTTCTTATCGCGTTTCATCGCCGCTTCGATAAGGCTCGAATGGAGGTGCACGATATCGTTCGCTCGGGTTCGCTCGGACGACTCGAGCACATTCTTCAAATCAGCCGTGATCCGCGGTTGCCGTCCGAGAGTTTCCTTGCACATTCCGGCGGCATGGTTCGAGACATGCTGATCCATGACCTGGATGAACTCGTGTGGCTTTGTGGTAACGGCCCCGTTGCTGTACAAGCTGACTTAAAGCGGTTCGTTGATGCTCCACTGCTGGCCAGATACGATGACTACGACACCGCCGCGGTCACGATCGTTTTTGAGAACGGTCCACAGTGCCAGATCTCGGCGACACGCCGCTCTGCTTACGGATTCGATCAGAGGCTGGAAGTCTTTGGGTCCGCCGGGATGGTTTCCTGCCCCAATGTTCATAGCAGCAGCATTGTCACCGTTGGCGCCAAGGGTTTCCTGACGGCGCCCCTGCTGGACAACTTTCCACAGCGTTATCTCGACGCTTATCGCGCTGAGATGCAACATTTCCTCGCGATCCTGGAGGGAACTGAGCAACCTCGATGCACCGTCTCCGACGCTCGCGCTTCGTTGGCTCTTGCAGAACTCGTGCTCGAGTCAGCGCGGACCGGACAGAGAATCACAGCGGACGGCCTCTGAAAAGGCTTCCATGACCTCCTTCGGCGAAGACCATTATTCGTATCGCGCCGGGGGCTCCTACGCACACGGAAAGTAGCGTCGAGAGCCGGGTGCCCCACACATTCGCGTTCTGTGCGAATGTGTGGGTGAGGGCCACACGAACCTGCGGCCGAACGTTGACGCTGTCGCAAAACCCGCTCATCGCAGAGTGCGCGATGAGTGAGGCACCCGGCCCGGGCCGTCGCCATCGTTTGAACTCACGAGGGTCCTCCCCTTACGAAGCCGCCGCGACCTGTCCCGTGGTCTGATCGGAGCGGAAGCGCAGCAGCGCCGCGATGTTGCCGGCGCGGTCCAGGTCGCTCGGCTCCTTGAGATAGAAGAGTTCGATATCGCGGCGAATGGCGATGGGGATGATGGCGTCGCAGACGTCAGTGAGTTGGCGAGTAGCGCGTCCGCAGGCCACGCACGAGGCGATCAGATGGGCATCGATATGTCCGCAGTGCGTGCACTCGACCGCCGGAGCAGAATAGTTTTCGGTGAGGAAGATGCTCTGCACTCCCCCGGTCTCAAGCGCCTGGAGTACGCGGCGTAGGCCGGTGACACCGCGCCCGTTCGACTTGGCGAAGTCCACCGCTTCGATGGCTTTGGTGGAGGCGCGTTCCGTGATCCATCGCTTGAGCACGACGGCGGCGTGATCGCGAATCTCTTCATTCGAGACGCTGGCTACATCGGCTGAGAAGCGGCCAATCAAGCGCTGTTTGACGTAAGGATGAAGGTTCGATTCGAACTCGGACCAGTTGGCATCCTGGCATCCGACAATGAGCCGCTCCCAGATGCCTTTCTCGAAGTCGGTGCGCAGCCGTTCTGCAACTCCCTTGAAATGCTGCAGCGCTTCCTCGGACACGCGTCGCTCGGCATGTCCGGCTTCGTAGCCGTTGAAGCCGTAGCTCGATCCGTTGCGCGAGAGCATGTGGACAATGGCTCCGCGTTCGCGCAGGTCGTCGAGCCGCAGGTCGAAGATACGGGCACGCTGGCGGTCGACCACGGCGACGCAGAGCGCGGGCTGCGCTCCCAGCAAGGCGGCCAGCGGTTTCAACTGAAAACGCGGCTGAAGATAAATGTGCGTGCCTCCCAGCTGCGGAGGCAGTTCGTACTCCTTCCAGAAATTCTGCGCGGAGCAGGCGAAGACGGCCTTTCCCCGGGCGTTGCCGCGCAGGTTCGTGGCCAGATCGAGGACGCGATCGAGGTCGGCGTGAAGCGCTCCGTTCTTGGCGCTGGCAGCGGCGCTCTTCAGGGCCTGTTTCACAATATCTTTGGCGACGATCGCCTCGCGGCGATGAGAACGATCCTGCGGAGGATCGGGCTGAAAGTAAAAACTCAAGGCGCACGCCCCCTTGGTTTCGTCCGCCTGAAAAGCTGCCAATTCACGGATTTCGTCCCGGGTCATCATCATCGACTCTCCTTAAACCCAATGAGATGCGGTGCGGAGATGCTTAGGTTCGAGTTTTCGCTAAAAGTATCTGGGGAAATTCGCCCGCCAGGGAGGGCGCGTTGCGAACGCAGTCGCGCGCCCGCTGCACGGACTCACGCACGGCCTCCACATGCCGGCCAGTGATGCCGGCAATTTCGCTGAGGGAAAAGCCTTCGATTCCGTAAAGCAGAAAAGCTTCACGGTCGGCGCGGTCGGCGCCGCGGAGTGCCGCTTGCACCAAGGCGATCACCTCGTCGGAGTAGGCAGACTGTTCCGGAGTGGACACGCGGCGGTCGGGGATGGCGCTTTCGCGGGTCCAACCCTCATCGGGCTGATGAAATTGCAGTGCGGCTTCATCGGAGGCCTGCACATTTTGCTGGCGACGGCTGTCTTCGAGATGCAGATGCTCCGGAGATTCGAGTTCATGAAGGCGCGCAGTCATCTCGTTCATGGCCTGCAGGGCGAGGCGGTAAAGCCAGGGCTCGAGCGACAGTTTCTCGGGACGGTCGTGGTCGCCGAGCGCGCGGGCGATGACTTCGTTCACGACCTCGGAGGTGGTGAAGCCGTCGTCAGGGATCTCCTCGTCGGCGCGCCGGAAGTAAAGTTCGCGGTCCACGAAACGTTCGAGGCGGGCAAGATTGGCATTCACGTAGGAGCCAATGTCGTCGGCGGAAATGGTCGGCAACGGCACGGCTGCCAGCGTCTGCTCGAAGGGAATGCCGGGTTCGGGAGATTCCTGGGGACCTCCCCGCCAGCGACGCCATTTGTGGCTGGCGCGGAGCAGTTCCTTGTGCCGGCCGATCTGCTGGATGATTTCGTCAAAGGCAGCCTTGATGGCCGCAGTGGTGCTGGACGCTTTCTCCTGGGCGGTCAGTTGGCCCGAGGGCAAGCGCAGGTTCAAGGAAACGAGGGTTCCTTCGCGCGCCGGGTTTTGATCGATAACGGCCTTCAGATGAACCAGTTCGGGCCGGAAGACATGCAGGCGCCTCTCGATTTTCTCGATCTGGCGGCTGATCTCTTTTTCGATGTCGGGAGTTTTGTGGACCTTGTAACTGACGTGAACGTTCATTGTCGAGCCTCGAACCCGGGAAAAAGAGCCCCGTGAAGCTGCGGTCCTAATACAAAGAATTGTACACCCGGTAGGAAGGGTGAAGGCGACGAGCGGCAGTGGCCCGTCCTTTCTTTCCAAACCATAGGCTGCGAGCTACGGGCCGCGAGCTACACACAGACGGTTTGCCCGAAGCTCGTAGCTCGCGGCCGCTATTTCGCGTACTCGGAATCCTTCGTCAACTCCTTTGGCATGGCGACCGGGAACGGCGGGAATTCATTAGAGATGCCTCGGAATAACGGAACGGTAGCCTCGGAGCGCCTGGTGCCGTCGTGCACGGCGATCTTATGGAGATGCTGTTTCGAATAGCCCTCCCACAGCGAGACGCCGGAGTAGGCGCCATCCTTGCGCAGAATGTAGTAGGTCATGTCGATGAAGTTGAGCTTGGTCATGTCGTTGTTATAGTTGCGGGCGATGCGCTTCAGGGCGTCCATGCCGGCTTCGAGCGGCGACATGCCGCGCCGCATGTTCTCGATGATGGTGTGAGCTCCGGCGACCTTGATGTTCTCTTCCCCGCTGCCGGTCGCGCCTGCGGAACCCACGTCCTGATCGGTGTAGCAGCCGGCGCCGATGATCGGCGAATCGCCCAAGCGTCCGGGGAGTTTGTAGGCAAGGCCGCTGGTGGTGGTGCAACCGGAGATTTCGCCCTTGTCGTTGAGCGCGGAGCAGTGGATAGTGCCGGACGGCGGAAACAGGACGCGTCGGACGGCGGCCATGCGGAATTCCGGTTCAATGCCGAGCTGGCCGGCGCGCTCTTCGAGGCGCTGGATGCGTTGTTGCCAGAGTTCGGATTGAGGTGACGTTGTTGGTGATGGGGGCTTCCATTGTGGGTCAGCCAGTCCCGGTCCCCACCAGTCGTCAGTCGAGTGATACTCCTTCCAGAGCAGCCAGATCTTGCGCGAGCGTTCGGTGAGCAGATTTTCACGCGGGAACCCCACGGCAACGGCAAATCGTTCCGCGCCTTCGCCGACCAGCATGACGTGGCCGGTGTGCTCCATCACAGCTTTAGAAACGAGCGAAACGTTCTTGATGTTACGGACGCCGCCCACCGATCCGGCGCGTCGCGTGGGCCCGTGCATGCAGCAGGCGTCAAGTTCCACCACTCCTTCTTCGTTGGGAAGGCCGCCGAGTCCGACGGTATCGTCGTTGGGATCGTCTTCGGGTCCCTTTACAACGCGCAGAGCAGCGTCGAGCGTGTCGCCGCCGCTTTTCAGGAAAGCGAAAGCGTCGTCAAGGTAATTGACGCCGTTGTTGGCGCTGATGATGATCGGGCGCTTGGCGGGGCCAAAGGGATTGTCGGAAGCTGGATTCGCGGAAGCGTGCGCGCCGCCAGGCGGTTTATCTTGCGCGTTGAGGCCCTGCGCATTCAAACCGGTGGCCAGCGATGCAGCAATTGCAGAACCTAGAAATCCACGACGATTTATGGACATGAATTCTCCGAACTCAGGAAACGGCGAGAAGGATAACACGAAGGAGATCTCATCTGGCGCGGGGGGCCGGATTCGAGGTGGGTCGGTTTCCGCGTTCGCTGACGACTTGCCAGTGAACGGACGATTCTGGAGCTGTAAGCGCTATGGGGATATGCGTCAACCATGCCTGGCCTGTGTGCGAGTTTATGCACATGGGCAAAGCCTGTCTGCGGTCATTTTTCTTCGCCGCCCCCGTCAAACAGTCGTACAATCGGGCCGTACATTCTCTCGCCTCTCCGAAGAGCAGTTCCCGTCAGTTGCGACGCATCACCCCCTGAGGCGAACCCTCGAATTGTCAGACTGGGCAAAGGCCCAAAAAAGGAAATTCCGGATGACGAGGAGGCCCGGGAATCGACACACTTGCGCACGGCGGCAATTACAGGCGGGGATCGCTTTTGCGCTTTCTGTGACCCTGCTTGGATGCATTGGCGCCACGCCCTTGCACAAGCACACGCGCACGCCCGAAGGCACCGAGATAAAGGACATTGATTTATCGTTCCTCCATCCTGGCCAGACCACGCGCGCCGAAGTGAAAGAAAAGCTCAAGCTGATTGATACCGGTTATCAGGGCGACCACTTCTTCCTCGGCCGCTGGTCGTCCTCGACCTGGGCTGCATGGGCGGTCTATCCGGATCCCCGGTTCCCCAGTACCGGGGGAAGGGTATGGAAGAGCGGCAACCTGCTGGTGGAATTTGATGATGCGGGAGTGGTGAAGGGATTCGAGCCTTTCAACGACGCAAAAGCGCCTCGCTATCTTGCGCCTGTGGCGGCGGATACGCCTCTGCAACTCGCGTCCCCGCTGGAGTTGCCGGTGAAGTACTACTTATTGGCAGGCGGGCAATTCGTGGACGCCAAAATCGTGCTGTCGAAGGGCACCTTTGATTTTGAGGAACTGGGCGAACGGAAAAAGAAGCAAAAATTTTCGTTGCCGGCGGGCGAGGTCCTGCGCGTGGAGACTCCCGTCATAATTCGCTTTCCTGATCCCACCTACATCATTCAGAGGCTTCATTGTGCGAGAGATCTCAGAAAGATTGGAGGCCCCAGAGGCAGGGACATTAACCTCAAAGTCACGATACCGCAAGTGGTGACACTGATGAGCTACGTCGCCCAGGCCGCGAAATCTCCGGCCAGCGCGCCCAAAGCCGCCCGCAAGTGAGCGCACAACAAACGCTCGGGTCTGGGGCGAGCACTGAGACCCCGATAGCGCTCACGATCCGGACTGGCTGACTTCGGATTCCCTTCCCGATCGCGGGCAATCCGGAAATTGACTCATTGCCCGCATTCAGATCCCAACCACCTGCAGTAACCGGGAGACTCCTTCGCGAAAGTTAGCTGGCTCGGTGATCAGACTCAGCACCAGATGGCCCTCACCCGCGAAATCGTAGAAGTGTCCCGGATGCACGATGGCACCCCTCTTGCGCAGGAGATCAATGGCCAGATCTTCGTCAGTTCCAAGAGCGGGGATCCGAAGCACGACGTACCATCCACCTTCGACTTGCAATCTTGTGCATGACGGATGACTCGCGAGTTGACCATCGAGTTCCGCGAGATTCACGCGCAGACGATCAAGAAGGATGGGCTGAGTCTGTTTGCGCTGTTCGAGCAGCACCGGAGCGGCTAGCTGGACGGGCGCGTTCATCGAGAGATAGGTATCGGCAATGATTTCGAGGCGAGCTCCGGCTTCGGCAACCATTTCTGTCGGGCCGCTGGTGGCCACCCAGGCAAGCTTCATCTGCGGGAGCGCGGAAATCTTCGAAACTCCGCTGAGGGTGAAGGTGAGGGCGTCGGCGTTGCTGACAAAACTGGGACGCGCTACGCCATCGTGCGCGTAGTCGAGAAAAACTTCGTCCACGATCATCGCCAGACCGCAGTCGCGGCAGAAATCGTTGAGCGCTGAGGCTTCCGCAGCCGAGACGTAAGACCCGGTCGGGTTGTTGGGATGGACGACAATCACGGCGCGCGACTGGGCAGTGGCTGCCTTGTAGAGCGAATCGAAATCGATTTGCCATCCGTGATCGTAGAGCAGCGGATACGGAACCAGCTTGACGTCGGCCAGATCGGCGAGAAACTCGAACAGCGGGTAACTTGGTTTGGGGACGAGAATCTCGTCGCCGGGATTGCAAAGCAGACGGAAGACATACGAGTAAGCTTCGCTGGTGCTGGTGGTCAGGATCAGGCGCTCGAGACTAAGATCGAAAACTTCGTGCAACTCGCGATAATAGCGGCACACGGCCTGGCGCGCTTTGAGCAGACCGCGGGGCTGGGGATCGTAATGCATCGCTTCAGGATTCGCCAGCGCGGCGAGCACGACATCAGCATCGGGGCGGACGCCGGCTTCGGTCGGGTTCGAGACCGTGAGATCGAGAATTTTCTGCCCCGAAGCGCGCGCTTCCGCGATCGCACGAGAGAGAGCGTTCGGACTGAGCTGCCAGTTTGTGCGGTGGGAGAACATACATTCCGATGACTAGATGCGAGCTTGCCAGTGGAGCGCCGGGCGAGACGCCCGTCCCCACACGAACTAAGGAGATCCCTACTTCAAGAAAAATCCCAACTGTTCGGGAGGAGGCAGAGTCTTGGCGCTCCAATACTGACGTTGGGCTGCTTGGACGACGACAATCTTCGCCTGCACCTCCTGCGCCAGATTGTCATAGCGAACCAGAACGTTGTCCAGCCAGTAGGGACGGTTCTCGCGCACCCAGGCTTCCGCATAAGGCTTGCGCAGGTTCGTGATCGCGTCGCGCAGGCTCTGCAGCCGCCCGTTGATGTCGACGATTTCGTCCAGGTCGTTTTGCACGCGCGTCGCGTCCGCCTGATTCTGATAAGCGTCCCAGTAGTAACGGCTGATCTCCGACGTGAACTGAATCTTCAAGCCAAGCGTGTCGAGATGCCAGGCGGCGAAGAGCATGTCGTCGATTGTCTCAGCGTGAAGGTGCGCCTTGGCTCGATTACGCATGAGCGATTCGGCGGCATGTTCGGCGCTGATGCGCAAGTCGTGGGTGGCAGGCAGCGCCTTGGCGACCAGGTTGGCGCCCGCTTCGCTGAAGGGATCAGACCAGAAAAGATCGTGGCTCGCGTCATTCAGTTTCACTCCGGCGAGGAGAGTATTGGGGCGATCGAGATTTTCGATCACATCGGCAAAAGTCCTGTCGTCATTCCGGTAGAAGGCCCAGTCATAGCTGCTCTTGAAATCATCGATATTGGATTCGCCGGGCTGCCAACTGGCGGCGGCTCCGAAGACCAAGGCTGGCCATGCCATATCGATTAGCGATTCACCGTCGTCGTTCCAGGTGGTATTGAGAGCGCCCAGGGCCTGATGCTTCTGGCCGTCGCGAACGAAATTCCGTATGTTCACAAACGCGCTGTCGAAGTCAGGCCAGATGGCGCGCCAGGTGCCTGCTCCGGGCGCGACGACCACGCGCAGGCCGGCGTTGGTGTATGGGGTAATAATGCTCTCGTAACTGGGCTTCGGATCGTAATCCCAGGGAACAGCGATCATGTCTTTGGGAAGAATGGTCAGCAGTTCGGGATACTTGACCGCGATATCTCCCCAGAACATGAGTTGCTTGTGATAAGGCTGCATGATCTCGAAAACTTTCTGCAGGTGTTCGAGATAGACGCGGCCGAGACCCTGCTGGGCCGCCAGAGCCTTCGTCTGTCCGAGCCCAAGTTCGAAAGTTTCGTCGGCCCCAATGTGGAAGAACGGGCCAGGAAACAAGGGAGCGACCTCGCCGTAGACCTGCCGAATGAAATCGTAGCTTTTGGGATTGGCAGGAGTGAGCACGTGACCGTGGGGCGTCTCGGCGAGATCGGAGTAGATTTCGTACTTCAGAAACTGATGAATATGTCCGAAGGCCTGCTGCTCGGGCAGGAGGGTGATGTAGTACTTGCCGGCGTAGTCGACCAACTCTTTGATCTCGGCGGGAGTTAGCGCCGCCGCTTCTCTGGGCGCAGCTTCTTTCGTCGCCGCTTCCTTCGGCGAGACCAGCGGCTGCGTCTGGAAATCGAAAACGTTCTCCATGTTGAAGCCGAGGAGGTTGATCTTGTACTCAGCCAGCGTGCGAATCTGCATCTTCAAGTAATCGAGCGAAATGATGGGACCGCGACTGATGTCGTCTTGCGCACCCCGCCATTCCATGCTGGGCCAGTCGCGAATGACCGAAGCCGGCACTGCGAGCGTCGTCCCTCTGGCGCCATCCGACTGCAGCAACTGGCGCAGGGTCTGCACGCCATAGAACACGCCTTGTCCCGTGCGGCCGGCGACCAGCACGCCAGACTCGGTCACGCGGATCACATAGCCTTGTTTATCAAGATCGTGATTCCCAAGATCGTCGTCGACTTTCACTCCTTGGGATTCGAGATAGGAGCGCAAACCGCGGTCGGTCAGGCGTCCGAGTGAAATGTGCCCCGCAGTTTTCGGAGCTGCAGTCACGAGTTCAATGGACAGCTTCACGCCGGTGCGGTCATGAATTTCCTTTTGCAGAGTTTCGGCCGCAGTCCGGTCTTCGGCATTGCCGATAAGGATGGTGGTCGTGGGCTTGATCACCATCCTGCCCTCGGCGATGCGAACCTCCTTCGGCGCCGGCAGAACTTTGAGCGCGCGGACGGCTTCGTTGACCTGGGCGTGGGAAGCGAGCGGCAGACAGACGAGGCAGGCGAAAATCCATTTAATAATCTTCATGATGTGGGTGAATGGCGAGAGTAGCAGGTGAGATCGGGCGGCGACAAGTTCTCCACGACCGTTTCCCAAAGACCGGCAGGCCGTCCACGTCTCCCTGGTTTTCTGTTACTTCTTCAGCGGTTTGATGGCAACTTCTTTGAAGAACACAATGTCATCGTCGCTGTGGTTCTGCACTCCTATGTAGCCGAGGTTGGGACGCGGGCCGCGCTGCGGCTCGAAATCGAACTTGCGTTCCGGCACAGGATCTCCATCTTTGTAGTCTGTAACCTTCACACCGTTGAGCACCACAATCGTCCGCGGCCCATCCAGTGTAATGTCCATCGTGTTCCATTCCGGCCCCGGCTTCCATGCCTTGGCTAACGGCTTCGTCAGTGAGTAGAGCATTCCCGTCTGATGGTATTCATCCTCGTTCGAGGTTTCGGGATGGTTATCGATCTGCACCTCGAAGCCGTAATGCACCGGCATCCACTCCTCACGCGGCTCGAGGGGAATGCGTATGAACACACCGGAATTGTCATTCTCGTCGCGCATCTTGTAGACGATGTGAATCACACAGTCCCCGATCTTGCCGCCCGTCCAATAGAGCAAGCCCATGCCGCCATGGGTGCGGATGAGGCCATCTTCCACCGTGTCCCCTCCCGGCCCCACGTGCTTCCAGCCGGTCAGGTCCTTGCCGTTGAACAGTTGCTGCCACCGATTGGGATCGCCCTGGCACGCATTGTGATCTTCTCCGGCTGCAAAAGAGGGAGTAGCCAAGCTAGCGAGCAGAAACATCCCAATCATCGTGCGTTTCAGCATAAGAATCTCCCAAAAAACATTTCGCGGGTGCGTCGAGACAAACCAATCTACTCGCGTTGGGTCCGCGAAGCATCTACTTTTTTTGCAAACGCTTCCTTGTTGACCACATACGGCATCCTGGTAATGTCGCCGCCGTAGTTCCCTTCCAACACGTCGATCAGTCCCTGCACGCAACGCCCGGCCATTCCTTTGTCGGGATCGGATGACAAGCGCGTGATGCGCGCGGCGCTGGCGAAGTGCGGAAGTAAGCGGCAGCGGTCCGCGATAGCGGGATCGCGCAGCGGCGAATCGGCGGGCAGCGGCTCTTCCTCGTAAACATCGAGAGCGGCGCCGGCGATCCAGTTCTCGCGCAATGCGCGTGCCAGCGCTGTCTCGTCCACCACCGGACCGCGCGATGTGTTGACGATCATGGCGGTGGGCTTCATCATGCGCAGCGTGGTTTCGTTGATCAGGTGATAAGTCGGCGTAGCGCTCTCGCCCTCGCGCAGCAGCGGAACGTGCAGGCTGATGAAGTCCGCACCACTTAACGCTTCGTGCAACGTTGTGTAACGGATGGTGGCACGCTCGCGGCTCATACCGCGCTGGAAGCGCAGGTCTTTCACCTCTTGAATGGCCTTGATGTAGTCGTGGTTCTCATAGGCCGGATCAAAGCACAGGATGTTCATGTCGAAGCCCGCGCACTTCTTGATGAAGGCGAGGCCGATGCGTCCGGTGCCGATGACGGCAACCGTCTTTCCAGTAACTTCGTCGCCCAGAAATGGGAGATAAGGATGCCAGTAACTCCAGCGATTCTCGCGCAGCACATATTCGGCGGACCAGAGTTTGCGGGCCAGCGCGCCCATCAGGAAGAAGGCAAACTCCGCCGTCGCTTCGGTCAGAACGTCGGCGGTATTGGTGAACGGAATTTTGTACCGGTTGGCATCCGCGCGATTGATGTTGTCGAATCCGACGGCATACTGCGCGATCACTTTGAGCGTGCCTTCTCCGGCGGCAAAAACTTCGGCGTCGATCTCATCGCGGAGCGTGGTGATCAGGCCATCTACACGCGACTTCACCTTTTCGACGATCAAGCCCTTCGGCGGAGCTTCGGGCTGGGGATAGACTTCCAGGTCGTATCCCTTGTGGCGAAGAAGGTTGAGAGCATCTCCAATGTCGCAGGTGGCAAAAACGCGGATTCTCTGGCTCATGGGGTTCGAACAGTGTAGCGCAGCATCGGGCCATCGGGTCATCGGGTGATCGGGCCATCTGAAGTCAAAAGCCTTTGACCTTTAGATGACCCGATGGCCCGATCACCCGATGCCTCTACGGTTCGCTTCTTTCTGGCCTTGGAGATGCCGACGCTGCCTGGGCATGATGACGGACATCGGCTCCCAGAACCCAGAAAATGACATCCTCGGAAATGTTGGTGGCGTGGTCCGCAACGCGTTCAAGATTGCGAGCGACCAGGAGCGCATCTAGCGCCTGCTGAGTTATTTGCGGCTCTTCGTTCATCTTTCGCACGAGCACAATAAACGACTCATCGCGCATCCGGTCGACCACGTGATCCATTTCCAGCACCGCCTGCGCAAGTTCGGCTTTGCCTTCCACGAACGACTCCAGGGCGCGCCGCACCATGGCGCTCACGGCCGTGGCCATACGCGGGATATCGACGGGCAACTCGGCGGCCGGCAATTCAATCATGTCCATGACGCGCTCGGCGATGTTTACAGCCTGATCGCCGACGCGCTCGAGGTCGGCGTTGATCTTGGTTACTGCGAGAATGAAGCGCAGGTCGACCGCCGCCGGTTGCTGCGTGGCGAGGATGTCGAAGGCCATTTCATCGATCTCGCGCTCGGCCGCGTTGATCAGGCTCTCGTTTTCGAGGACCAACTGGCAGCGAGTGAGATCGCGTTCCGTGTATGCCTGGCAAGCGCGATCCACCGCCAGTTCCGCGAGACCGCCCATGCGGAGCAGTTTCTCCCGTAGGTCCTCCATCTGCTGCTGAAAGCGCGTGCGCATTATCCGAACCTCTTTATCCGAATCTACCGGTGACGTAGTCTTCCGTCCGTTTGTCGGAAGGATTGGTGAATATCTTTTCCGTCTTGTCGAACTCGATCATCTTGCCTAGAAGGAAGAATCCGGTGAACTCCGCCACGCGGGCAGCCTGCTGCATATTATGCGTCACAATCACGATCGTGTATTGCTCTTTCAATTGAAAAATCAGTTCTTCGATCTTGCCGGTAGAGATCGGGTCGAGCGCCGAGCAGGGTTCGTCCATGAGCAGAACCTCGGGCTGGACGGCGAGCGCGCGGGCGATGCACAGCCGCTGCTGCTGGCCGCCAGAAAGGCTGGCGCCAGATTTCTTGTGCAGAGAGTCTTTTACCTCGTCCCAGAGCGCGGCGGCTTGCAGAGACTTATGCACGACCTCGTCCAGTTGTTTGCGGTTCCGAAAGCCGTTCAGCTTGAGCCCGGCCGCCACATTGTCGTAGATCGACATGGTCGGAAACGGATTCGCCTTTTGAAACACCATGCCCACGCGGCGGCGCAGTTGGGTGGCCGAGGTTCCGTTATAAACGCTGAGGTCGCCGATGAGTACTTTTCCTTCCACCCGCGCCTCGGGAATCGTCTCGTGCATGCGATTCAGACACCGAATGAACGTGGATTTCCCGCAGCCCGAGGGACCGATGAGCGCGGTCGCGTGGTTGGCCTGCACGGTGATGTTGATGTCGAACAACGCCTGTGTCTTGGCGTAAAACGCATTCAGGTGCTCGACTGTAATTCCGACGCCCATGACTAGTTCAGCTCCTGCCCCGTTAAGCTCCTGCCAAAGTACCGTGCCGCACCGCGATGCGAACCGCGGCGACCGCGCTGACAATGAGGACAATCAAGACCAGCGCTCCCGCCCATGCCTGCNNGTAAAAAGCAGCGGCGCGGTTTCTCCGGCCACGCGGGCGAAGGCCAGCATCACGCCGGTGATGACCCCGGAGGTGGCCGTTCGCAGCGTAATCGAAAGCGTCGTGCGCCAGCGCGAAACACCCA
>PMMJ01000498.1:0-6224 GCA_003162255.1 Acidobacteriaceae bacterium | reverse complement strand
ACCAGCAGCAGCATCTGCTCGGTAGTGCGCGCGATGGTCGGAACCATCATGATGGCGAGCGCAACGCCACCGGCCAGCGCAGAGAAATGTTTCTGCCGCATCACCACGATCCCATAGGCCACGATGCCGATCACAATAGAAGGCACGCCGTTCAGCACATCGGAGACAAAGCGCACCATATCGCCATAACGATTTCGTCCGTACTCAGAAAGGAAAATGCCCGCGCCGATTCCCAGCGGCACGCCGAGCAGACTGGCAATGCCGAGAATGACCATCGAGCCCACAATGGCGTTCGCCATGCCGCCGCCGGACTCCCCCACCGGCTTCGGAGTCTGGGTAAGGAAAGCAATATTGATCGAGCCGACGCCTTTATAAACCAGGTAGGCAAAGATGGCGAAGAGCGGCAAAAGCACCAGGGCGACGGTGAGCACCGCGACGCCGGTCATCAAGTGATCCGTCACGCGCCGCCGCAAGCTGATGGGCGGAATGCTAACTTGCGGCATCAGGGCCGTTGCCGAATTTGAGTTCGTGTCGGGCAATTTCGTCTCAGGCAATGCTTCTCGACGGCTGGCCGCGAGTAACGCTCCACACCATGAGCCGTGCCAGCGCGTTGACCACAATGGTGACAAAGAACAGCGCCAAGCCAATTTCGATCAGCGCCGAAAGATACAGATCGCCGGTGGCCTCGGTGAATTCGTTGGCCAGCACGCTGGCCATGGTGTATCCGGGAGCAAACAGCGACTTGGCAATTTCCGGACGGTTGCCGATGACCATAGTGACCGCCATAGTCTCGCCTAGCGCGCGGCCCAGGCCCAGAATAATGGCGCCCACGATTCCAGCCCGCGCATTGCGCAGCACACCCATGCGGATCATTTCCCAGCGCGTCGCACCGAGCGCCAGCACCGCTTCACGCTGGTGCTGCGGGACCACGGTGAGCACCTCGCGCGTAATGGAGGAGATGATGGGAATAATCATAATCGCCAGAATCACGCCCGCAGCCAGCATCCCGATGCCATAAGGCGGTCCGCTGAACAGCGTCGTCCAGCCGAGCGTCCTGGCAAGAAATGGCTGAATATATTCGCGAAGTATCGGCACCAGAACGAAGATGGCCCAAAGTCCGTAGACCACGCTGGGGATGGCGGCCAGGAGTTCGGTGGTAAAGGAAAGAATCGCACGCAGGCCGACCGGGCACATCTCGGTAATGAACACGGCCACGCCGAGAGAAAGCGGCACAGCGATGACCAGCGCCAACAGCGAGGAGACGACCGTGCCGTAGATGAAGGGCAGCGCGCCGTACGAATCCTCCACCGGATTCCAGTCCGATTGCCAAAAGAACTTCCAGCCAAAAGCGTGCCACGAGAGCTCGGAGCCGACCACCAGTTGATAAACGATCAAGCCGAGCAGCGCGACCACCGCCAAACCGCAAAGGCGCATCGTCCAGCCAAAAAGAACGTCGGGGATTTCGCTGACCTTCCCCTGTAACAGCGGCGTGGTTCGGGCTTCGATTTTCAGGGCAGCCTTCGCTCCCGGCTCCGGTTCGGGAGCGTTGAAGCGCGGCCGGGGCAGGGCTTGATTGGACATTCCGTCCTGAGGCTAGCAGAGGCTTGTTACAAATCGGTTAATTTGGCCCTCTTTTGATTTTGTGGAGAGGGGGATGGCCCGCCCAGCCTGTCATCCTGAGCGTAGCAGGACGATTCGCGAAGCGGATCGTTCTNNGCCCCGCCGCTAAAATTTCTCAAATTTCTTCCGGGATCGGGAAAGTCAAAGTCCCCGCCCCGTCGCGGAAAACGCGACAGGAGCGGGGCACCCGCGACGGTTAGAAATGGTGGAAAGGATGGGCCAGCCCCCCGTCAGTGAGAATGATTTAGCGCGTGACCACCGCCTTTTCCTCGTTACGCGTGGTGTGGACATCGGGATTAGCGAAGGGTGATCCGGGAACTGAGATCAAGTCGCCGGTACCTTGATTGATCGACAATCCAAGCACGGCGGTCGTTCCTGCAACACCGCATTCCGTGGTGGCGCCAAGGCTATAGAGGAAGGTTCCAGAGGGATCTACATTCACCGTTACGGACGAGGTAAATCCGGCCTGCCAGCATGGGACTGTATCATCGCCGGCATAAGCGGGCACTCCGGTGGCGGGATTGATCGTGAAGATCGAAAGGGCTTCTAGCTCCTCATTGGCGACATAAATGAACTTGCCGCTTGGATCGATACTTTCGGTATCGGCGCTGTTGCAGCCGTAGCCCAAGGGGTTACAGAAACGCGCCTCTGGATAGGGGGACCCGGGCAGGCTGGACAATGCGCCCGTGCTCGGATCGATGCTGAACCCCGCGATCGCATCCTCGACTGGCAACACGGCATAGAGGTACTTCCCCGTGGGACCAACTGCGACATCCGAGGTCTGAGTCGAACAAGACTCAGTGCAACCAGGATAGTTGGGGATGATAAATGGACTACCGGCCACAGGCGTAATTGCCCCGGAGATTGGATCGATGATAAAGGCAGCGACGGCTCCGGTATTGCCCGGCACCGAAGCAGAGGCAAATAAGTACTTCCCCTTTGGGTCCATGGCAAGGGCGGCTAATCCGGGTGAACCCTCGCCGCTAAATGGAGAGCCGGGTACCACTTGGAGTGAACCATTGCTTTGCACATGGAATGCATTCACGTCATACGTGCCGCCGGAGTGGTAACTGGTGACGTAAATAAAGTGTCCGGAAGGATGCACGACGATGCGCTCGCCGACTCCAGCGATTGCAAAAGGCGATCCCGGAACCGAAGCGAGACTTCCGTCATTGCGATTGATGAAGTACGCATTCATGTCATGCGAACCTTGGTTGGCCACATAAAGGCGATAGCCGCCCGGATCGGAGGCGATGTCCACCGGACCCCAATGCGCCCATGTCGAGGATTGGCTGGTCGGACTGATCGATCCGGTCAGAGGGTTGACGACATATTCCGCGATCCTGCCTGCCACAAATTCTGTTGCATAAAGAAATTTCGGCGGCGCAAGATTGATTTTGGACACGGTGATGTTCACGGTGGTCTTGCCGACTCCGCCGCAGTTGTCCCATGCCTGCACGACAGTTTGATAAGAACCGGTGGGAAGATTGATGTTGGTGTTGAGAGTATTCGAATCGATGGTGTATGCACCCACGCCGGGAGCAGTGTAGATCCGCATCGCGGCAATTCCGGTGGAACATCCTGGACTGGCGGCTGAAGCGACGTAGCTCACGGGCGATCCGACACTGCCATTGGCGGGCGATTGGATGGTAACGACGGGCGTGGTCGCGGAGGCCAACAGTGCTGCGCCCATAAGAAAAGCTACAAGACTAACTTTTGCGGGGAACATCTGAAAACCTCTTCTCGAAGTGCGCGAAACCCCAAGGTATCCGGCTTGAAGAAGGAAGTCTGAGCAATAACGCTCGCTCCTTCGTGGTTAGAGTGCTTGCTCCAACGACTCCCCGGGGCTCGAATAGAGTTGGCGGTTGACCTTCACGCCGACAGTCATTGGGGGCCGGCCCCACTCATCGCGTTCTCTGCGATAAGTGGGATGCCGCGAGCGTGTCCCTTTTTTCATCACAAAATAAGTGTGCGTACCATCACAGACACCCAACCCGCCGTGCGCGATAATGATNNCCTTTAAACCCAAAGATCTAGCGGAAATTTCCTCCTAACTCCATGATTCCTAATGGCAGGGGGAGGGGGGGGTACCAAAGAGTAAACAGCATGTCGCGGCGCATAGGGCAAAGCCCAGTTTCAATTTGACCCACCACCGGGAACCGCACAAGCTTGCGCGAATCACCCCGTCTGTGAGAATACTGATGGTTCACCTTCGATCGTCACTCGATGCCCACCTTTGCCGCTATTGATATCGGATCGAACTCTGTTCGCCTGAAAATTTCGCGCCTCCAGGCCGGACGCCTGAAAGAGATCCACGAAGACCGCGAAGTCACGCGCTTGGGTGAAGGCGTCTTCAGTGGCGGACTGCTTTCGCCCGAGGCCATGTCGCAAACGGTGCGGGTGTTGCGGCGCTTCCATCGCGCCACGCAGGAATGCGGCACGGATTCGGTGCGGGTAGTGGCCACGGCGGCGCTCCGTGATGCCCGCAATTCACGCACCTTCCTGGAGTGGGTGCGCTCGACCACGGGCTGGACCATCGAAATTATTTCCGGACTGGAAGAAGCCCGCCTCATTCACCTCGGCGTGGTCTCCACGGGCCGCATAGCCGCACACAGCGTTTTGCTGGTGGACCTGGGCGGCGGCAGTTGCGAACTCACACTTTCGCGCGACGGACAACTCCGGGATACGATCAGCCTGCCGCTCGGCGCGGTGCGGCTCACCGGCGAATTTCTCCACCACGATCCACCGCGCAAGAACGAACTGAAGCGGCTCCAGGAATTTGTGGCGCGCGAGATCGCGCGCATTCAAGATCGAATCCGATCCGCGCGCGCGGGCGCCGTGATCGCCACCTCCGGCACAGCCGCCGCGCTGGCGGCCGTCGCCAGCCGTATGGCGCGCCTGCAGAAGCGCCGGCCGTCCGCTAACGCGACCCGCGAGATGATTCGCCGGATCGCTAAACAGATCACGAGCCTGCCCTTGGAGCAGCGGCGGAAGGTTCCCGGCATCGGTCCGCGCCGCGCCGAGATTATTTCCGCCGGCGCGGTGGTCTTTGCGGAATTGCTGGAGCGCTGCCACCTCGAGGGTTTTCGCTACTCGGAGCTGGGGCTGCGCGATGGCATCCTGGCCCAGATGGCGGCGGAATACGATCGCAGCACCCGATCGGGGCGGGCGGTGGAATCGGAACGGTGGGAGTCGATCAAACGCGCCGTGGAACATTATCGGGTCGATCTGAATCATGCCATGCATGTGCGCGACTCGGCATTGCTTCTGTTTTCCTCGTTGACATCGGTGCACCATCTGCCGCTGGAGTATCGCGAATGGCTTTCGGCCGCGGCCATGCTGTTCGAGGTGGGCGACTACGTGAACCGCAACGGACACCATCGCCACACTTACTACATCATCGCCAACTCGGAAATTCTGGGATACACGCCACAACAGCGCCGGATCATCGGCTCGATCGCGCGCTACCTGGGCAAGTCGCGGCCCACGCCGGGCGACGGCCCGATGAATTCTCTGAATCCCGAAGAGCAGGAGAATGTAACCAAGGCGTCGATGTTGCTGCGCATCGCCCGAGCGTTAAATATGGGGAGAAGCCAATCCGTGGGTAAGGTTGCCGTCTCCGCGCGCAGCGGCAAGGTCTCCATGAAACTGACGCCGCGCGGAAAGGCAAGCGTCGACCTCGAAGTATGGTCGATTGAGAAGGACCGATCCTACTTCCGCGAAGTCTTCGGGCGCGAACTCTCGGTGGCCGCGGCGTAAAGCGCGCGCAGGATGCGGGGGGTGATGCACCAGCTCAGCGACCCGGAATTGCGCCGCATCTCGACCTTGGCGACGGCGCCTTTCTTAAGCTCAACCACGGCTTCGCATCCACTGTCGCTGATCACACGTCCAAGAAATTCGCGCAGGTTTGGGTTGTGACCGACCAGCAGTACGGAATCCTGGCGCGCGTACTTCTCCAGCATCTTCTGAAAATCGGAGAAGCTGGCCTCCGGACGCAGCGCGTTCTCAAGCACCAGGTTGCCTTCGTGCCCCATTTCGTTGCCGACCAGCGCAGCGGTTTGCGTGGCTCGTTTCAGCGGACTGGAGACAATGATTTCCACCTGCACACCGAGCGCGGCCAGGGCGCGGCCGATGTATCCGCATTGTTCGATGCCGTCTTTGTCGAGACCGCGCTTTGCGTCCTTCTTCGCGGTGCTTAACTGTTCCCCGGCACTGGCATGGCGCAAGAAATAAACAAACATTCGGGGTGACTATTCCTTTCCGAAGACAGATCGTCCGATCGACGGTCGTCCCATTACAGCTCGCGAGGAGCGCCGCGGGACCGCAGCGGGAATCTCCTCGGGCGTCTTGGTGCCTTCCGCCAGACCGATAAGAAAATCCTGGGCGCTGAAGGCGGCCGCACCTCGAGGCGGCCGCTTGCCGCGTCCTTTCGGCGATTGCCACGGGCGCAGGTAGCGGCCGTCCTTTTGCAGGAATCTTGTCTTCACGTTGTCGGCGAGCAATGCGGCCAGAATTTCATGCACGACACGGTCGCGCAGCAGTGGGCTCTTGAGCGGGAACAGAACTTCTACGCGCTCGTGCAGATTGCGCGGCATCCAATCGGC
>PMMJ01000218.1 GCA_003162255.1 Acidobacteriaceae bacterium | reverse complement strand
CCAGTTGTTCAATCTGCCGCTCTAATCTGTCGGCTTTGGTGCGTTTCTTTGCCATACGTAAAGTTTGACACAACCGTGATGCCAAAGCGAGGTTCTACACTGCAGGAAAAGTAGCTCATCCACTCGCTGCGCCACATCTTCTTTTTGAACGCTGTTCACACAGCAAGTCAAGCTCCGGTCAGACTCATGGGGCGTTCGTTGAACAGCCCTCGCCCAAACTAGAGCGGTTCCAGCCGCAGTTTGACAACGGTTGCGCAGAAGCCTCGATACTTGGGTACGACGGCATCGGAAGATCAAAGGGGAGGCCAACCCGTTCGATCCTCAGTGGCGCTCGTACTTCGTAGAACGGGTGTATCGCCAGCGGTTCGGGAGTAAACCAACACACCGTCGTGACTGACTGGCTCTCCTCACGGAGGGTTTATCACGGCTTGAGCCGGATGAAGGGAAACTTTCATGTCCGGTTCTGAGGGGAGGGAGCGCCAGCAATGACGCTCTCTTACCCGACTTCCATCAACTCTACGCGGACGGGAGCATACAAGAAGCTCCGTGCCTGGCCCATATCCGCCGCAAGTTCTACGACCTGATGGAAGTGCACCGCTCGCCGATTGCGACCGAAGCGGTCGAGCGCGTCGCTGCCTTGTATGCGATTGAGAAGGAAATCCGCGGGCGGCCTCCCTACGAGCGGCGCGAAGTTCGCAACACGCGCTCGCGGCCCCCTGCTGGACGCGATGCGTGCGTGGCTGGAAACATCTTTGTCGAAACTCTCGCGGAAGTCGGATACCTCGGCGGCCGAGAGGGCTCTGCTGCTCGGGAAGGCCTCGGCAAACTGAATCATCGGGCACAGGTAGTTCGCGGTGCAGCCTCGGACCGTACTCGGCTACCGATTATCGCAGCAATCACGCCATTCCTGTTTGCGGACGATGCGGGAATTATCGTAGTAACCGCCGTTTCGCGGCTTTCTTATCGCTCTCAGTCCCCGCCCGTCTTCCGTTTCGGCACTGCTCCTTGCGCCAGAGACCGGTGGTAATCAGCCAGAAGCTTCTCACGGTTTTGGCGCAGGTCTTTTCCGGTTGGCGCGGCCGGATAAGGTCTGTCCCCCATCAGCCCCTTCCAGAGAATCCGGTTGAAGACTCCGCCATCCACGCGATCCGCATCCGTGAAGTCCATTCCCTTGGTGACCCGAGCCCAGTACTTCGCGTCCGGTGTCGGGTTGTTGCACGGCTGCGCGGGTTGGGGCAGCGGCAGATTCGTGCAGTAGAGAATCGACGCCGGCGCGGCGGTAAAGGTCCACTCCCGGTTCGGCACCGTGTTGAAGACGTCAGTCATGGGATTGGCCACTGCGTCGTTCAAATTCATCGGCTGCAGGCCCAGAACTTCTTCCATCGTGCGCACAAAGTCGATGGTGTTGTACGCCGTGGAGACCAGCGCATTCCTCACGTAGGCGCCGGCCACGTACGCGGTTGTGCGGTGCGAATCGACGTGGTCGCCGCCGTCCTGCGCGTCGTCTTCCACGACAAAAATCAGGGTGTTGTTTTTGTAGACCGGGCTGTTGGCGATCTTCTCGACCAGCAGGCCGACCGCATAGTCGTTATCGGCTTGATCCCTGTCGGGAGTATTCACCAGGTCGATCGCAGTCCCGAAGTTTCCGGTGTGATCGTGCATGNNCATGAAGCGGACCAGGGTCAAATTGGCCATTCCACCCGTGGCGTAATTGGTATCGAAGTCCCGTTCCCACTCCTTGAAGCGGTAGTAGTCCGGGAATGAGGGGTCGAAACCGCGGAAGTACGGATCGGTAAAGGGCGCCAGGGCGACATTCGCCGGTGGGGCCACGATGGTGTTGGTGGAGAACGGGTCGTGCGCCAGCGGAGTCTGGCAGGCGGGTTCGTTATAGCAGGTCGTGTCTACGAAAAAACCATAGTCGCGAACCGTCAGACCCGCGCGCAGCGCGTTGTTCCACAAGTAGCCTGTATTGATTTCATCGTTCGGTCCATCCGGTGCGGCGGTGTCGGTCTGGCCCGGTAACAGATCCTCCCCGTCCGGTACGTCCGGCGAAAGGGCTCCGCCCGGAAAAAGGGGATCGGAGGCCTGGCGCTCGGCCACGGTCGGCAAGGCAACGTTCACACTACGATTCAGGCCCTCGGTGTCCAGACTGACGCCGCGCTGCGAGTAGAAGATCGGGTATTGGTGTTCCACCACGTCGGGGGCGCGGGCGGAAGTGCTCCACGGCCAGCCGTCGTTGCTCACTTCGGAACTGGCGCGGAAATTGTCGAGGGTAACGAAGTTTTGCGCCAGGTTGTGCTGATTTGGCGTGATGGCCTGTCCGAACAGAGTCAAAGTGGGATCGCCATTGCCGCGTCCCAGGTCGCCCAGAATCTGGTCGTAGGTCCGGTTTTCCTTAAGGATGTAGATGACGTGCTGAACGCCCTCGTGCACCGCCGCCATCGCCGAGCCGGTGGCGGAGGTGTTCGCGAACCGGTTGTTCGTGGTTACGTCCGCAGTTAGCGCCGGGAGCTGCGCCATGGCGTTTGAGAGCGGGAAGCTCAGCAGGCCGGCTTTGGTCAATTGGGGATTGTACTCGTTTGCGGAAGCGCAACCCGGGTACCCCGACGGCCCATAGTTGTAGCACCAGTTGGGATTCGGGCCCGTCGGCGATTTCGCGTTGACCACGTACGCCCAGGTGCTGCCGCTAGCGTTGCCGAGGCTCACCGAGTTCGGATACCAGCCGGTGGGAATAAGACCGACGACATGGTCGCCGCTATTGCTTCCGCCCAGCGCCACCACCGCGATGTTATTCAGATTGCCATTGGTCACGTAGAGATAATTCTCTAACGGCTCCGCCAGCGTCACGCTGTTGGTGTTCGCGCCCGTATATTGCGTCAGCGAGAAAGACTGCAAGAGCGATGGGGGAGCGATCACCGGAATGCTCTCGACTACCGTGTTCGTTGCGAGGTTGATGACGTCCACCGTATCCGACTCGTCTTCGGCAACGTACAGCAGCGTCTGCGCCCGGTTCAACGCCATCTTGTTCGGTTGGCCTTTGACGGGGATACGGGCCGTTAGCACCGGCGCTACGGTCGCTGGCGTCACGCTGCAAGACGGCGGTGCCGTACCGTTAGTACAAATCGGCTCCATTTTCACTACGTCGATCTCGCGGTCGCGCAGGCTCGATACATAGGCTGTCCAGTTCGGCACGCCACCCGTCACGCCCCCAGCCACCACCACCCCAAACGGATATTCACCGCCCGGCGTGCCCGCCATCGCCGCGGGCATTCCCGGTGCCGGCGAGGGGATGGCCTTGCCGGGGCGCAGATCGAGTTCCACCCCCTGCAGTGTGCCTTCTCCTCCTTGCGCCGAAACCGGCGATGTTGGGTTGTCCTTGTTCCATTGCGCCACCCAACTGGTCAAGCCTCCGGTGAACACCGTGATCGAGTCGTTATAGTAGTTCGCCACCACCAGCACGTTGCCATCGTTTGAAATCGCCACTCCGGCGGCGCAAGGAGCCACGAAAACCGCGGCGTTTACCGAGGCGAATGTGCCGTTGAGTACAGGAAGGCCGTTGCCCGAAGGGTGGCCCGCGGCAATCCCAAGCGTGGGATTTTGGCCCAGGTCCAGTTCGGCAGCCTTCGCCCAGGTTCCGTTTCCTTGCCGAGTAACAATGTGGACATTGTCGCCGTTGTTGGGGAGGGGATAGGGGACGGGGTCGGTGCCGTAGGGAGCATCGCCCATGCCGCCGGACACGTAGAAAGCCGTACTGGAAGGATCCCAGACAATCCCGTGATAAGTATTGGGGATGGGCACCGCTTGCTGAAAGACCGGCGCGCCGGATTGAATGTTGTAGATGAACACGTACTCGCTCGAGTACAGCGGGTCAAATAATGGGAACGGACCTTGAAAAACGCGGTTGTACCCGCTGGTCAGAACCAGCAAGGTGTTGCCGTCCGGACTTACCTCGCTGCTGGCTCCGTACCCGGCCAGCCATTCGACCGGGGGTACTTGGGCATCGAACGGGTCGGTAATGACCATGCCGGTGTCCAGAAATTGAAAACTGGAACCGGTAGTTGCCAAAGGCGTAATCGATTGTCCCACATTGGGAACGGCCTGGGGTGCGTTATACACCGTGATGGTCAGGGGCGCCGTAGTGCTGCCCGCCGCGTTGGAAGCGGTCACCGTGTAGGTAGCCGTGGCAGGCGGTGGGGGCACAATCGTGGACTGAATAGCCGTGGGGGTTCCGGTGACGATACCCGTATTGGGATTCAGAATCAGACCGGGAAGAGCTGGGCTCACACTGTAAGTGTTCGGCGTTCCGCCGGCGGCGCTGAACGACGGGGCGTTCGGCGTGATCGGCACCCCCGCGGCATAAACCGGAGCCGGCGCGCTATAAGCCAAGCCCGCCGGAGGCACGTCCGCGCCCGCGGCACTCACGGTGATGGTCAGGGTCGTCGTGGTGTTGCCAGAC
>PMMJ01000337.1 GCA_003162255.1 Acidobacteriaceae bacterium | reverse complement strand
ACATGGGCGGCTGGCGCTCGCTGGTGGCCTTGGCGTATCCGCCGGCGATGTGGGATGCGGGGACGGCGCCGGAGATCTGGAAGAGCCATACGAAGTCGTCTTTATACTGCTCGCCCCAGCGGACGTCGTGGAGGGTGGTGGCGGGATCGAGGTGCATTGCAGTCCAGATGCGATTGGTGAGAATGAGGTCGAGGCCAGCGCACTCGTCGACTTCGTTGAAGTGTGGAAGTGCGTTGCCAGGATAAAGAGCTTCGCCTGTCGTAGCACTTTTTACGGGAGGCCGGTCGACATTATTGAGCAGTCCCTCGGCTAGATCCGACGCCGGGCAAATGTCTTTCAGCCCCTGCTGGTACTGGATGCCGATCGCAGCGCAGCCAAAATCGCCTGCAATTCGCAGTGCCGCAATGTACATCCGGCATTGCTCAAGAATCTGGCCGTCGGTAAGTTCGGTCTCTTCATCCTTACCCGTGCGAAACTTCATGCCTTTGGCATCGAGCCACTGTCGCACCGCAACTGCTTCTGCTTCCGGTACGCGGCGCATTGCGGCGTACAGAGCAGACTGACTGAGCCGCTCCTTAAAAATGCCGAGCGCGTGCAAGAGTTCGTCGGGAACCAGCGCGTTGTACATTCCCATGCACCCCTCGTCGAACACACCGAGGATGGCTGGATAGTGCAGCAATTCCTGCGCGATGTCGGCGCCAGTCTTTTCCGCGCCCTCCAGCCTGGAAGACGGCTGATAGGGTCGAACGTGCGTGTCGTCGTGACTGACGTGCTGGCCTTGGAGCCACTGCTTCAGGCGTGACATGAAATAGTCGTCCCGAAAATCCTGGCTCCATAGTGTGCTGTATGGAACTCCGGCCTTAGTCAGTCCTCCGTTCAAATTCAACATTCCGACCAAGCCCGGCCATTGGCCGCTCCAGTTTGCGACTGTCAGAATTGGACCTTGATGACGGAGCAGTCCGGGAAACACGTGATGGCTATATTGCCATACAGCCTCAGCCACAACGATCTTTGCATTCGGCGGAATTCTGGAAAACACTTCCAGACCGTAATGCTGGCTGTCGATAAATCCGTGTTTCTTTTCCTCGGAATAGGGATGCGCGCGGTGTACGGAATGACCGAGAGATGCAATCGCCGCAGTCAATTGTTTCTCGACGGCGGCTTGCGCCGGCCAGCACATTTGATTGGCTGAGAGCCTCAAATCACCGCTGGCCACTAGAAAGACTTCATTCGTATCGTTTCCCATATGACTATGCTGACGAGTCCTGCTTTCTCCAGGTGCAGTGTAGTCCCAAGCATCGCCAATACGCAAATAGAAACGTTACGATTTCCGAAATCACAGCAGTGCCATGGCAACTATGCTTGGGGGAGAGGCTGGCTACACCGCCATTCGGGCAGCGGTGGATTGGCGTACTCGCAACTCAGCGCCTAACCGCAGATGGCGAGACGTCGACTCGGTCATTTCATCCCGATTCATGAGCTGAAGAAGGAGTCCGAAAGCCTGTCTACCCATTTCGAAGGTAGGCTGGGCGACCGTAGTGATACTGGGGCTGAGGTATTTGTTCCAGGCATAGTCGTCGAATCCGACAACGCTGATCTGTTGCGGAACCTTTACTTTTTCTTCGTCGAAGGCCTGCAAAAGTCCGAGCAAAAGCTTGCTGTTGCTAGCGATTACAGCAGAAGGTCTGGCTTCCAACCGAAGCAACTGACGAGCTGCATCGACGCCGCTCTCGATCTGCACGTCGCCTTGAACTAGGTATTCATCTCGAATCGGCAGGTTCGCTTCCTGCATGGCCTTACGAAACCCTTCGAGCCGGTCGCGGTGTGGAGAAAGGCTTAGCCGGCCCACGATCATGGCAATTCGCTGATGCCCTAAATCCAGCAGGTGTCGGGCCGCCATGGATCCCGCCTCGACGTTGTCGGTGGAGACCGTGCCTTCCGCTTTGGAGGCTGGCAATNNCAAATTCCATGAAAACGCACGGAATGTGCGGTTCTAGAGTCGTTTCGTAGGCTATTGAGTCGTTGCAGCAGGCGAGCAGGACTCCATCCACCCGCCGGGAAAATAACGCGAGCAGATGATCGTTTTCCCGAGACGCATCTTCTTGAGAATCACAGAGAAATACCGCATAGCCTCGCGCAAAGGCTGCTTCTTCTACGCCCCGCACCACTTCCGGATAGAAGGCGTTCGTGATGTCCGGGACCACAACCCCAATCGCCTTCGTGCGGCCCTTCTTCAGGCTGCGAGCGATTTCGTCTGGTTGATAATGAAGGGCTGCCATCGCCCGCAAGACGCGCTCTTTCCGCTCGGGGCTTACTGGAACGTTCTGGTTCACCACCGCGGAAACTANNGTCGAGGTGGAGACGCCCGCGAGCCGAGCGACGTCCTTCATGGTGTATTTCTCGCGTTTCTTCATGAATGATAGTTATATCGTGACCTGCCAGATGAGAATAGTCCTTCTCGCGGAACTTGTATCGGCGATTGCGGCTCCAAGATCGAAACGTTTCGCTTGACGACCTACGTACCAGAGGGGTAAAAGCGGGTTGGAGGGCTCGCAGCACGGGTTTCGGTTTTCTCGCGTCGAAGTTCTACTCTGAAGCTCTTCGGGCGAACCTACGGAGAAACTGGAAATGATCAGTGAGGGCAAGGGACTCTTGGGCAGAGAATTCATCGCGACCCGCCGTCAAGTCCTGCGCGGCGTGGGTCTGGCGACAGGCGCATTGGTTGGAAAGTTCGCCGTGCCACGATTGCTCGCACAGGCTAGCTCTGACGCGAAGGAGGCATCCGGGTTCAAGGTTGGAGCTTTCACCAGCATTTATGATCCATCGGTTAGCGGGAAGAAACGGTGGTACATCAACGACCACACATTCATTCGTGCCCGAGACGGCCAGTGGCATCTCTTCGGCATCACTCATCGGGAACCCGCAAAAGCCATGGAAGAGAGATTCTTCGCACACGCCACGGCCCCAGATCTGTTCGGGCCCTGGACGAAACAGTCGTCCGTTTTGCACTTTGATCCGGCGCTTGGCGAGACCGTGGTCTGGGCCCCCTACGTGTTGTTTCACGAAGGTCGTTACTACATGTTCTATTGCGGGGGAGGGAAGGACCACGCGAAATATCACATCCATCTCGCGACGTCGGCCGACCTGTTCCGCTGGACGCGCCATCCGGCAAATCCGATGGTGGTGGATGGCTTCGACGCGCGGGATCCGATGGTGCTGAAACAGGACGACGGGCAGTGGATTCTCTATTACGCAGCGACAAGCACCCCCCAGGGCGGCAATCACACCGTGAAGGCTGCGTTCAGTCACGATTTGATCCATTGGTCGCAGCAGACCGAGGTATTCCGCGATGCCGAAACTGGTACATACGGAGGCCCGACTGAGTCGCCCTTTGTCGTGAAACGAAATGGAAAGTATTATTTGTTCGTCTGCACTAACCGCGGATACAACGAGACGGCAGTCTACGAGAGCGACACTCCGCTTCGTTGGGATGCCGGAAAATTGGTTGGAAGATTTCCCGCCCATGCGGCCGAAGTGATTCAAACTCCCGATGGCAAGTGGTACGTTTCACGGGCTGGATGGGGACAACGTGGTGTTCATGTGGCGGGCTTGGTCTGGCGAGGGTGACCCGAATGCTGCGCGTTCAGACCAGGTTCGGGCGGTCGCTAAAGTGCTGGTTTTTACTAGCGATTTTCGCCGTCATTTTCGTCACTTCCGTCTTTTCGGTAGCGCAATCGCCGTCCGCGGCTGCCGGGACAATCCGGGAAATTGCGGCCGCTCTCCGCGCGAAACAATACGCAGCGGCGCTTCGACTCATCGATCCGGCTCTACGCGACTCGCCCAACGACGCTCGACTCCGCAGTATGCAAGGCATGGCACTCTCTGCCTTGCACCGAACTTCTGAAGCCCTTGCCGCCTACCAGCGTGTTCTCAAGATCTCCCCTAATTACCTTCCCGCGCTCGAAGGAGCCGCTCAAATCGAGTACGAGGCTGGGGATAAATCTGCCGTTTCTTTGCTGGAACGAATTCTGAAAGAGAATCCCGAGGATATGACCAGCCACGCCATGTTAGGGGCACTCCATTACAAGCAGGGAGATTGCCGGGGTGCCGTGTTGAACTTTGAACGAAGCCGTAAGGCAATCGAGAATCAGCCGACGGCATTGCAGCAATACGGTTCATGCCTGGCGCAGACAGATCGCGTTGATGACGCCATCGCGGTGTTTCAAGAGCTTGTAGAGTCGACTCCCGGAAACAACCAAACTCGCACCCGGCTGGCCGCGCTACAACTCTCGGCAAAACGTCCAAAAGATGCAATCGTCACTTTGCAGCCTCTGCTCGCCGAGCGAAGCGAGGCCCGGAACGGCGTGCCGGATGTGCGGGTGGCGGAATTGGCATCCGCCGCATACGAAGCCGATGGGAATACGAAAGAGGCGGTTGGTCTGTTGAACCGCGCCCTGGCCGCCTACCCCCGCGATATCGATCTTTACGTCGACCTCGCGGCAATGGCCTTCGACCATCATTCGTTTGCTTCGGGAATTGATGTCATGACCGCCGGGTTGCGCGTCCTTCCCGATGCGGTGGCGCTTTACCTGGAGCGCGGCGTTCTCTACGTACAGATCGGGGACTTTGAAAAAGCCGAGGCTGATTTTGAGAAAGCTCAAGAACTCGATCCCCAGCAAACCTTGAGCCAGGTTGCCCAGAGCAAGATCGCCGAGCAGAAAGGCAACGTCGACGAAGCGCTGAAGAGCGTTCAACGGAGTCTGGCCGAGACTCCGAACGACGCCTTCTTGCTCTATACACGGGCGGAAATGTTGGTGCAGAAAGGGGCCGAACCCGGGAGCGCCGATTTTCAGCTGGCATTGGAGTCGGCGCGGAAAGCGGTAACCCTGCAACCACGAATCCTTGCGGCCCGAAACATCCTCTGCAGTTTGTATCTCAGCGCGGGACAGTTCGGAGCAGCAGCTGAGCAGGCCCGACAAATCCTGAAAGAGGATCCCGGCAACGAATCCGCTCTCTACCATCTCATCGTGTCGCTTCGCCGAGAAGGAAATACAGAAGAGCTTCCTGATCTCCTAAAACGGATGGCACAACTCCGGCAGGCCGCCAATAAGGGAACTTGGCTACGAAGCCAGGAAGACCAGTCCGCTGATACCCATCAGTAGCGGGAGCTTCTGGAACTAGGGACGGACTATCCCCGCAATAGATTTCAGCTCCGAAACGACCATCTGAGCGAAACAATCCTGCTGATGGAGTGGCCGCTAATCTTCGTATCATTATGAAATTACGTAGATCATGGTCGAATCGAAATATTTTCGCAACGTTTCGATTGCATCCAAATGGTTCTGAGATTATAGTGCAATTTCCGGTGTTAGGAGGCTCTCTGCCCGGATTCAGAACGATACCGAGGGAACCATGAAACTTACACGGCTAATGGCGTATGTGCTTTTGAGTTTTATATTGAGCGCGGTGGGTTGGGCCCAATTCGGCAGCAGCGTGCAGGGGACAGTACGTGACGCCAGCGGAGCGGCCATATCCACGGCAAAGGTGCAACTCCGCGACTTGGGCACGGGGGTGGTCAGCCAGNNCCACCAGTACGGAGGGATTTTACCGTTTTAATAGCCTGCCGATCGGCAGGTATACCATCAATGTTACTGCCCCGGGATTCAAATCTCAGACCGTCGATGTCGAGCTAACAGCCAACCAATCCCGCGATGTTGACGTAACCATCGCAGTGAGCGGTACCTCTGAAGCGGTCACTGTGACGGGAGAGGCAGCGCTGGTTGACACGACCGAGACGCGCATCCATCTCAGCATCGACGCCGAAAAACTCCAGAACCTGCCGGTGCTGAGCAACAACATCATCAGCTTGATGAGCTTGGCCCCCGGCGTAGTCGGCAACAACAGCGACCAGGGCGATAACTTTACCAACGAATATTTTCCCGAGATGAGCGCCAACGGCCGGAGTTGGGCCGGCAATCAATTCAATATCGACGGGTTGACCGCAACCAGCAACGTAACGACCGGAACGTTGAACTGGGCGCCGAATCCGGACTCCGTGGAAGAACTGACAGTCGAGACCAACACTTTCAAAGTCGATCAGGGATTCGGAAGTTCGATGGTCGTGAACATGGTGACCAAGTCAGGCAGCAACAAGTTTCATGGCAGCGGAAAATATCTGTTCAATGACCAACATATGTGGGCGTTAACGCATTTCACCGATCCCACGGTGGGTTATGCTCCCTTCAAAAAGCACGACGTCAGCGGAACACTCGGCGGCCCGATCATCAAAGACAAAACCTTCTTCTTTGCCTCGGTCGAAACTCTGCGCTCGCTCAGTTCGTCCGGCAAACAAGGAACGACGTTCGAGAGCCCGCAGTTTGTGGCCTGGGCACAGCAGAACTTTCCAGGTTCCATCGGAACCAGCGTTCTGAGCAACTATCCAGTCGTCGGGTTGAACAATATCAGCGTGAACAGCCTTGCCTCTGATTACTTCGGAAGCAGCTGCGGAACCCCTGCGACCTACAACNNCCTGTCATTATGAACGGCGCCTATGATCAGAGTCCGTATCGGAACGGCCTGCAGTATTCGTTTCGCGGTGATCAGTATGCAAACGGAGGAAAAGACCGAATTTACGGCAGTTATCTGAACATGGACGAAGGCGACCTGAACCCCGCCATTCGAAAGAGTTTTTCTTCCGTGAACTCGACCACGTCGTGGGCGGCACAGGCCAGTTGGACGCATACGTTTTCACCGACCATGGTCAATGAACTCGGTTTTTTTGCCGACCATGTATTCGGTTGGAGCACTCACTCCGCGCCATTCTCCGTTCCCAGCATAACGGTGGCGGGAGTTGGTTTGACGATCGATCCCGGTTGGTCCGGTTTGTACGCGCAACACAATTACAATTGGCGCGACGTAGTGAGTTGGGTGCACGGCGCGCATTCGTTCCACATCGGCGGCGGATTTTTCCGTGACGACGATACCGCGGACTTCCGCAATGCGCAGGGTCGTCCTCAATTCAACTTCGATAATCTGATTGATCTCGTTACTGATACCCCATCTTCGGAAGGCGGAGTTGCTTACGATCCTCTGACCGGCAAACCGAAGCCGTTCGTTTTCGGCGCCCGCGGCAACGGCGCAAGTCTTTTCTTCCAGGATGAGTGGAAGGTCCGGTCCAATCTCATGCTTACGATGGGAATCCGTTGGGACGATTTCGGCAATCCTGTCGGGGTGGACACGTATCACTACACCAATCTGTTTCCCGGGTCAGGGGATGTAGATCAGCGCTTCGAGAATGGCGCTGTCCGAAGCGTAAGCTCGCCGTTCGCGCATCGCTTGAACCGCAATTTTTCTCCCCGGTTTGGATATGCGTGGTCCCCGGGGCGCGGTGGCAAAACGAACATCCGTGGCGGAATCGGCGTTTATCACAATCCGATCGACCTCGGCGAAACCATCGACGTGCTACGTGGGAACCCGCCTGGATTCCTTTTCCCAGACTTTACTCAATCGACTCCGATCAAACCTTTATTCTCTCTAGGAACCCAAAATACAGATTGGCCCTTCGGATTCACGCTGCCGCAAATTCCTTTGGGACAGGTGAACCCGGTAGGCGGTCTCGTGGGCGTGCAGTCGAATGTTTGGGGCCTCGACCGGAACCTGACTTCGCCGACCACCTTGAACTGGGTAATCGGAGTCGAGCGGGAAATTCCAGCAAGTTTCATCGTCACCGCCAATTACTCGGGATCGCATACTTGGGGAGCGNNTCGGGAACCGACTTCAACCGTTTTGCTGGAGATTTGCTGGATGGCAATCTGGATCGCCTGACCAGCAACTTCGGCTCCATGGACTACATCTTTAACTTCAACGAACTTTGGTATAAGGCCCTCTTGTTATCCGTGCGCCGGTCGGTTGGCCACGTAATATCCTTCCAAGCTTCTTACAACCTTTCGAGTAGTTCGGATCTAGGTCAGGGAGGCGATCGTACCCTGGGAACCCTTTACGGGGATTTCCCTGACCAGCATCACATGGCACAAAACGCGCCATCGGCATGGGATGTCCGCCATCGATTCACGGCCTCTGGTCTGCTGAGTCCTTCTGCGCCATTTCCGACATCTCGCCTTAGCCGCGCGGTGCTGGGTAGCTGGGAACTTGGATTTACCGTCAGCGTTCAGACCGGCACGCCTTATACCGTGTACAACACGAATGACTACCTAAGCGGTGGTGACTACAATCGCGACGGCTACAACTACGACTACCCGAACATGCCAGCACAGGACTTCAGCGGAAGCCACAGCCGCTCGCAATACCTGAATGGCCTCTTTACGGCAACCGATTTTCCCACTCCAGACATCGGCACGGAAGGCAACTTCAAACGCAATTCGTATCGCAATCCGGGGTTCTTCGGGATCAACACTAGCGTGATCAAGCAGACCAAGGTGCCGTTCCTCGGAGATCGCGGGACGATGCAGTTCCGCGGCGATTTCTTCAACTTGTTCAACCGAGCTAACCTTGGCTCGGTTGACAGCAACCTCGCCGATTCGACCTTCGGGACCGTGCAATCGCAGTTGGATCCGAGAGTGATTCAGGTGGGAGCAAAGATCATCTTCTAGCCACGGACCAAACGCAGCAGCAGTAAAATGCCGCCGATTCCCCCGGCGGCATTCCTTTTTGCTGAATCGGATCGCGTTCGCGGGCCGGTCTGCTATTGTTCCGGCCGCTCGCGATTGCAGGCGGATTACTTTGCTTCTCCGCGTAAAACGACTATCGATGCCTTCGGAATGTCATACCGCGTTCCTGCGCCAGCTGCTATCTCTGACCTCAAGGGCGGGCCATCTGGATCCGCGTAGCTGTTCTCTTCACGGGAATGCCATTGATATTGTGCGTCCGAGAACGTGATTTGAGTTACCAGGCCGGTGAAGTGTTGATCGCTCGTGGCATCCTCGCCGGTGCGGAATGCGATGGTCACGTGGTGCCCCTGATCGTGATCCCGATTCACCAGCAGCAATGCCCACAGTCCGTCTGGCCGCCGGAGCGCATAGGCTGTCACGGGCTTTAATCCAGAGCTATCGTACAGATTGCTCACAACACGGAAGACCCGATGCGGCTGATCGACGGGTTGTGCCCACTCGCGTGTGATGAGCTGCGTTGCGAAATACTGGGAGAGATATCCCCTAATCCGGAAGTCTTTATCGACTTGAAGAGCGTTGAAGCTGCCGCCACCGGCGTCGCATCCACGCCACATGGGCTCGGGAATGGAGTGGTAGAAGTAACTGGCCGCGCCACCTGCAGTGAGAAACGACCCTTCAAAATCCGCCAGCCACAGTGCGCCCATTATGTCCGGGAAAATACCGCCGCTGCTACCGGAGAGATTACCCTCGGTCATCATCAGGGGAACATCGGCCGGTACGCCATCGTTTCTCCACACCTCGAGAATGTGCGTGATCAGTTCGGGTTCACGATAAAGCTCATTCCACTTCGAGACACAGTTGAAGGGATAGTGTTCGAACGACATGAAAGCGAGGTCGGAAATTCGTCCGCGACCTTTCAAGTAATCAATGAAACGGCCCAGCCACGAGACGCGGCCGTCCGCCGTCGGCCAAACCTCGATGTCTTCGTTGACGCCTTCAAACGATGGGCCGCCGAGCTTTAGCTTGGGATCGACCTTGTGCAGAGCCGCGGCAAATTGCACATAGAGCGCCGCGTAGTCTTCCGGCTGCATGTACTGCCCGTCCGCCTCTTCTCCCATTTCGACATAGGAAACGGGATAATGACGGTTTTCGAGATAGGCTAGCTGCGCGGCTGCATCTTCTGGAGTGCTATAGATCATGGCGATCGGAACCATCGCGGGAAGTCCGCGAGTGATGCCGCTCTTGAAGAATCGATCGAAGCCAACCTGCTCGCGGCCGTTCTTCACGATGTCGTCTGCTGTATGCCAAGGATCGACCGACGAGCAGATTGTCCGGGTCTGTCCCGGCCCGCTGGCATGAAAAACCGCATCGATGAAGGCTCCGTCATCAGGGAGCATACCGGCGTAGAGTTCGCGGATGGCATAGCCCACGCAGTTGCGAATATCTGATGATCCGTGCGAATCGCAACTGTTGGAGGAAGCCGTCATCCAGACGCGAATGTAACGTGCGGAGATCGTAATCTTCGTGAGGGGCAGGCTTACCGTGCCGCCGTGGCCGTCGTCGACGATTCCATTGGAAAAGGTCTGCCACACTCCGCTCGTAGCCTGGTGGCGCGGATTGCTTTCCCGACCGGTCCAGAACTGAACGCGATATTGGGTCGCGTAGGGCTCACCCCATGCGATGCGAATCGCATTCACCTTCTGCATGTTGCCCAAGTCGAGAATTACCCATTGCGGTAAAAGGGCGTCGTCTTCCCCCGTGAAATGCTTCGAGAGATATGGATTGCTCTTCCAATACGTGTCTGTGTCCCCATCGGTGAGCTTGGAGTAGTGGAACCCCTGCTCAGCACTGTCCATGGTGGTTCCGCGATGGGGGAGGGCATAGCCGTAAGAATGGTCGAGGCTGACAGCCGATGGTGTCGACTTCCCCACGAAGTAGCCCTTGCCCGAGGGATCGCTCCACGTTCCTTCTGGATTCCAATGCCAGGCTTCCGCCTCGAGTTCCGTGTTTTGACGATAAGAGATAACTTGCCATCCGGCACCGAGAATTTCGTTGAGCATGGGCTGCTGGAGAGCGTGGTCAGCCGCTCTCTCCTCAATGCGGTCGACGGTCCCGCCCAGCGAACGCACGGGGCTGAACTCATTCGCGACGCGCGATGGCGTGGAATCAACCACCAGATCCTGCGCCGTGGCAAGGCCCCCTATTAGAAATGCGACGGCTCCAAGGAACGTAAGAACCAAATATCGAATCGACATGATTTATGCCCTCAATGAGAAACGGGTTGCTGGGCGAGAAGAATGTTCTGCAGGACGGGATTGCTTCTTTCCGCCCTTCGACACTTCGTTTGTAGCAGGCGTGTAATTGGGTGTCAATTATCGTGTTTTCTTTCATTTGAATGGAAGCATCGATTTGTCGTACTGGGGCGCGCGGGGTTTCGCCCATGGCCTTCCGAAGGGTTCACCGAGCGGTCTTGAGGTATCCTCATGACTATGGATCGAAACGAATCGAAATTGCAGTTGACTATCAGGGCAAGAACCCGCATTCTCGCTTTTCTTCTCGTGGTGAGTGCCGGAGCACCCGCCCAGATCCGGCCGGCGATTGATGACCTTCTGCACCTCGATCGATTGGCTCAGCTGCGCTCCTTTGTGAAAGTAGGTTCATTTTCCAGTTACGACCGCACTGGTGGAAATGACGACGGCTTCTCCGGAAAATATTCTTTCATTCGCAAAGAAGGGGATGCGCTCGTAATTGCAGAACTTGAGGGCCCGGGTGTCATAACGCGCATCTGGACACCGACGCCGAACGACTCTCCGTTGGAATTCTTTTTCGACGGAGAAACGACTCCGCGAATCGTCTTGCCATTTCGTGACATCTTTGAGGGAACTCACGCGCCGTTTCTCGCGCCTCTGGCCGGTTCGGGTGGCGGAGGATTTTACAGTTATGTGCCCCTGCCATTTCAACGATCCTGCAAGATCCGTTTGCAAGGCCCCAAGATGCAGTTCTTTCAAATCAACTACGGACTCTATGAACCAGGTACGAAGGTTGACACGTTTGAGGCTTCGCCCCCGGCGCAGTCGCTTGATTTCCGAGAGATTCGATCAATTTGGGACTCCGTTTCCGAGGCAATCATTCCGAAAGGCGCCCATCGTGAATTGAAACAGTGCACGCTTGCAGCGGGGAAGAGTGTGACGGTGTTTGAATCCCTACAATCAGGCCGAGTTGTTGCCATCCGGCTGACTCCCGCTTCGGCGTTTGCTGGGACCGATCGCCGCCTCGTATTGAAGGCGACATGGGATGGTGATGCGAAACCGGCAATTCTCGTGCCCGTCGGAGACTTCTTCGGGTACAGCTTTGGCGATCCCAGTGCTCGCTCGCTGCTTGTCGGGGTGGAGAGCGACACCGCGTATGCGTATTTCCCCATGCCCTACGACAACTCGGCGCGCATCGAGATCGTCTCGGAGCGGCAATCTGGCCCGCCGGTGAGATTCACATCTGAGGTGATTTCAACCCCGCAAGCTCGGCAGAAAAATGAAGGTCGCTTTTACGCGCGCTGGAATCGAGAAAATCCAGTGCCGCAGGGGGAGCCATTCAAGTTTGTCGAGGTCGACGGTCGCGGCCACCTCGTCGGCGTGATTTTGCAGGCCCAAGGTTTCGAGTCAGGCCAGACTCTTTTTTTTGAAGGTGATGATGAAGCGACGCTCGATGGTCAACTCACCATTCACGGCACAGGGTCGGAAGATTTCTTCAATGGCGGCTGGTATGACATCCCCGGACGATGGAACGGCCGGTTCTCTCTCCCCCTGAGCGGAGCGCTCGACTATCAGAAGTCTTTGGGGCGCACAGGTGCCTACCGCTTGATGCTGAGCGACGCATACGCATTTCAGAACAGCTTGAAACTAACGATAGAGCATGGCGGAGAAGGAAACCGCGTGCCCGCGGATTATGCCGCAACGTCGTTCTTGTACTTGGAGAATCCTCCAGCCAATCTCGCGGACCTTCCGCCAGCGAGTGACCGTGCAGTGAATGATCCCGAGAAGATCGTTTTTGTGCCTGGGTGGAACGAGCCGATTTACGCTTTCTCATTCCAGAACATGAGTCTGCGCAAGCAGGAGATAAAGGTTGACAGCAAAGATGTTCGAGTCCTTTCTATCGAGGCACAAGGGGAGGAGATGTTTGGGCCCCACTACATCGCGTTCTCTATAAGAATTCCGAAAACTGGGGACTACCTCGTGTCGCTTGATGCCTTGAGGGGGCCGTCGCAAGGAACCGTGCAGTTGATGGTCGACAATAAAGTATCGGGGAGGACTGCCAGTTTTCACGGGACATCGTTGGGTCAAAGTAACGGCGTCGAATTGGGGACAGTGCGATTCACCGCCGGGGAGAATCAACTGTTTCTGCAATTGAAAGCGGACGGCGAGAGTGACAAGCCGTTTCGGGCGGACCTGGTCCAAATCATCTGCAAGCGCCAATAGCAACGATCAGTGTGTTTTAGCACGTGCCTGGTCATAAACTCCGGGCACGATTCCTTTCCCTTCCGCGATCGAAAAGATGCGGTCCACGGCCGGCAAATGAACGCGCTCGATCTTGCCGTCTGGCCAGCGGATCTCGACCCTCGAAACTGACGTGCTCTCTCCCAAACCAAAATGGAACCGCGGATCGTTGCTCGACTCGAAGCTGCCGCTGCTCATCAAATCCGCTCTTTGGGTAAGCCCGCCAGCGGTCACAAACACTTTCGCGCCTACGGCGTCTTTCGGCCCCTTCGCACCGCCTTCAAGCGAAAGTTCAATCCAATGATTGTGGTTCTGATCGACGTTGCGAAGAAGGACCGGATGTGTGTCGAGGCAATTGATAACGACGTCGATCTTGCCATCATTGAAGAGATCTCCAAACGCCGCCCCGCGCGCCGGAATGACGTCGGCCAAGCCGGTATTGTTCACCGCTGGCACCAGTTCGAAGTCCTTCCCGTGGCGATTGTGGAATAAGAGAGGCCGTTGCTTGTACGTTGTACCCCAGTTGTTTTGATCGACCTCGGGGTAGGCATGCCCGTTCGCAACGAAAATATCCTTCCAACCGTCATTGTCGTAATCCACAAACCCGGTGCCCCAGGAGAGAAAGGGAATCGTCGGATTACCCAGCCCGGCTCGGTGCGAGATCTCGCTGAAATTGGCGTCGCCGTCGTTGTGCCACAGCGGCTTGTAGTCATCCGAGAACGTTGTGGTGAATAGGTCCAGGCGGCCATCGTTGTCATAGTCTCCTACTGCCAAGCCCATGGACGCCATCTCGCTCCCATCCACATTAAAAGCGAAACCCGAATAAATACTGGCGTCTTCGAAGGTTCCGTCGCCATTGTTCAGGTAAAGATAATTGGGAGTCGAATCATCCGCCAGCAACAGATCCAGCTTTCCATCGTCGTTAATGTCGACGAACACCGAAGAGAACCCGTAGTAGGCGCCGGGGTCGCCGACCCCTGCTTTCTCGCTGACCTCCGTAAAGGTCCCGTCGCCATTGTTGTGAAAGAGGTGATCGTGTTCTCCCGGCAGGCCGCGTGGACCGCACATCACGCTCACTCCGCGAAACTGGCAAAATGGGTCGCCATTTGAAGAACGTGGTTCAGGCTTGTGGTCGACGTCGAATTTAAGATAGCCGGGGACAAACAGATCCAGCCTGCCGTCGCCATCGTAGTCGCCAAAGCTCGGCCCGGTCGACCAGCCTCCCAGCGCAACCCCGGCCTGTTCCGCTACGTCGGTGAATGTTCCGTCATGGTTGTTGTGATAAAGACGATTCTTGCCAAAGTTGGCGACGTAGATATCGGGCCAGCCATCGTTGTCATAATCGCCCACGGTAACGCCGAAGCCCCAGCGGTCATTCGTGACCCCGGCCTTCACGCTCACATCCGTGAACGTTCCGTCACCGTTGTTGTGGAAGAGAGCCGCGTGAGGCGAGGCCCCCTTTCCGCGCAAAGCATCTTCCGTTGACCCGTTCACAAGGTAGATGTCGAGCCAACCGTCTTTGTCATAGTCGAGCAGCGCAACCCCCGAGCCTGGCATCTCCAGGATGTATCTCTTCTCGGTTGTTCCCATGACGTGGGTCCAGTTGGCGATCCCGGATTGTTTGCTGACATCTTCGAACACGATCGGTCCATGATCGACAAACCCTCCGGCGGTAATCGGACGCTTTTCGGAATCGAACACAGGTGCGTACGTTCCAGATGTGGCTGAGCCTCCCATCGGATGCGTCGTTGCTGGTTTGGCTGGTACATTGCCTGGAGTTGAGGGAGTCTGCCCAAGAACGAGAATGGAATACGGCAAGAGGAATATGAGGAACTGGACACACCCGAAAGTTCTCACGAAAATCCTAAGGACAAGAGCGTCGAGCCTCATAATCAATCGATCTCAGTGACAACAACCCGACGCACCCGACTAGTATAGCGTCACACCATTGACCACTCGGTTGATGATGCCATCGGGACTCGGATTATCCGGGTTCAACCCCATCGCCAGGCTCAAGTGATAAGCCAGCAGTCTTGGGAAAACGATCTCAAATGGCGTGCGGAGGTGGTCGGGAAGCTCCGGCGCCACAGCCGCGACGCGGGTATGTATTCCCTCGCCTGAAAATCCGGGCGGCATCAAAGCGATGATGCGCCCAAGCTGCTTCGTGCGCAATTCGTGAAGCAGATCCGCCTCATAGAGCTGTCGTTGATGATCGGTTGAAACCAAACAGAGGACCAGAGTCTCGCGATCGAGGAAGCTCATCGGGCCATGGCGCAACCCAAGATACGTTTCCGAGATGGCGGCGATTCGTCCGACCGACATTTCCAGCATCTTCAACCTTCCTGGGCCCAAGGGAACAACGGACTCGACGCGAGAACAATCACGCGAGACGGAAGCGACGACGCAGCGACTCTGGCCAACGCCCCCAGTCCCGGCAACTGATCTTCAACGCGGCGGCAAATGACCCCAAGATAGGGTTCAAGTCTTCTCGATGGCTCAAACAAAGCCCGGCGAGAACAAGATTAGAAAAAGAGCTTGTCATTACCAGACTGCGGTCGTTCGTAAGTTCATCGAGCAGCAGCACTTCGATTTGCCCGTCTTGTGCCAGTTGACCGTTCGCATTGCATGTGATCGCGAGTTGCGGAAGAGCTGCGAACTCACGCCGCGCCAGCCTGACTGCTCCGATGCTTTCGGGGCTGTCTCCCGAGCGGGCGATAGACAACATGAAGTCCGCTTGTTTCAGAGCTCGTGAATCGGTAAGCAAGTCGGTCGTGGCAACCATCCTGGAATTCGGCCACGCGGATTGAATCGCTGACGCCGCATAGGCAGATGTGCCCGCCCCGCAGAGGACGCCTCTGCCTTCGGCCCATCCGCGCCAACTCTTATCTCGCATCCGAGTGAATGTGTCGTTCCAGAGGACTGGCTGACGATAGATTTCGCTGGCGGTGATACACCCTGGAACTGTAGTTCCGGCAGTCTTTCCCTGCAAATGAGAGGTGGTTTCCATGCTTCTTTCCCGGCTTCAGGTCTTCGAATTTCGCAACGCCGCGAGATGAGGTGCCGTCGGCAAGATCGTTGCCCGCGCCACTCAGACTAGCGTGATTCATGCCATCAAGGGAGTCACTCCTCAGCCGCCAGCGCACTCGGTCTGAACGTGGGGTTTGTTTGCCCCGAGAAACATCCATTCATGGTTTACGTTTCGAAACGTTACGATTATGCGATTGCAGTTTGCGTTATGTTGCGATAAATTGTCAAGAGCTTCTTCTCTCTCAGTCGTTGTATTTAACACTTTCGTTTTACCCAGGCTCTGAGCGGAGCGGAATTCGCGCCTCGCCTCGCGAATGGCCTCACCATTATCGAAACGTTTCTAGCAGGTGCGATCAACAAGGATGGTATTGAATGAGAATGCACAGAAGCGCTTTCCTCCTCTCTTTGGTATTGCCATGTCTTGCGTCTTCACTCTGTGCCGCTGCGGCCAAAGGAAATCCTAACCAGAACAACCCGACCTTTAAGGTTGCTGTTTTTTACAGTTCCTCCGTTGAAATCGTGAGCAACGGGCCCGCCCAAACCCTTCGTGCTGGCGATCGAATTGGGGAATGGACATTAATGGAGGTTATCAACGAGCCGGGACAGACGCCCTATGCTGTTCTCGAAGATTGGGTTCATCCCAACGGACACGTTGTGTTCGTCGATACGCGAGGAGTGCGCATCGATCTTCCGAAGTCTTCTGAACCTACCAGCGCCGATCCCTCCACGATCCTCGCAGGCCACACTCCGGAAGAAATTAACGCCAGCGCTGCCGATCTGTTGGGAAACGAGATCCTNNAGAGATCCTGGCAAAGCCCGGAGATCCTGACTACGAGGACATCGCGCGCATCTTCCCGCCCATCCGCAAAATCAAGACCTACAGCTTCGTGGGAACGCCGGACAATGCTGACAAAGTCGGGTTTGTGTACGGCGGTCGTACTCCCAACTTCGATCCCGCGCCCTATTACCCGCCGATCGGCAAGATTCGCGACAGCGGCAAAGTACTCGACGGTGTCGTGGGCGGATATCTTCCAATCTTGCGCTTTGTCTATCCGGAGTCGGAAGGCAACTGGACCGAGATGATTGCGTTCGCCGCAATTCGAATTTCTAACGAGAACGACCGCATTCAGCCCGTGTGGTATCGCGTGGTCAGAGTTGAAGGCGGCGTGTTCAAGTGGGCTCGCTACATTGATTCTTATCATCCCTTCCCNNCGATCCCAAGGTTTTCTACCGTGACCTCGCCAATCTGAGCGACGGGTGGAACAAGATCCTTGAGCCGGGGATGAAGATCAATCTTCCCGACGACCGCGTGGCCAACATGGCGCGCTTTTCGCTGGTGCGCGACATGATGACGCGGGTGAAAGATTATCCGCACTATGGCGCCTTTGATAAGGACTACTTCGGCAGCGAGCATGAGGGATTCCCCGACACCTTCACCGTCGACACCGCGGCCAGCCTCGATTGGGGCCTGATCGATTTGGCGGGACGCTACATCGATAACTACTTCGACGAATACGTCAGAGATGACGGATCGATCCTGTACCGCGGTCCGGAGACCGGGCAGTACGGGCGCATGCTTACGCTGGTCGCGCAGTACATCAATTACGGAGGCGATCCTCAAGTTCTTCTTCGGCGCAGAAGCCGCATCGATGGCGTCACCAATCTATTGTTATTGCTCCGCGAAAAAGCGAAGAAACTGCCACCGACCGATCCAGCCTACGGAATGATCGCCGGATGGAGCGAGGCAGATGCCTGTCTCGATGCCGATCCTCCGCGCTACATGCAGCCGTATTTCTCCAATAGCACAGAGGCGGCGCGCGGCTTCCGCGATCTCGGGAAAGTCTGGGAGAAGATTGGCAAGAAAACCGGCAATGCCGAGTTGACTTCTTGGGGCCAGCGCCTGTTCCTAGAGTCTGAGGAACTACAAAAGGACATTCAAACCTCGATTTCGCGTTCCATCATTAAGTCCGAAGGCAAGCCCGTTTTGCCGTCGATTGCTGGAGTCAAAGAACCATTTCACGTGGTCGTGGCGCGCGATGAAACCGATCCGCAGTTCCGTTCCTATCGCGCATATATGGAGATGCTGTTTTCCGGCAACCTGACCAAAGAGCAGGTCAGAATGGTGGTCGACTACCGCAGCAATCATCACGACATAATTCTTGGAATGCCGACTGCGTATGGTTACTCAACCACTGAATTGGCCGGATTTCTTTCTTACGGACACGGATATGGTCTGATTCAGCACGACATGATTCGCGAAGCGCTGTTGATGATGTATTCCGACATGGCGCATCAATATACTCGCGGGACTTGGACGGCGCCGGAGACCAGAAATGTCCTGATTGATCGCCCAGCCGCTCCGTATTGCACACCGGCGCAACTTGTTGTCTCACTCATGACGCGTTGGCTCCTGGTATTCGAGGATCCGCAATCGGAGACACTCTGGCTGGGTAAGGCCGTTCCGCGGGCGTGGCTTGAGGACGGAAAGAGCACTTCGGTTTCGGATGCACCGACGCGGTGGGGCCGCGTGGGCTACTTGATCGAGTCGCACATGAAGGCGCGCAACATTACCGCCAAGGTTCAGCTCCCGTCTGCATTTCCGGCCGTTACAAAGTTGCGTTTGCGCGCGCCGGAGAACGCCAAGATCAAGTCCGTCATTTTGAATGGAAAGTCTTGGACGCAATTCAATCCAGACGAGGAGACGATCACAATTCCGGCGGGTATGTCCGGAACGGTACATCTGACCGCACAATACTGAGCAGCCCAGTCCAAGTTGGGGCTGCCAACAGCAAGGTGCTAGGAGAGAATCGAAGTGTCTACCCGTCGATGGCCGCAAATCGCGATGGTCTTCCTGCTTGTCTGCGCGTGTCTGATGACACCCGAAGCGTCTCTCGCTTCGTCACCCTATTCCTGGGCTACTTACTACGCTCCCAAGCGGACTACGGCCATCACCATCGACGGTGACTTGTCGGATTGGGAATCGGTCAGAGGTTTCAAGATGGACCAGGAGAAGTTCTTCTTCGTCGGTCAGGGCATGTCTTCGAAAAGCTGGGGCGGCCCCAGAGATCTCTCGGCCACCTTTAAGGTCGTTTGGGACGAACAATACATTTACGTCGCCGTGCACGTTGTCGACGACAAGGTAAACGAACCTTTTGGTTCGCTGGCAAGTGGGATGGACACCGGCTCGTGGGATGACGATGGGGTTGAGCTCATGTTCGACAACGATGGCTCGAACATGTCGCACTACTACATTGGAGATCCGATGCACCACGAGTTTCACTTCGTCTACAGCGCGAACCATCCCCTGGTTTTCGACAATTTCTGGAAATATCAGGAGGGAGCGCCGCAACCGATGTTCGCGCTTCCCAACGGCGAAAAAGAGCCGCTGGCTTTTGCCAATGAAGTGATGGCGAAACACGAAATCACGCGAGTATTCGCAAATCCGCCCTATAACGGTGCTTTCGCCTTTCGACGCACCGCCGACGGATACAACCTCGAACTTCGGATGTCGCTTCCGGGTGCTCTGATGAAGCCGCTACATGACAGCGGCCGTTTTATCGGATTCGACATAGCCATCAACGACAACGATGAAGGCAAGGGACCTTTGAAGCAGCAACTGCACTGGTCCGGGATGAACGACCTCTATTGGAGGGATTGCAGTTTCTTCGGCAAACTCATCTTGTATTAGAGAGCACACGCGGAAATCGGGTGGACTGCAATTGCCATGCTGGCAAACTCACCAAGTGCGCAAAAACCAGTGGACTTGCGTCTGGTAGAGGAACCCCATAGTGGCATCAGTGCAATGTGGTTGCGCATAAGATCACCAAGAACACCGCCGAAAGGGCGGGAACTGGCGCAACCCTTCGAGTGCCCGAATCAGACTCGGGCCCGAGCCGTCCATCACAGCCCGAAGCGGTTTCACTGGTTGTACGTGGCGAAGCCGTTCGTCTTCAGTGGAATACCCGACGAATTTTGAACTCTTGAACTCCTGGTTTTCAACCAGGGGTTCATTGAACTTCATAAGTCCATGATTATAAATAGTATGCGACTTGATAGAAAAACTTGGAGCCAATGAAACAGGCATCTAGAACGAACTTCTTGCCGCCGCAACAGTTTGATTTTAAAGAAGTTGGTCGGGTAGAGAGGATTTGAACCTCCGACCNNCTATCTGGTCTCAAGATGGACCCAAGTTTCCTGGCTAAAGACAGATCCGGTCCCAAAACGGACCCAACTTTTTAGCGTGGTGTGACAGACCTTCTTGCTTCCACTCTCTACTTGCCGCGAGAGGATTTCCCTTTGGCCGAACCGGTCAACGAGTGAAATCGAGATTTTTCATCAATTGACGGGTA
>PMMJ01000463.1 GCA_003162255.1 Acidobacteriaceae bacterium | reverse complement strand
TCCATCAAGCGCAAGGGCAAGGACCTAACGATCATTACGCTGGGTCCGGCTCTTTACACCGCGGTCACCGCCGCCGATCGGTTGGAAAAAGAGTATGGTGTCTCGGCAGAGATCGTTGACCTTCGCGCCGTCAATCCGCTCAATTACGAACTGCTTGTGGCTTCGGTCCGTAAGACCGGCAAGGTCCTGCTCGCCAGTGACGCGGTGGAACGTGGTTGCGTCCTGCAGACGGTGGCCACCAATCTCACGCAGCTTTGCTTCGATGATCTGGACGCGCCTCCGGTTGTGGTCGGTTCTCGCAACTGGATCACGCCCGCTGCAGAACTGGAAGCCATGTTCTTCCCGCAGCCCGGCTGGTTGCTCGATGCGGTCCACGAGCGAATCTTGCCACTGAAAGGCTATCGGCCAAACACAAACTCCACGCTCGGAGAACTGGCGCGCCGGAGTCGCCTCGGCGTGTGAGCGCGAAGCCAGGTCATGGGCCCGCGATTCGTTTGATTGCACTCGGCCGAGGCCCCGACTATAAGGTTAGACGCAGCCCGGGTTCCGGTCGGCGTAAAGAGGACGCCAACAATCTCCATGCTTGCTGAAGAACGCAGGTTTCGCATTCGCGAGATTCTTACCACGCAACGCACGGTCAACGCTTCTGAGCTGTGCGCTACGCTGGAGGTGACGCCGGCGACGATTCGCCGCGACCTGGCGGCTCTCGAAGCTGAAGGTGTGCTGGTCCGCTCTCACGGCGGCGCGGTGTCGAGAATGTCGAGCACGAAGTTTCAGCCTTCTTACGAGACCTTGGTGCGCAGCAATAGCCAGGAAAAAGCTGCCATCGCGCGCGAAGCAGAGAAGCTGATCCTCGATGGAGACACCGTATTTCTCGAGGGCAGCACGACGGTGCTGGAGCTGGCGGGCTTGTTGCACAATCGCAACCGCCTCACCGTAGTTACCAACTCCCCTACGATCGTATGCCAACTGCAACGCAGCCCCGGCGTCACTGTCTTGTGCACCGGCGGCGACCTGCAGAAGGACATTTTCTATTTCTCGGGAGAGTGGGCGCATCGTGCCCTTTCCGAAATACGTTTGGACAAGGCCGTTCTGGGCGTGAGCGCCATCGACCCCGGTTACGGAATCTCCACCGCCAATCATGCCGAGGCGCAACTCAAGAAAATGATTGCCAAGGCGGCCAAGACTCGCATTGCACTCGCCGATCACAGCAAATTCGGCAAGCAGTCTTTTGCTTATGTAGGACCGGTCAGCGATATCAACACCCTGGTGACTGACTCGGGAACGGACGCGAAGTACATTAACGATCTGCGAGAAGCCGGGCTGGAAGTCATCGTCGCCGAAGTGCAGCCAGCTCAACCTCCTGCCCAAAACAATCGCTCTAATTTAAATAGAAGAGACTGACAATCGATTCAGATAAGGATATGGGACGCCGCATCCCGCTCCCATGGCGGAGGAATTCTGACGGAGGCCATCCCCGCCGCCGTGGCTGCCTGAATGCCCATCTCCGTGTCTTCAAAAACGAGACAATCTTTCGGCGCCACTCCGAGTTTGGCGGCGGCAAGCAGAAAGGCTTCTGGGTCAGGCTTGCTCTTCTGGTAGTCTCCCGCACAGACCAATGTGTCGAATCGATCGAGAAGCTTCAGCGAAGCGAGAGACGCCGTCACCGATTCCCTGGTGCTTCCCGAGACGACAGCCAATGGAATCCGCCCGTGCTGGGCCTCGATGTGTTCCAAAACTTCAGGAACAGCCGTGAGCCGCGGAAGCAGCTCGAGATAGAACCTCTCCCTTCGATGGGACACAATCTCCACGGGCATGCTCAGCCCGTGTCTTTCGTTTAGCGTGGATATGATCTCAGCTATGGGCATACCGCCCCACGCGTAGAAAAGCTTCTCATCGAATTCGCAATTCCATTCGCCAAGCGCCTTCTTCCAGGCGATGTAGTGAAGCGGCATGGAATCGGCAATTGTGCCGTCGCAATCGAATAAATATGCCCCAAATGGGCCAGGCGGCAATTTCAGTTTCATGCGGCTGCACTAGAGTTTAGAGGATTGTTAATCATGTCAGGATTATGGGGACCTCTCCATGCGGCCCCCGAGTCACTTGAGATGGCCCGACCATGCGCCCTGGAGTCCGGAATGAGGACAACGCCGATATTCGGCATAACTCGCCCAGGGCGCAGCGCTCGAAAGATGTCATTGCAGGCCTGGGTGATAGCTCATTCTTGCAAAGCATATCAGGATTTCTTCACCCTGGGGTTGCTCGCCAGTTCATCCTTCTCACCAAACTCGTCGGGCGGGCCTTCTTCTGACTGGAAGGCTGTNNAGAAACTGGATTGTGGTCGCAGACTCCGAGCCGGGCATCGAACACTGAAGAAAGGAAATGGCAGGCACGAGGAGACTCGAGCTCCTGACCTCTACCGTGCCGACCCTCCGGTTGAAGCCGCCAGAAGATACCAGGCCGCGTGCGGGAGCCATTGCTCCCCCCACCGCCAGTCATTGTCAGCGCCTGTCTGCCGGTAGGGCAGCATGTAGTCGATGTCGCTCTCGTCGTGGAACCCGCTGGTGATGCCGTTGGAGATTCCGCCCGGCGCGTTGGTGAATTCCCATGAGTCAAAATACATGTAAGGAGGATTGTTACGACCAACGCCATTCATCATACTCGAATCGAAAGGGTTCAATCCCACGATCCAGTTCAGTTGGTTGGTGGCAAAGGCTTCCAGTTGTTGGCGAAAGGAGGCATCCTGCGGGAAGGCGAGTTCCGCCAGCCGCGCTGCGGCCGCGACCGAAGCCAGACGCGCGTTCTCACCCTGCCACCAGGGAGCCGCATCGCTATTGTGGGGGAAGAAGAAGCTGGTGTGGCGCGACCCCGTCTTGTCCTGCACATATTCGCGGCTGTAACCGAACGGATTATTCACCTCAGAAGTGATCGCGAGTTCAAACGCCAGCGCCTTCCGCACCGTGCCTAACACCTTTTCTCTGGCCGCCGGATCGGCGATCTCGGAGTAATAGAGCAGGCTCACGACTGGAAAACCGCCGTCGGAAGCATGAAAGAANNTACTTTTCGTTGTGCGTCGTCCGGTAGAGTTCCGTCGCGGCTGCCAGCGCGCAATAGTCGTCAACGATATTCTCTTTGCCGTCGTTGGTGAGTGGGAGATTGTTCTTCTCCAGGTAGGCAAAGGCATCCTCAGCAGCCTTCAGGTAATCCGAGCTGCGAAACTGGCCGGCTACGGGATAGGCACTCGCCATCGCCAGCGCGGCAATCGCGATTCCTCCTCCAGAGCGGTAGCTAACTTCATACTCCCGATCGTTGTTCGCGCTCTCTACCATTCCGGCAGCACCCTGGCCTGGGGCGTTTTCGATGCCGAACCGCTTCATCTCGCCGGCAATTTTGCGTTCTTCCGGAACCTGCTTTACGCTGCCCGTCGATACCGACCGATAGAAGGATCCCTCCAGAGCTTTCATCCGTACCAGGTAGTCCGCCCCGAATATGGCTTCATCCAGCAGGCGCGTTTTGTATCGGGCAAACCCTTGCAGGCCTCGGCGATTCGCCTGCTCATAGCTCTTGAGCAGGCTGTACACCACCAGCGGAATCTGCTGGGGATTGAAGTAGGTCGAGAAGGACAGGTGGGAAAAGTGTTTGCCGTAGTCGCCCGTGGCATCCCACCATCCGCCGTGCGCGTCGACCGTGCCGCTTTTTGTACCCTCAAAGGTCAAGTGGCTGTCGGCCCTGTCCATCTCGCCCGAACTGCGCTCGTCTTTGAAATAGTAGATGACATCGGAAACTGTGCCACGCTCCAGTAAGTCGTTTTGCACCATGAACGGAAACGACCGGATGTTCGCTGCATTTGCCGTGCATTCCAGGTAGTACTTGCCCTCGGTGGCAAACGAGTCGAAATCAAGAGTCCAGAAGTACCAGTCTCTCCACTTCTGAACCGGCCCGGTTGCCTTCGGTGCGATCGCCAGAATTACCTGATCGCTGGCTTCATCCTTTAGGACACAAGCGGAGACGCTATCACTTGTGTTGCCGACAATCACCGCGTGCTTCGGGCCTTTGGTCTCGTACCCCAGATGATTAGTCAGGACCTTCAACTCACCAGCCGAAGATTGGGCCACGAACAGGAACGAGGAGAAAACACCTAGAAATAGTCCAAGATGCCGTTTCATGATGACCTTTCTGTTTCCGCCTGCGACAGCAGCGTTACTTCGCCTTTCGCTTCATGAGTCTTCTTCGGCGGACTCGCGCTCATTCCCCGGATCACGGTCATCGAAGCTTTCGGAATTTCGTAGACTGTGTCCGCATTGGCGTTGATCGAGGCTTTCACCGCCTGCCTGTCCGGATCTGGAAAACCGCCTTCTTTTGTTGGATGCCATTGGTATTGCAGCACTGCCAAATGTGATCACGTTTGCCGGGCCGGCGAAGCAGCTCTTGCCGCCTGCAGCTTCACCATTAACTCGCTGTGCACCTTGTGTGTGTTCTCCTGATCGCGGTTTACCGGCATCAGCGACCATTGGGCGTCCGGCCGCAGCAGCGCGTAGGCTGTTGCGGGCGGATGTCCGACCGCATCCGAAATATCTCCGTGACCGGAGAACATCTTGTGCACGCCGATGCCCGGCTGCACCCACTCCGTATTGATGAGCTGGCTGGCCGCAATCGAATCCAGGTCAGTAGCTGTCTCAGTGAAGCTAGTCGGCGTGGATGGCACGCGGGGAGATTGCTTCCCGCGCCGGATGGCGTGGCTAAGAGTCGGCTTTCCGGCGGCCGCCCACGGGCAGCGGATGGGGGACGATCTAACGCCCTACCATCACTTGGGTTTCGTCCTTCAGTTGGTTCTGCAACACCGGCCCCAATAGAGACGCTGAATTCTTGTCCAGATAGACGGTTGCGTTGGGGTGGGTGCGCAGAATCGATGCTGGCTGCATGCGGCTGATACTGTACTCAAAGCACAACTTCACGGCTGGTGCTTTGCGGGTGTCGGGCACGACTGCGAGAATCTCCTTTGCTTTCATAATCTGGCGCACCGACATAGAGATCGCCTGCTTCGGCACTTGCGAAATGTTGGCAAACCACGCCTCGCCTACCTGCTGCCGGCGGCACGCCTCGTCGAGCTTTACGATGATATACGGCTCTTCGGTTTCGAAGTCTGCTGGTGGATCATTGAAAGCGATGTGCCCGTTTTCACCAATACCGAGAAAGGCGGTGTCGATTGGCGCAGAAGCCAGGTCATTGCCCACAGCGCGCACAGCCTGGGCAGGATTTGCAGCATCACCTTCGAGCAAGTGATACTTGGTGATGCCGGTCTTCCGGACCAACTGCTCCAGCAACATCTTACGAAAGCTCCCCGGATGAGTTACCGGCAATCCGATGTACTCATCGAGATGAAATGCCTCAACCTTCTGCCAATCGATGTCTGGCGTCTTGGTGAGCGCGTCGAGGAACTCAAGCTGTGATGCCGCGGTCGCAGCGATGATCCGCGCATGGCCGCGCTCCGCGATCGCCCGGCGGATCGCAGTGGCAGCCTGCTCTGCCGCTGCTTTGCCCATGGACGCTTTGTCGTCGAACACTTTGATTAGCATGACGGACACCTCCTGGCAGCGGCTATATTTGTGCCCAGAACTGGAAAGTATACAGAGCCGGCAAGGAAAGCCGTGCAGAAGCGAAAATGAGTCTCATGCTGTGAAAACGAGCGGATGCGCGATGGCGCAAGCACTGCGATTTGTTGTATGACTGTCTATGCTAGATCGCAAACGGACTCAAGGGCTCCAAATCCTATGACGCGTTCATCCTTCATCATTGGTATTGTTCTTCTCGTTATCGTTGTGATTGTTATTTTCTCGAACCCAATTCCGACCTGCGCCCAAATCGTACGCGTCGATGCGACACCCAGTCATGTGGTGAACAAGTTCAGCCCTCTGTATGCTCTTGGTTCGACCGTGGACCGTGTGCCGAGCAATGCGACCGACATGTTTTTTCGGCCCGACCAGATCAAGCAGATCCTCTCGGCGGGGTGGGGAGCGATCAGCTATCGGCAGAACACTGATTTGTTCGTCCAAGCCTGGCATTGGAATCCTGAGGGCACCTGGAGCGATTCTTCGGGCAAAGGATATTTCGTGGGAGACTCCACTCCCATCAAGAAGATGATCCTGCACTCCTATGGCTATTCCCTTCCCCACCGGGGATTCACGCGAAACAACGGGACGGAGTTTGACGGCTTCTCGCGCCTGGATGACGGCGACGTCAACACCTACTGGAAGAGTAATCCCTATCTGACGAAGACCTTCACCGGCGAGGATGACGCGCTCCACCCGCAGTGGGTAGTGATCGCTCTGGATAAGAAGCAGGAGGTAAACGCGATTCGTATTGCCTGGGCCGAACCGTACGCGCAGGCCTATGAGTTGCAGTACTGGGTTGGTGACGGCGATGCTATGGATGAGCAGGACAAAGGGCAGTGGAAAACCTTCGCTTCTGGGGAGGTGATAAATGGAAAGGGCGGTACTCCCACTCATCACCTCCGTGCACCTGGCCTCGCGTCATCGCCGGTAAGCACAAAGTTCATCCGCATTCTGATGACGCAGTCGTCGAACACCTGCGATACTCATGGTTCTAGCGACAGCCGTAACTGCGTCGGATATGCCATCCGCGAGCTCTATCTCGGAACCATTGACGACAAAGGGGAATTCACCGATCTGCTTCACCACTCTTCGGACCAGAAGCAGACGCTCACATTGTGTTCCTCGGTGGATCCCTGGCACGAGGCTTCCGATCTTTACGTCGCTCCCGATCGCATGGAATCGGGCGACCAGCCGGGGTTCGACCTGTTTTTCACCAGCGGAATCACTCGCGGCCTTCCCGCCATTATTCCTATCGCTCTGCTGTATAGCACGCCCGAGGACGCTGCCGCGCAAATGACGTATATCAAGAAGCGCGGCTATCCCGTTTCCTACATCGAAATGGGCGAAGAAGCTGACGGCCAGTACATGCTTCCCGAGGACTACGCCACTCTGTACCTGCAGTTCGCCACCGCACTGCACCGGGTTGACCCGAACTTCAAGCTGGGAGGCCCAGCGTTTGAAGGCGTCACGGAGGACATCAAGGTCTGGCCCGATGCGCAAGGCCGGACATCGTGGTTCAGCCGCGTCCTTGATTACTTGAAGGCCCACGGCCGCCTGCAGGACTTGGCCTTCATGTCGTTTGAGCATTATCCCTATGAGGGCTGCGAGACGCCGTGGAAGAATCTTTATCAGGAACCGCAATTAATTACTCATATCATGCAGGTGTGGCGGGACGACGGCCTGCCGGCGGGCATTCCCCTGCTCGACACTGAAACCAACGACCACGGTGGCGAAGCCGCCGTCGATATCTTCGGGGCCCTGTGGCTGGCCGATTCCTTCGGAGGCTTTTTGGCGGCCGGTGGCCAATCGACTCACTATTACCACGATCTGCCTTACTCTCCGCCGCATCCCGCCTGCGCCAATAGCTGGGGAACCTATCACATGTTCATGGTCGACGACCATTACCAGATTCAACAGAAGACCTCGCAGTTTTACGGGGCGCAGCTCATTACGCAGGAATGGGCAGAACCGAAGGACGCCGAGCATAGCCTCTTCCCTGCCGTAAGCGATGTGAAGGATAAGGAAGGGCACGTGCTGGTGACGGCCTACGCTCTCGAGCGTCCGGACGGCCAGTGGTCGGTCATGCTTATCAACAAAGATTATGACCAGCCCCATCAGGTTCGGATTGTGTTTCACAACTCGGAAAGCAATCGAGAGGACTGGTTCTCCGGCCGGGTGACAATGATCACTTTTGGCAAGGCCCAGTACCAGTGGCATCCCGATCGCAA
>PMMJ01000072.1 GCA_003162255.1 Acidobacteriaceae bacterium | reverse complement strand
GAATCTATATGGGACAGATTCGCTCATACACCCGGGAAAGTAATGGGTGGCGTGACAGGTGACGTTGCCTGCGATCAGTACCACCGCTATCCGCAGGACATCGCATTGGCCAAACACCTCAACCAGAAGAGCTACCGTTTTTCCATCTCCTGGCCTCGCATTCAGCCCGTCGGAACCGGCGCCCCGAACATGAAGGGAATCGATCACTATAGCCGCCTCGTCGATGCCCTTCTTGAAGCTGGCATACGGCCTTGGTGCACCATGTACCACTGGGATCTTCCTCAGTCCCTCGAGGATCGGGGCGGCTGGCCAAACCGGGATCTAGCCGGCTACTTCGCTGACTATGCCGGCATTCTCGCCAAGCATCTCGGTGATCGAATCACGGTCTGGGCGCCGTTTAACATGCCTTGGGCAATCGCCTTCATGGGCTATGCAGCGGGTGCCTTTCCGCCTTGCCGGACGAGCTTCGGCGACTTCTTGAAAGCAGCGCACACCATGGCTCTCGCTCAGGCGCAGGCGCTGCGCTCAGTGAAAGCAGCCTCTGCCAAGGCAACGGTGGGGAGCGCGTATGAGATGGCTCCCGCATATCCGAAGACGGACTCGGACGACGATCGCGCAGCCGCTGCTCGATACCATGCGATGAACAATGTCTTCTTTCTGGAGGCGGCTATGCATGGCCGTTATCCGAAGGCTTTCGTAGGAGAACCGCCCTATGAGCTGATGGGCTTCAAGGCGGGCGACGAAAAGCTCCTCTATGCGCCGTTGGACTGGGTGGGCTTTCACTACTACACGCGCCGCATCGTCTCGGATGCGAGCAAGGAGCGATTTCTGGGCGGAGGCAATTTCAGTGGTACTGAGATTGAGAGCAATGCACCGGGCGGGCGCGATCCTTACACACGTTTCCGCGCCGCGATGCCCACAGAGGGTCCGCTTACCGACGCCGGTTTGGAAGTATGGCCGCGTGGCATGTACGACCTGGTCAGTCAGATTTCAAGGGAATACAACCACCCGATCATCGAAATCACAGAGAGCGGATGCGGTTATCTCGATGCCCCCGATGAAGAAGAACATGGTCGCATACCGGATGAGCGCCGAATCCAATGGTACCGCGAAGTGCTCGCTGAACTGGCGCGCGCGATCGCTGATGGAGCTCGGGTTCGCGCCTTTCATGCCTGGACCCTTCTCGACAACTTCCAATGGGCGGAGGGTTATACCGAGCGCTATGGGTTGATTTATACCGACTTTCGCAACCAGAAGCGCACGATAAAGGATTCGGGCCTTTGGTACGGCCGAGTCGCTGCCTCCAACCAGCTCAATGTGTGAGGCAGATGGTCGAAGAACGAGCGAACGGTACGGGTTGGTGTCCGCCGAACGATCTCCTTGTCGCTCTACTCCCGGTTTGTTGGCCAACCGGAAGGAATTCTGCTTAAGTTAGCACTTATGGGGCAAATCCCCGTCTCTACATCGGAATCTTCTGTGATCCATCTCACACGGCCAGTTTCCCGTCAGTGTTATCCTAGATGGGTTATGGGAATTGCTGCCGTCTTGCGGAAAGTGTTTTTGGTGGACCTGATGCAGGGACTTGGGGTGACGTTCCGATATCAGGATCCCAAGGAAATCTACACCGAGCAGTATCCGTTGGAGCGGCCGCAGGTGGCCGAGCGCTACCGAGGCGCGCCGCGGCTGAACGTCAACCCCGACACCGACGAGACGCTTTGCATTTCCTGTGACCTGTGCGCGCTGGCTTGCCCGGAGCACCTGATTGTTGTCACCAGCGAGCGCAATGAGAAGACCCGCCGCAAAGAACTCACCAACTTCACCTACGATCTGAGCCGTTGCATGTTCTGTGGCCTGTGCGAAGATGCTTGCCCTACCGATGCTCTCGAGCTGACCCAGGATTTCGAACTCGCGAACTACACCCGCGAAGGCATGATCTGGGACCGCGAGACGCTCGAGAAGGGTCCGCAGCCGACCGTGTACAGAAAGTAGCAACCTCTCGCTCGCAGCCTGCGGAAAAACTAGTTCCCGGGCAGAAGGTGCGCCCTCAGCGGCTAAAGCCGGATTCAAAACAACGCACTTACCGCAGCGGTGAACCGCTGCGCCACCCAAAATCAANNATCTCCGCAAGCTGCTGGAGTTCCACCCGCGTCGTTCCCACGCGTTCCCCAGTATGTCCGCACGGGCAGTGGCCGCATGGAAGATCCCATCTGTTCTCCTGCGGAGGATGCCTTGTCTTTGGAGTCTCAAGCACGTTTGGGTGGCGCCGATAACTACCCTCATGGAGGGATGTGCGCGGAGCGCCCTCTTCAGACTGGCGATCTGCCAGCGGTCACTGAACATTTGTTCACTGAAGCCTCGGTGAAAGGGTAGTGGCGAGGCTTAAGGATGATTCGACTCCGCTGTCGAGTTCACGTTGCCTGCCGGTCGTCACGTTGAGAAGGGGGGAGCCCGAGCGATGAAAAAATTGCCTCAGGTCCTTCTCGTGGATGACAACCCGGCCGACGTCGGTCTGGCGCGTGAGGCGCTGGCCGGGGGCAGGCATCAGAGCCAAATCAGCAATGTACCGGACGGCGAGGAGGCCATGGCTTTTCTGCATCGTGCGGGCCAGTATGCGAATGCGGTTTGTCCCGACTTAATAGTGCTGGACCTTAATCTGCCCAAGAAAGATGGCCGTGTGGTGTTGGCGGAGGCAAAAGCCCACAGTGATCTGCGGACCATCCCCATCGTGGTGTTCAGCACCTCGCGCTCGATGCTGGATATCGCGCGCAGCTACGAACTAGGCGCCAACTGCTATGTCAGCAAGCCGGGAAATCTGAACGACTATTTTTCGGTGGTGCAATCCATTGAAGAATTCTGGTTCGGCTCCGCGAGCCTGCCCCGAGAGGAAGAATAAAAATAATGGAAAAAGAACCTGCGCGCGTTTTGATTGAAGACAACCCCGGAG
>PMMJ01000527.1:647-4410 GCA_003162255.1 Acidobacteriaceae bacterium | reverse complement strand
GGCTGCCCGCTGCTGGATGCCACGTTGGCCCATGATTGCTCGGCCGCTTCGTGGATGTGACGAGCTCGCCAGAACACGCGTCGCGCCAGGTTCTTCGCGATGGCTTCTCGTCCGCCTTCGTCGAAGCGGGCCGGCAAGTCGTCCCAGCGCACGCCATGCCAGGTAAAGTACTTCATATACATATGCGTCATATGGGTGAACGGGAAATAGACGAGGAAGAACGAGACCAGTGTGAAATGACAATATGTGGCCGCCGAGTACACTCCCGTTGCATGGTGCCAATCCACGGTGTCGACCAGGGCAGTGAGAAGCCCGCGATTCGGATTGAACAGGCCGATAAGGCCTGTGCCAAAGATCACGGCAAACAGACAGAGATTGAGGATCATCGCGCGCGTGGTGAAGCCTTTCAGCCGGGAATTGAACATCCGCGTGGAAAGCAATCCGAGACTGCCGATTTCACCGAGCGTGCATGCGGCAACGTACCCGGCAAAAGCAGCATTCAACAGAAGCGCTCGTCCGAAAACGAGAGGAGCGCCGATCGCTGAGACGGCAACCGTCGTCGCGGCCGAGGCCATGTAAAGGTAGAGCCCCCAGTGCAACAGCAGCGACCAGACCCACAGAGCGCGAAAGTTCTCAAAAACTCCGCGCAGAAAAAAAACTTCCTTCAGCATGAAGGCCAACTCGCCGCCGTGGCCGGTGTCGATGGGCTTCGTCCACCACTCCGTCTCCTCGAAATAAGAGCCACCGTAGCGTTGCCGGTCGCGCGGACCTTTGGGAATGGGATAGAGATCCCAGCGAAGGTGGACAGGCATGAGCATGGCCTTCACCACCCGGCAGAGGTTGCCGAGCAGGAAGACCGAAATCGCCGCAATCAGCGCGAGGATAAGCGGGGGCATGGGGACTCCTGGCTACACGCAACCTGTCGGTTTCGGCAGGCCCGCCACTTTACATGCACCCTTGGCTGGTCCGGAAGGGAAGAGGTCGAAAATCTGCCTCAAGTTCAGCTGTGTTTCTTTGCAAATCCTGCGGACCATGGGCGCGATATCGTTTTCCTTGTAATACGCGCGAATGTAGTCGATGACTTTCCAGTGGTCGGGCGTTAGCTTCTCGACGCCATCTGTCGCAGCGAGCGCGCTTGCCATATCCGGATTCCAGCGGTCCGGTTCCTGTATAAAACCGTCGTCATCCACCGGTACTTCGATTCCCCGCCAAACAAATACGTCCATCTGACGCTGTCCTCTGAAGAAGCTTGCCTCGGCGTATCCAAGGCAGGACGCATCCCAGCGTCGAACCAATGGTAAAGACGCCCAATCCTCAAAATACATACAGGAGTGATGGATGTTGGCGGAATTTACGAAACGAAATGGAAGTGAGACTTCAGAATGCTTCTAGATCGTCTTGCGCTGCCAGGACCTAGCGAAACGCAGGCCGAGCCGTCCCGAGATCCTGAGACGCGCTATCGGGTTTGACAATGTTTCCCCACGCCAGGGCGGTCGAGAGGACCATCAAGGTTGTGGTGGCCACGTACGGCATCAGCGCATCCAGTAAGCGTTCCAGATGAGCAACATCGGAGACGGCTGTTTTGAGCAAAAATGAATCCGCACCGGTGACCCGATGGCACTCCAATACTTCGGGCCGACTGGCGGCGAGATTCATGAAGTGAATAAGGTTCTCGCCGCTGACCTTGACCGTGATGAACGCCAGGATCGGGAGTCCAGCTTTGGCCGGATCGATCTGCGCGCGATAACCCAGAATGATTCCCGCCTCTTCCATCTTATGGACTCGCTCCGTAACCGCGGGCGTCGATAATCCAACCCGCCGGCCCAATTCGGCAAACGCGATGCGGGCATTCTGCTGTAGCTCGCCCAAAATCTTCCAGCCAATCTCATCGAACAGATGCTCAGTTTCGTTTTCTTTCATAGGGGTCACCAAAGCGGCGCGAGGCCGGTCGCACAATCGGGATGTATCACTTCGATGAAAAACGCTTCCGCAAAAACTCGACGAGGCCAATTGTAGAGCACCTGCCGTGGACAGGTACAAGGACTTCAACACAACGCGGCTACCGTAACTTCAAATCACGGTTTGCGCTGGCATATCGCCGGCATCTTGCGGCCTGTTCGATCTTGTGAACACGCTCGGTCACCGCAGGGCTGGAGAGTCCCACGATGCGGCCGGGTTCTGCGAACCGCATGCGGGCAATCTGCTGCAATTCGCCCAAGATTCTCCAGCCGATATCGTCCAGCAGATGTTCGATGCCTTGTTGTTTTTTCCTGCTAATTCCCGATGCGACAGATGGTTTGCTAAGCCTGGCTGACACTCTGCTGCGAGTCATAGCATCGGGCCAGGTTCGTGCCATGGCCCGCGGTCACGGGAGGTTGTGCTCACTATCACTGTGCGCTGATGAGATGTGAGCGATACTGGTTCGTTCCCCCAAGGTACGGAAACGGCGGTTACTTGCATCAACGCGACCACGGCCAAGGCGCCAGAGAAAATTTATGGACACGAAACACCTGGGTATTAACAGCAAACTGATTCATGCGGGGCACAAGGCGGATGCAACTGGCGCGGTCAACGTTCCTATCTACCAAACGTCCACCTTCGCTTTTCGGAATGCTGCGCATGGTGCGGCGCTTTTTGCTGGGGAGGAAGATGGCTACATCTATACCCGCATTGGGAATCCCACCATTTGCGCTCTGGAGGATAGCGTCGCCGAACTGGAGAACGGTTGCGGTGGCATCGCCACCAGTTCCGGGATGGGTGCCGTTTGCACAGTGTATCTGGCTTTGCTTCAGGCAGGCGCACACCTCGTCAGTACTGCCTCCGTCTACGGCCCCAGCCGGGGATTGATGGAGAAAGATTTTTCACGCTTCGGAGTCGAGTCCACCTACGTCGACACCACGGATCTGGCGCAAGTTCAGCAGGCGCTGAGGCCGAACACGAGACTCGTATATCTGGAGACCCCTGCCAACCCCACCATGCAAGTCAGCGACATCGCACGAATCTCGGAGCTAGCGCACGCTCATGGCTGCCTGGTGGTGGTCGATAACACCTTCGCCAGCCCTTACCTGCAGCGGCCACTGGAGTTGGGCGCAGACGTGGTACTTCACTCTGTGACCAAGTTCATCAACGGCCATGCGGACGTCGTAGGCGGGATCCTCGTGGCCAAGGNNTATCATCGTGGCCAAGGAGATGGATATCTACAAGCGTCTCCGTAAGGCAATGGTCAACTCCGGTTGCAACATGGATCCACACCAGGCGTTTCTGGTCCTGCGCGGTCTTAAGACACTCGGAATCCGGCTTGAGCGGGCTCAGCAAAGCGCGATGGAAATTGCGCGTTGGCTTGAGCAACAACCTGAGGTCAGTTCGGTCCTTTACATAGGGTTGGAATCCCACNNGCTTCGAACTGAAGGGCGGAATGAAGGCCGGACGTCTGCTCATGGACCACGTCCGAGTAGCCACATTGGCCGTTTCACTAGGCGGTGTGGAGACGCTTGTCGAACACCCTGCGTCGATGACCCACGCGAGCATATCGCCAGCAGATCGCCGTGCGGCTGGCTACAGCGATGGGCTCGTGCGGTACTCGGCCGGCATCGAAGATGTGGAGGACCTGATCGCTGATCTACGTCAGGCTCTCAATGTCGTCGCCGAAGCGCCAGACGTACCAGATCACGAGAGTGCCGGTTCTTTTGTTCTTTTGTGAACGTCCGGTCTTGAACCAGTCCGTCCAGACTCTTGAAGATAGCCCCTGAGAGTCAGTGCGATG
>PMMJ01000527.1:0-550 GCA_003162255.1 Acidobacteriaceae bacterium | reverse complement strand
GGGGCAGGCCCGTCGTCCATGGAGATGCCAATGATCTGCAGACCTTGATCCCGGTACTTATTTTGCAATTCCACAAAATGTGGGATTTCCTCCCGGCACGGGTCACACCAGGTTGCCCAGAAGTCGAGGAGAAGTACTTTGCCCCGGTAGGCGGAGAGATCGAGCGTTTGTCCGGTCAATTCGGGAAGTGAGAACTCCGGAGCGAACGGATGCCCGGCGATATTCGTAACACCGGCGCCCGAGGATATACCACGATGCCGGTTCAGGAAAAACAGTCCCATCGCGACTGCGATGGCCGCGGTGGCGATCAGAATCTTCTTTCCCNNTTATCCACCCAGTTCGCGCCAAAATTATCGGGGATATAGAGCACCTTCACGTTGGTAAAGCCCATCGAATGGAGCGCGTCGTCGGCAGGCTTGACGGTCGGACAATGGCTCCATGGGCAACATCCGCAATAGATAACGATGAACTTGCGTCGGGGCAGAGCCTCCACACGTTTACGCAGCTGCTGTATACCGATCTCGCTAGAAGCAGGGCCGATGTACTCGGA
>PMMJ01000032.1:184-3406 GCA_003162255.1 Acidobacteriaceae bacterium | reverse complement strand
ATTGCGGATGCCAGTTCAACCAGTCCCCGAGTGGCCGCCTCGCCCAGAACACCCAGTATCCCAGTGACCCGCAGGCCGCAGGCGGTGGCAATGCGTCGCGCCGCTTTTTCGTCGAGCAGGATGATGGCAGCCAACGTGGATTCGGCCAACAGGATGGCCGCTCGCTCGCCAGCCTGAAGTCTCTCCAGCCCCGCGGTTGCCAAGGGTGGAACCGCCTTGACGGACATCCAGGATGGCAAGTTCGACGCCCAGCTTCGAACCGCGGAAGGAGCGTCTCGGTGGGCCAACTCGGCCAGCTCGGCCTCGGGCACCAGCACTTGGCTGAAGAGTTCGGGCAGCAGGTCGATCTCGCCGATCAGAACGAGATAGCAAAGCGGCGAGGTGTCCGCGACGGCGATCATTGCCGGGAGGTGTCGCGAATTGCGGCGATATCCCGTTCCAGGTCTTCCATCGTGTAATCGTGGAAGGCCTCGGCGCGCCGGAGGAAGGCCTCNNCGACGTTCACGACAGTCCCCCTTTCTTCATTCTACCGACAAACGCCAGGCTGAGCGTGCGCCACGCAATTCGGGTAGTGCCTTAAAAGTGCGTTGAAGGGAAATTCTCGGGGTTTCAGGTTCGTGTACTGCAGATTGCAATAGGCGGGGTGGTGGTGCGCTGAATCTGCATGGCTGCTAGTGTTGAACCATGGCAACAGGCCGAACCAATCAACTGACGGGCGCGGTTGGAGAATTCTTGGTCGCGGCGGAGTTGTGCCGACTAAACCTTCTTGCGACGCCGTTCGCCGGCAACGTTCCGCATTACGACATCATCGCGTCTGGTCAATCCGGCGGCCATCTGGCCGTGCAGGTGAAGGCGATCAACGGGTTCAACTGGCAGTTCGATATTCGCAAGTTCGCGGATGTCCGACTTTCCAACGACGGCAAACAGCAAGTTGGCGAGCGGCACCCGGAGCCATTCCCAGGCTTGATGTGTATTCTGGTGGTGCTCAAGGGGACGGGGCAAGACCGCTTCTTCGTGCTCGGATGGAAGGACCTTCAGGACCTTTTGGTACGAGGATACGAGGCGTATCTTTTGGAGCACGGAGGTGCCCGGCCAAAGAAACCAGATTCCTTCCACTGCTCGCTCGGAATCAAGGATGTTGGGGTATTTGAAAATCAATGGGTCAAGATTCTTGAGAAAATCCCCGATGGCGCGAAGTAGATTTTGGTTCGCTCGGTCAAACCGGCTTCCTGGCTCGGGACGCTTTCTAGCCAGCCGCCAACTCATCAGCCATGGATATGCATTGTAGCGCCGCCAACGAATGTGCGATGAGGTACAATCAGGTCGGTTCACTCGTAGGCTGGGAAAGGTGAAGGATGGGACCTCTGGTTCTATTCTGGTTACTCTGCGGTATCGCGGCCTCTTTCATTGCCTCCAGCCGCGGCGCGAACGGTTGCCTATGGGCCTTTCTCGGTTTCCTGTTGGGGCCGATTGGCCTTCTAATGGCGTTCGCATCACAGAGCGCCTGGAGATGCCCGTACTGCCAAAGCGGAGTGCACAAGGATGCCACTGTATGCCAAAGATGCGGACGCGAGATTGACTGGGACGCAGACGATGACACTTTCTGCACGGCTTGTGGCAACGTGCTCACCGAAGGGGCCGCTTTCTGTGGAAAATGCGGAAAGCCGGTGGTAAGCACGGCGCCCAAAACCGTAGACTAAAGGGAGTAGAAACGTGATACCAATGATCGGTGCCATGATCGGCGGCTACATCATCTTCCAGTGCATTGAAGCGCTCATGCCAGCAGTTCCGCCAGTTCCCAAACGTGNNAAGATCCAAATCCTCACCATCCGCGAACTATTCGAGGGGAAGCAGCCGAACATCCCGCTTCTGGACTCCGCCACATTCAAGAAGGCTCCGATGGAAGCACGCGGGGATCAGAACGCACTGCCGTTTTAGACCACAGATTTAGCAGCCGCCTGACGGAGCATCGCGCTTACCTGGACCGCGCGGTTTTGGCGGAGGATAAATAGCGTATTCTTTTGGCTCAGAAGCTGTGACGCGCAGTAGTCTGTACCGTCTTGACTGTTCCATGTGAGATATTCCCTAAGTCCAGCATAGATGACATCCGACTCCGGTATCTGAAATAGTCCAGCGAAGAACTTGCAGTGCTCTATGTGGTTCTTCTGAAATGCAGCCCATTGTATAACGAGTGGGGGTTCTTCCGATGCATCACAAGCCCACCATGGTCTAGAGAAGGGCCGTAGGGCGGCGCCACTTCCAGGACAAAGGCGCGCCATCTGACGGAGAGCCTCAAGGGATTGGTCCGCTTCCATTATAAGAATCGTGATATCGTCAAGAAACAGCATGGTGCCGACGAACCCTTGACCGAGGTCATCAATGGCTTTGGTTATAACCTTCAGGTCGTACTCTAGCTTCGATATCTGGCTGCCGATCTTGGCACGCTCCTCGATAGCTTTTGTCCGATCTTGTCCAAGCTGCTGAATCTGCCCTCCGAAAAGGTCCCTTATCTTGTTGATCTCTTGGAGGCTTTTCACTAGCGCAGATTTGGTGTCGTCGACTTTCTCCTCCAGCTTTTCATGAGGACTTTTCGGCAGTTTAAGCACCCAGGAGCGAGTTTTAATCTCGGGCCAAACCACGATCAATATCAGCGCGACCATGGATAGCGCCACCGAGGCAACCAAACCGATTGGCATCATAATCGCCCCCGCGATAAGATGCATCTTGTGAGCGATAAATTCGACGCGCTCCAGAATTTCCGCGGCGGACCACAGAAAGATGACCCATGGTAACGTCGCCGTGTGGCTGAATAGTCGCTGTAGTCTCTGCTGCATCCCCCAAGCCTAGGACCGTCACGGATCATTCGCAAGCGACCCGGATATTGCAATCTGCAATATGCCCTTTTTGAGCAGGCGCACACATTTAGCGCACTACCAGCAATTCCATGTTNNCGACGTTCACGACAGTCCCCCTTCCCTCATTCTACCGACAAACGCCGGGCTGACCGGCGCTTCTGAAGGTGGGCGTTCATGTGGCCGAGCGATGCGAATTGGCCGAGGAACTGGGCGGAGCGAGCGGGGGAGCGCACTTTGCGCCGCGGGTCGAAATCCCGCCGGCGGAATAAATCGGACGCCGAAATGACGGCCGTGCCCATGGGGCGGTACTCATATGTCCCTTGTGCCCAGGCCAAGCCATCGTCAACCCACAGGTAGAAGCCCATCG
>PMMJ01000032.1:0-152 GCA_003162255.1 Acidobacteriaceae bacterium | reverse complement strand
AAGGTCTCGCCGTGCCAGTGGAACACGGTCTCGACGGGGCCGATGCCCGCGAATAGCGCATCGCGCGCGGCCGCTTCAGTGAGGTGGATATCGAACCAGCCGATTTCTTTCACCGCGTTCCGGTACACCTTCGCGCCGAGGGCCTTGGCGAT
>PMMJ01000095.1 GCA_003162255.1 Acidobacteriaceae bacterium | reverse complement strand
GGCATGCCGTGGACGTTGCCGCTGGGGGAAGAGTCGGGCGTGTTCATGTCGGTGTGAGCGTCGATCCAGAGGAGACCGATTTTCTGGTTCTTGCGGCGGTAGAACTCGGCCACGCCTGACACCGTACCCGCCGCGACAGAGTGATCGCCGCCGAGGACGAGCGGAACTTTGCCGGCTTCGAGCGTCTTCAATACCAGGTCGGCGCTCTTGGTGCAGGTGGCGGTAATCTCCCTGAGATACTTGGCGCTGGCCGCGCCTTCTTTTTTCTGCTCGGGGATGGCTACGGCGATGTTGCCGGCGTCTTCGACCAAATGCCCGATGGCTTCGAGACGGGCTTCGAGTCCGGCGACGCGGACGGCGGAAGGACCCATATCAACGCCGCGGCGGGATTGTCCGAGATCAAGAGGCACACCGATCACGCGGATCTGGCGCGGGGTGATGTTGCTGTAGGTCGTGCTGCGTTGGGGCATACGTTTCCTATTCACCGCCGAGATCGCGTTTAACCGCAGAGGTCGCAGAGCACGCAGAGGAAGGGAAGTTATTCACTAATCTGCCAATTCCGTGCTTCAACATTGTGCAGTGAAAGTTCAGGAGCAATCCCACTCGGCAATTGGCCAGCTTTAGGTAGGAGAGCAACTGGGCCTCGTGGACTGAATTTAGTTTCTCGACAGCTTTAATTTCGACGATCACACTATCGTCGACTACCAAGTCCAATCGGTAACCGCAATCGAGCCTTACCTCTTTGTACTTGATCGGGAGCGGCTTCTGTTGCTCGACGCGCAGGCCGCGTTCGCGAAGTTCGAACACCAGACAGGCTTCGTAGGCCGACTCCAGCAAACCTGGGCCGAGTGCCCGATGAACCTCCATCGCGGCACCGATGATCTGCTCGGTAATCGCGTTCAGCTGATCTGCGTGAACCACCGCGGTACTCATGCAATCACTTTCTCTGCGAACTCAGCGATCTCTGCGGTTCAACGCGCTGCGCCGCGGCCCTACGGGTACAGCCGATTCAGCATGCGCGGGAAGGGGATGGTTTCGCGCACGTGCTCTAAGCCGCAGATCCAGGCCACGGCTCGCTCGATGCCCATGCCGAAGCCGGAGTGGGGGACGCTGCCGTATTTGCGGAGATCAAGATACCACTTGAAGGCTTCTTCGGGCAGATTGTGCTCGTGAATGCGCTGCAGGAGCAAGTCGTGAGAGGCCGTGCGCTGGGATCCGCCGATGATTTCGCCGTAGCCTTCGGGAGCTAACACGTCGACGCAGAGGGCGAGTTCGGGATGCTGGGGATCGGGTTCCATGTAGAACGCTTTTACGCTGGCCGGATAGCGATGGACCATGACGGGCCGGTCGTAGAGCGAGGAGAGATAAGTTTCATCGGGTGAGCCGAGGTCTCCTCCCCACTCGAATTTAGTTTCAAGCACGCCTTGGGAGTGGCCTTCCTGCAATTTGGTGACGGCTTCATCATAGGTAATGCGCGGGAACGGCGCGTCGATTTTCTCGAGCTTTGTAAGATCGCGGCCGATGGTTTCGAGGTCGGGACGGCGGCGCTCGAGGCAGCGCTTGACTAAGAAAGTCAGTAAGCCTTCAGCGAGTTCCATCAAATCGTCGAGCGTGCCGTAGGCGACTTCGGGTTCGACCATCCAGAATTCGGTGAGATGGCGGCGGGTCTTCGATTTTTCCGCGCGGAAAGTTGGTCCGAACGAGTAGACCTTGCCGAGCGCCATGGCGGTCGCTTCGATGTAGAGCTGGCCCGACTGCGTGAGGTAGGCCTGCTCTTCGAAGTAGTCCACGGGGAAGAGCGTGGAGGTGCCTTCGCAGGCGGCGGGTGTGAGGATGGGCGGGTCGGTGAGGGTGAATCCGTTGCTGTCGAAGAAATCTCGGGCGGCGCGAATGATTTCGGCGCGCACGCGCAAGATGGAAGCCTGGCGCTGCGAGCGCAGCCAGAGATGGCGATGTTCCATTAAGAATTCGACGCCGTGTTCCTTGGGAGTGATGGGGTAGGGAGTGGACTCGGGCACGCGCTGCACGATCTGGACGTTCGAGACATCGAGTTCATAGCCGCCAGGGGCGCGTTTATCGGCGCGGACCTTGCCTTCGACGATGACGCTGGATTCCTGCGTGAGGCCCTTGATGGCGTCGAAGACTTCGGGCGGGACGGCGTTCTTCGGCACTACGCCCTGGATCACGCCGGAGCCGTCGCGAAATTGGGGGAAAAGAAGTTTTCCGCTTTCGCGGAGATTGTAAAGCCATCCGCGGATGATGACGGACTGGCCCTCGTGGGCGCCGATTTGTGCGATGGTGCTGATGGGTGAGGACATAGGATCAAGACCTTTTACCGCAGAGGGCGCAGAGAACGCTGAGAAAAGATTGCTCAAAGACCTCTTTGATCCCGGCGGTTTAGGAACATTTCAGCTTAAACCTTTTCACCATTGGGGGCGCGGAAAAGCACAGGGGAAACCAGTTACAAAAACTCTGCGCGCTCTGCGTACTCTGCGGTTGATTTCTTACGAATCTTCCAGCTTCTGGAAAGTTGCGGTCAGTTCTTCGCTGGGATTTTTCTTTTCTTCGCCGTCGATTTCTAGGAGCAGGGGCGGCGTCAGCGGCGCGGTGCGCAGCAATTCCATGGTCTGTTTCCAGTCGGTCGAGCCGCTGCCGGGCCAGAGGTGCGTGTCTTTATCTCCGTTGTTGTCGTGGATGTGGGTCGAACAGATGTGGTTCTTCAGGATGGCGAAGGCTTCGGGAATGCCGCCCATCATGTGAGCGTGTCCACAATCGAAGCAGACGCCGATGTCGTCGAAATGCATCGTTCGGATGAACTCGACGAGGCGCTCGGGCGTGGAAAGTTCGTTGGGAATATTTTCCACGAGCACTCGGACGCCGAGCGGCTTAGCGAAGGCGCGCAGGTGCTCGACGCAGGTCATGGCGGCTTCGAATTTTCTTTCGTCGAACTCTTCGTCGGGATTGCCGATGTGCTGGACGAGAAAGCGGAACGGGATCTGCTCGGCGACTTCGAGGGCGCGTTTGATCTCGTCCATGGCATCGATACGGTGGGCGCGGTCGGTGGAGGCGATGTTGACGGGCGGCGAACCGGTGCGCCCCCACTCGTAATCAGAATACAAAGGGGCGTGAACGGAATTCAGTGGAATGCCAGTGGAGCGGAACCAGTCGGCAATTTCGCGGACATGCTGCTTGCGGTTGGCGTAGTCGAAGTGCTGGCG
>PMMJ01000083.1 GCA_003162255.1 Acidobacteriaceae bacterium | reverse complement strand
TTGGCGATCACGTTCTTGCGCATGGCTGGAACCGTTTCACGGGCAATGATCTTGGCGCCAATTGCTGCCTGGATGGCCACCTCAAACATTTGCCGCGGGATCAGTTGCTTCATCTTTGCCGCCAGCGCCCGCCCGCGATCATAGGCAAAGTCGCGATGGATGATGGTCGACAACNNAGATGATAGTCGAGCGAAGCGTATCCCCGCGAAACCGACTTCAGGCGATCGTAAAAATCGAGCACGATCTCATTCAGCGGCAGCTCGTACTGCAGCATCACGCGCGAGGAACTGACATATTCAAAGCTTTTCTGCTTGCCGCGCTTTTCCTCGACCAGCTTCAGAATGCCGCCAACATACTCCTCGTTGGTCAAAATCACGGCGAGAATCACCGGCTCTTCCACTTTGGCGATCTCGCTTACATCGGGCCAGCGCGAGGGATTATCCACCTCGATCACTTGGCCGTCCGTCTTGGTGATCTGATAGCGCACTCCCGGCGCCGTCGTGATCAGGTCGAGATTGTACTCGCGCTCCAGGCGTTCCTGGATGATCTCCATGTGCAGCAGGCCGAGAAAGCCACAGCGGAAGCCGAATCCGAGCGCCACTGAACTTTCCGGCTCAAAGAAAAACGATGAGTCGTTCAGCTTCAATTTTTCGAGCGCCTCACGCAACGCCGTATGTTCGTGCGCGTCCACCGTGTACAATCCCGCGAAAACCATGGGCTTGATTTCTTCAAACCCCGGCAATGCTTGCAGCGAAGGCCGGTCATCGTCAGTAATGGTGTCGCCGATCTTCGTATCCACGACGTTCTTGATATTCGCGATGATGAATCCCACTTCGCCCGCCACCAGTTCGTCGATCTCCACCGGCTTTGGAGTAAGCACGCCCAAAGTCTCCACCTGAAATACGTGCCCGTTCGACCATAGACGGATCTTTTGCCCCTTGCGCAACCTGCCCTCGAAGACGCGCGCCAGCACTACCACTCCGCGATAGGGATCGAACCATGAATCAAAGAGCAATGCCTGCAGATGCCGCTCCGGCGCGCCTTTTGGCGGCGGAACGCGCTTCACAATGGCCTCCAGCACATCGGGCACGCCCTGCCCGGTTTTGGCGCTGATCAGCAACGCATCGGACGCATCGAGGCCGACCGCGCTCTCAATCATCTCCTTCGTACGCTCAATGTCGGCGCTCTGCAAATCGATCTTGTTGATGACCGGAATAATTTCGAGGCCATGATTGATGGCCAGGTACGAGTTCGCGAGCGTCTGCGCTTCAACTCCTTGCGATGCGTCGACCACTAGCAGCGCGCCTTCGCAGGCAGCCAGCGATCGCGAGACCTCGTAGGAAAAATCGACGTGGCCGGGAGTATCGATCAGGTTGAGCTGATAGATTTGGCCATCCTGCGCGGGGTACAACATGCGTACGGCATGGGCCTTGATGGTAATGCCGCGCTCGCGCTCCAGGTCCATCGAGTCCAGAACCTGCTCCTGCATTTCGCGCATGGCGAGTGAGCCGGTCAATTCCAGCAGCCGGTCGGCCAGCGTGGATTTCCCGTGATCGATATGCGCAATAATCGCAAAATTGCGTATGCGGGCGGCTTCCATGAAGATAGGTCGATTTTAACAGGGTGTGGCAGGGACCCTCGTTTCAAGGATCAATGTCTGAACACCGCGCAGTTGCCGCACCCATCAATGCTGTGCTCGCGCTTTACCAAAGAACCTGTTGCCATCGGCGCATCCCCAGCGCCTTCCGCGCCGCCATGGCAATCGCGCGCTTCTCCTCCGGACCATAACCATCCGAGATCACATTATGAGGATTTGCCGGATCCACGACGCGCGCCCGCGGAAAATCATCCACCAGATACTGCAGCACCCGCCGCACATTTTCCGCCAACTCCTGACTTCGCCGCCCCCGCAGCGCATCGATCACCGTGAGCTCCAGATAGAAAGAAGAAAAATCCAAGCGCTGTCTCTCGCGCCAGATCTTCAGGGCGCGAATCTCCTGAGCCCGCCCCGATCCCGTCACCACCCGCAAGTGCTCGGCGACGTTGGTCAGCACCCAGCTGTCTTTCTTCCGCCAATACAGCGCGTGATCGCCCGTGCCGATTTCCGAGCCCGCTCCAGGTCTCGCGGTTTTCGACAGCTGCGATTCCAAAACGCTCCGGCTACGAAGACGCCCCGGAACCACGTCCACCGCGATCTGCTTTTTCTCCACCCCGCTGCTCTCGATCCGAAGCGAAACATTCCGAGCCTGCGGACGCAGCCTGCGATGCGCCAGCCAATGAAACAGCTCCCAGTAAATATCCTTTATGCTTTGCCCTCCGAGGTCGTCCAACGAGACAAACACATCCACGCTGGTCCCCAAAGAAATCGCCGTCCCCTTTGCATACGATCCCGACAAGCTGATATCTAACAGAGACGGCCCCGCCCACTCTCGAAGCAGCGGAAACATTTCCGAAGCGGACCGAATTGCCTCCTCCCGAACCGCATGCTGCTCAATCACCGAAGCAACGTACTCCGACCCCACATCCTGAACCAACCCCACTCCAACGCCCATGCACCAATTGTGGTGCAATTCCATGTCATCACGCTGTGACGGCCAAACAATGGAATTGTGACGATTTCAGGATCATGTGTGGCGCGGGCGCCCTCGCCCACGAGCGTCATGATAAGATGACAATGTGCGAGAACCCCAAGCAAAAGGGGCGCGATCACTCGCGCCCCATCCCTGCAATTTTGCTTTCTACGCTAGTCCCTTACCCCATCCATAAACGCCCGCAGCTTTCGCGAGCGCGATGGATGGCGCAGCTTTCTTAGCGCCTTGGCCTCGATTTGGCGGATGCGTTCCCGGGTTACTGCGAACGACTGGCCTACTTCTTCGAGGGTGTGCTCGCTGCCGTCTTCCAGCCCGAAGCGCATCTTGATGACTTTTTCTTCGCGTGGTGTCAGCGTGCGCAGCACCTGCGAAGTCTGGTCTTTGAGGTTGACGTTGATCACTGCCTCGGCCGGTGAAACTACCGCGCGATCTTCGATGAAGTCGCCCAGGTGCGAATCTTCCTCTTCGCCAATCGGCGTTTCGAGGGAGATCGGCTCTTGTGCGATCTTCAGGACTTTCCGGACTTTTGCCACCGGAATGTCCATCCGCTTGGCGATTTCTTCCGACGTGGGTTCGCGCCCCAGTTCCTGCACCANNATCAGGTCGAGAAACTGCAGGCCACGATTGGTGTACTTCTTCGCAATCGAGACCACCAGGCGCAAGTTGGCTTCGATCAGTTCGCGCTTGGCGTGCTCGGCGTCCATGTCGCCCTGGATGATCTCGCGCTGCGTGCGCTTGAGTTCCTGGAACAACAGGCCCGCTTCCACTTCGAGCTTTTCCAGCTCTCCGCGGACCGCGCGCGACTGCTTCTTATATTCCTTGCGCTGTTCTTCGCTTCGCGTTGCCTCGGCCCGCTTCTCCAAATTCTGGATCTGCCGGTCAAGCGAGCGCATGCCATCGACCGTGCGATTGACGCGGTCAATGAGGCGTTTGCGTTCGTTGTTGGTGAAGCCGAGTTTCCGAACCGCGATCGACGTGCGCACCACGGCGCGCGCCAGATTGATGCGGTACCGCCGATAGTCGCGCGGACGCTTCTTCTGGTTCACCGCCGCCATCTTTTCGACGAACGGCATGACTTTCTTGTAAAGCTTTTCGAGCGCGTTGATCTTGGCGAGAAATTCCTTCAGACGCTTGTCGACGATCTCTTCCGTGATTTCCTCTTCGTCGAACGTAACCAGCTCTTTGATGGAGCGGACGCCCTTCTCCAGGTCCTCGCCCAGGGCGAGCAGTTCACGAATTACAATCGGCGAGCGCGAAAGCGCCTTCAGCACGCGGTTTTGGCCACGCTCAATCCGCTTAGCGATTTCAACTTCGCCTTCGCGGGTGAGCAAAGGAACCGTCCCCATCTCGCGCAGATACATGCGGACAGGGTCATTGGTTTTTTCCAGGGCGCCGGGGGTTAAGTCGAGTTCGACGTCGTCGGAGCCTTCTTCTACTTCCTCGAATTTTTTTTCCAGATCGGTCGTCGGCCCTTTCGAGCTTTCGAGTACATCGATTCCTTGGGTCCCGATCGTGGTTAGCAGATCTTCCAGGTCTTCAGGAGAGTGCACATCGTGCGGGATAAGGTCGTTGACCTGATCATAGGTCAGATATCCCTTCTCTTTGCCTGCGTCGATCAGCTTTTTTATGTCGTCGTACTTGTCATCAAGTGCCAAGCCAGATTATCCTCAAGACGTTCGCTGGTCTGCGGACGCCAAACTATTCAGCGGTGGGAGTCGTTACGGAGTCGTGCGCGAGGCGCACAGACTTCAGAAGTATAGCACGCCAAATGCTGTTCTAGTTAGCGCAGGGTTAAGCCCGCGCCAGTTTAGCGATTGCCATCCGCCGCCCGTATCTCGTTTCCCGCTAGTTCTTTAGATGGCGCTCGGGGTGGTTTCGTTCCAAGCTTTCGGTGTGACATCGGACAAGCTAGCTGGCCTTTTGCCCCAGTACAGGATCCATAAGGGCGCGCTTTAGGCGCACCTTTTCCTGCAGGAGCGCCTGTTTTTCCTCCATCGACAGCCCTGGACGCTGCAATTCGCGCTGCACCTCCTCCAGCCGCCGCCGCAGATAAATCCTCCTTAGGGCCCGCACCGCGCCCTCCACGGTCTCTGGCGTCAGGTCTTCCTCCTCGTGCATCAGGATTGAGGCGAGCAGCCGCCGGTCTTCATCCGTCTTGGGGAGTGCCATGACGTCCGCCGTCTCGGCCCCGGCTTCCAGCAGCGCCTCCAGCAATGACTGCGAGGCGAGCCCTTCATAGAGATGCTCCGATTGCAGCGCGAATTGCGCTTGGCGGGCGGGATCGAATTCTTCGTCGGCTCCTTCGCGAGCGGAACTCCGGGCCCCGCTCGACTGCATTTCGGTCGCCGACGCCAGCGCCCGGATCAGGACGCGTTCCGCTCCGGTGATCTGCGCCTCAGCCGTGGCTTTGACTTGGGTTGTGGAGCGATTGGTAGCCGCGTGCTTCAACTCCTGGCGCAGCACGGCGGAATCGATTCCCAGCTTCTGTGAAATTTCCAGCGCCAGTTCATCGCGGACGATGCGATTGGGCACCCGCTGAATGTGCGGAAGAAGATGGTTGACCGCCTTGACCTTGTTCTCCGAGTTGCGCGCCGGGAACAACGCACGCGCGCGATCGATCAAGTAGTCAAAATATTTCTGCGAGTTCTTGAGCGCCGCGCCATAGGCGTCCTTGCCTTTGCGGCGGATGAAGAGATCGGGATCGAATCCCGTCTCGAGCGTGAGAACCCTGATGGCGAATTCCTCTTCGACGAGCAAGCCGAGGGTGCGCTCGGTGGCGCGGGCCCCGGCGGTGTCGGGATCGAAATTAACCACCACATTTTTGGAGAATCGCCCCAGCAATTTCGCCTGCAGCTCGGTGAACGCCGTGCCCGAACTGGCAATCACATTGTGAAAACCGGCGGCGTACACCGAAATGCAATCCATCTGGCCTTCGACGAGGATGGAGTATTCGAGCTTGCGAATCGCTTCCTTCGCGTTGTCCAGATTGAACAGCACGCGCGACTTCGAGTAAATCGGCGTCTCCGGAGAATTCAGATACTTTGGGCCAGCCTTCTCATCCGTGGAGAGTGTGCGCCCGGTAAAGGCGATTACCTTTCCCTGGTCATTGCAGATGGGGAACATCACGCGATTGCGGAATTTGGAATAAATCGCTGCGGGCTGCGAGCTGCGAGCTACGGGCTGCGAGGGATCGCTGTTCGTCGTTCGCTGCTCGTCGTTCGCGTCTGAAACCTCAACAGCATTGTCATCCTGAGCGGAGCGAAGGCCCTGCTTTTGCTGAGTGCTGACCGCCGACGGCTGAGTGCTCTCCTTCCACGAAAACAGCCCGCTCTCGCGCAACAAGTCTTCATCGAACTCGCGCCGCAGGGCATCTCGCAGCAGGAAGCCGGAGTCGGGAGCGTAGCCGATGCGAAAGCGCGCGATCGTCTCGCTATCGAGCCCTCGGCCCTTGAGGTACTCGCGGGCATTCGCTCCTTCGGGACGGCGCAGACACTCCTGAAAAAACGCGGTGGCGCGGACATGCACATCGAGCAGCGCCATGCGAACCTGCGCGTCTCGAGCCTCCGCCGGACTGGAGAAGCTGACCTTCGGCATGGGCACGCCCAGCTTCTGCGCGATCAGCCGAACCGCTTCCGGGAAGGTTATGTTTTCGACTTTCTGGATAAAGGTGAAGACATCTCCCGACTCTCCGCAACCAAAGCAGTGAAAAAACTGGCGCGTGGCATGGACTGAGAACGACGGCGTTTTCTCGGCGTGGAATGGACACAGCCCAGAGAAGTTCTGCGCCCCAGCCTTCTTCAGCTTGACGTAATCGCCAACGATGCGGACGATGTCCGCCTGCTGCTTAAGCGTCTCTTTGAAATTGTCGGAAGAAATCGAAGTCATCGAGGGCGCACACTGGTCCCTTAGTGATTATGAGGGTTGGATGGGGCTAACGGAAATGAAATGGGGCAGGATTGCTGTGGGAAAGGTGTGGAATACGGGAATAATCGGTTGAAGACTAAGCGGGAAAGTCGGCCGCAAAGCTACGAGGAAGATTTTGGTGAACCTTCCCACAGGTTGTGCACTTGATGCCTTCGCTCACACGCACACCTCCGCTGCCGTCACTTGGCAAGTGATCGCTGCGGCCAAGCTGCGTCCGGATCAACCGCTCGATTGATCATTTGCACAAGTTCCTTCATGCGTGTGGATGACAGGGTGCGTCTCTGGCGCTCAATCAACTTGGCTTTTGGAAGAACCTGAACAAAGTGCGCTTTGAGGTAAGAAACACCCGGCAGGCCAGATTCGCCGGGCGGAAACTCCGCGAC
>PMMJ01000558.1 GCA_003162255.1 Acidobacteriaceae bacterium | reverse complement strand
TACGGACCCGGGATTTTAAGTCCCGTGCGTCTGCCAGTTTCGCCATCCGGGCGCTGCGATCTTCTACAGCAACGTCGCACCGATTCAGTTGATTATAGCGGGGTTGGGGGAGTTGGGTTGGATAGCCGCTGAGATGCAAACGTCAAGTTCAGTGTTGTGGGACATCGCTATGAAGCACACAATCGGGGGGCGTGTCGCGCTCGAATCCTAATGCCGAGTACAGCCGCTTCTCCGGACACTGATGTTATTCAGCTAGTGACGGGCAGCACAGTCTGTTGCTGCGGAGTGCGACAATAGGGCGTCGTCAAGTTGCCTGCTCTACGCTTCGGAGGAATCACTTGAGCTCCATAAATAGATTACTGGTTGATGTTTTTTTGATCCTTATGCTGTCAACGGCCGGCATCGCCAATACGGTCAACACCGATCTTTACGTTGCGACAAACGGCAAAGACTCAAATCCTGGGACAATCGAGAATCCCCTACGAACAATCCAACATGCAGCCGACATCGCGAAGCCGGGGGACACGGTTCATGTTCGGGCAGGCAGCTACTGCCAGCAGTTGGCAGTCAAGGTCTCGGGGAACGCGCAGCAGGGGTTCATCACCTTTCAAAGTCAGCCGGGTGAGCACGCGGTTCTCGACGGCGGGTGCCTGACGCCGCCCGCAGGCGAAGCCAGCATGGTTGAGTTGACCAATGTGAGCTTCGTGCGCGTCCAGGGCTTCGAGATACGCAACTATCGGACCAGCGACTATCACAGCGCCCCGGGCGGAATCCGCGTATTCGGGGGCGGATCGCACATCGAAATCCTCCATAACGACGTGCATCACATCGAGCAGAACTCCGCTCACCGATTGCGTCCGGGCAGCGGGGCCAACGGCTTTGGTATTGCTGTCTACGGTACCGACGCCACGACTCCGATCAGCGACCTGGTCATCGACGGCAATGATGTCCACCATCTCAAGACGGGCTCAAGCGAGTCTGTGGTGGTGAACGGCAATGTAGCTGGTTTCCGCATAACGAAGAACTCGGTGCACGACAACAACAATATTGGAATCGATGTGATCGGCTTCGAACACACGGCGCCGGACCCGGCGGTCGACCGGGCACGCGATGGAGTGGTGAGTGAGAACTCGGTTTACAGCATCACCGCAAGAGGTAATCCAGCTTACGGCGAGGGACCCGATTCCGACGGCATCTACGTCGATGGCGGAACTCGAATTCTGATTGAACGCAACCTCGTGCATGATGTTGACTTCGGTATTGAACTGGCCAGCGAGCACCTCGGGGGAAGTACGAGCCACATCATCGCGCGCAACAATCTGATTTATTCGTGCCACGGCCCTGGATTCAGCATTGGAGGTTATGACCTGAAGCGCGGAACCACCGAGGACGCAATCATCGTGAATAACACTCTCTACAGGAACGACACCTGGAAAACTGGCCAGGGTGAGTTTCTGATGCAGTTCTACATGCGCAACAATGTCTTCAAGAACAACATAGTTTATGTTGGTGAACACGGGCGAGCTCTGGCCAGCAGGTCTGGCCGTATGGATGGTAGTACTCCGACCGTGACGCTGGATCACAACATCTATTACTTTCCGGCCGGCTCAAAGGCAGCAAAATGGACTTACGACGAGAAAGATTTCTCGACTTTCGAGGAGTATGTTTCGGCAACCGGCAATGATCAGAACTCGCGGTTTATGGATCCGCGATTTGCAGACGCTGCTTCGAACAACTTCCATCTGGAGCCAGACTCCCCGGCGCGAAACGGCGGGGATAATCTGGGAACCCCAATCGTGGGTGATCAAGATCTCGACGGTCGGCCCCGGCTTAAAGGAACGAAAATCGACATCGGTTGTTATGAGACGCTGCTCCAAGCAATGTGAACAAGCAGGCTGCTCGAGGTCGTTCCCGGATCCCGGGCAACTCGGAAGTCACTCGAGAACCGGCGATTTACACTGGGACTGGTCTCATAAATGGTTCTCCGAGCAGGGTGTTCGGCCCTCAGGGCTAAAGCCCGCGTTTTTATTGACCTTGAGCGGCAGGGCTTGAAGAGGCGGCGGAAAAAGTCCTTCCCCATCAAGAGCTGTGACCTCAGCGGCTGAAGCCGCATTCAAAACAATGCAATTATCGCAGCGGTAAACCGCTGCGCCACCCAAAAATCAAGTGCAAAGTGGAGTTTTTCCGCAACCTGTTGAAGGCGTGCCTTTCCCAAAGCCATTTATGAGACCAGTACTAATCAAAAGCGCAAGCGCATTTTTTCCGCCAACCCGCGTGGAACACCAACAACCTCAATCCCGAATTTTGCGGTGAGATGGACGAGAGCCTCATTCTAAGACGTCCGTTTAGGGATAAGACTCAGGCTCGCTCCGGCTTGCTTAAACGTACCCGTGATCTCTGAATTGTCTTTGTTCATGGCGCCATCATAGACAGTCTGACTGGGGCTGCTTTCGAAATGCAGAGTGGGTTCCTTATAGGTGATGGCGGTGATCGGGGTGCCCGAAATGTCCTGGTCAGGATAGTCGATCGTGCCGTTTAGACTTCCATCCAGCGCAGCAGAGATGTGCACCACAATCCGCTTTTTCGGTTGAGCTCCGGGATCGAGAGTACCTTCCCACACTCCGGTGATAGGCTGCGGATCCGCTCCCCTTGCCGGAATGGGCGTGATGCTCATTTCGCCCGCCAGGGATAATCCCAAATAAAGAGCGAACGACCAAGCGCGAGGGTTCTTCAGGAAGATCATTTTAATCAGCTTCTTTCCGATGTTTTGGATGATATCGCAGCCCTGTCAGGTTGGAAAACCAAATCGGGGATAGGCATTCCGCTAATCGCGGTGTCGTGAGGTCTTTCGAAAGCAGGTGCATTCTGTTTTGGATTGTTGCCAAATGAGGCGATTACACTCCGAACCGGGTGGTGGACGAGATGGGAATATTGCGTCAATCGTACATAACCGCCATCCTCGTCGAGCCACCGTCGTGCTACGGTTAATCACGCACAGAAACGAGGAACTCCCTTGAAGAAAATCACACTTGCTGTGTTGCTGTTGTTGTCCGCGCACACTTGGGCCGGGGGAAATCCCAATCCGGCCGAGTACACCGTCAACGTCCATGTCAAGTCATCGAGCATCGCCGGTGGCCAGCAGGATCTGAGCGTAGTCATCGATGGAAAGAAGTATGATTTGGAGTCTGAAACTGTTCCCAGGGCGTTGTTGGCACTCGGCGACTACAAGGCGAAGCTCATTAAAGACGAGCACAAAACCGCGTACGATTCCGTTCGAGTCTACGAGTTTCTGTTCCCCGACAACAAGATGAGGAAGTTCACGGTCGTCGGGCAGACCGAGTGACAGCACTCCGCTGACTGCGTCCTGCCCCATCGCTTGCTGTTTGCCGATAGTTGCTGAAATCAGATGTGGCGAGGCTGGGTTCACCGTCACTGGTTGCTTAAACGGGGACGTATTTTGTACTTGCGCCGGGCCTCCTATGGATGAGGCACGGATCCTGGAACATTCCATACAACTTTTCGGGCGCTTCAGGGTTCAATATTATGTAGGAATGTATTTGTCTGGAGGGAATCTTGAACGTATCGCGCTGGTTTCGTAAGGTAACTGGTTCCCGGCTGGCGGCGGGGGCCGCTGTTTTGTTCTGGGTGGCTGCTACGGCGGCACTG
>PMMJ01000394.1:53270-55442 GCA_003162255.1 Acidobacteriaceae bacterium | reverse complement strand
CGCCAGCCCGGGGCCAACACCATCAGCGTGGTGAAGAGCATCAAGCAACTGCTGCCGCAGCTTGAGGCCAATCTGCCCACAGGGATTCAGGTAACTACGCTCACCGATCTTACGACCGCCATCGAAGCATCGGTTTCCGACGTTGAGTTCGAATTGATGTTGACGGTCGGCCTTGTCGTGCTGGTCATCTTCCTCTTTTTGCGCAGTCTCTACGCCACCATTATTCCGAGCGTGGCTGTGCCGCTTTCACTGATCGGCACTTTTGCGGCGATGTACATCCTGGGGTACAGCCTGGATAACTTATCGCTGATGGCACTTACTATCTCCACCGGCTTTGTGGTGGACGATGCCATCGTGATGATCGAGAATATCGCGCGCTACATCGAAGCGGGCGATCCACCCATGGAGGCGGCGCTCAAAGGCGCCGAGCAAATTGGCTTCACCATTCTCTCGCTGACCGTGTCGCTCATCGCCGTGCTGATTCCACTTTTATTCATGGGGGACGTAGTTGGCCGCCTCTTCCGCGAGTTTGCCGTGACCCTAGCCGTCACCATCGTGGTTTCGGCAGTGGTCTCGCTTACGCTCACACCCATGATGAGTGCGCGCATCTTGCGGCACCAGCCGAAAGACAAGCAGGGGCGCATCTATCGAGCCTCGGAGCGCGTTTTCGAGGGGATGATCGCATTCTATGGCCGCACGCTGAAGTTTGTGCTGCGATTCCAGACGATTACGCTTTTGGTCGCGGTGTCCACGCTGCTGCTCACGGTTTTCCTTTACATCATCATTCCCAAGGGATTTTTCCCGGTGCAGGACACGGGCGTCATCCAAGGCATATCGCAAGCGCCGCAGACGATTGGCTCCACGGCCATGGCGGAAAAGCAACTGGAGCTTACCAAGGCAGTTCTGAATGACCCGGCAGTGGAAAGTGTCTCGTCGTTTATCGGCGCCGATGGAACGAATACAACGACGAACAGCGGCAGGATGTCGATCAACTTAAAGCCGCTTAACGAGCGCAAGATCAGCGCTTCGGACCTGATCCGCAGGCTCAATTCCAGAGTGAGCCAGGTTCAGGGAATCGAGTTGTTCATGCAACCGGTGCAGAACATCACCGTGGACGACCGGGTGAGCCGCACGCAATACCAGTACACGCTCGAAGATCCCGACGCTAATGAACTCAACGACTGGACGAATCGTTTCGTCGCCCAACTGAAGCAGTTGCCGGAACTGGAGGATGTCGCTACCGATCAACAAACCGGAGGGCTGGCTGTGTCTCTGGTGATCGACCGGGTTACGGCCTCGCGATTTGGGATCGCGCCGACGACCATCGATAACACGCTCTATGACGCCTTCGGCCAGCGGCAAATCAGCACGATGTATACGCAGGTGAATCAGTACCACGTTGTGCTGGAGAGTGAACCGCAATTTCAAAAGGACCCGAACAAGCTGAACCATCTCTACATCCAATCCAATGCGTCCGCGGGCGCGAGCGGAGCCGGAGCCTCTTCGTCGTTCGCGTCCTCCGGAGCATCCGCCGCCGGGTCCAATGCGCTGACGACCTCCGCGCTATACACTCCATCGGCAAACACTCTTGCTCCTCCAGGCAATGCGCTATCGGCGAGTGCCTCCTCGACGTCGAGCCGGGGGGCGAACTCGGCGGGCGCCACCAGTTCTGCCACCAGCAGCGCCGTGCCATTGAGTGCTTTCGCGCACTTTGAGAATACGACCGAGGCGCTCTCCATTAACCACCAGGGTCAATTTCCAGCCATCACCGTGTCGTTCAATCTCGCGCCGAATGCCGCGCTGGGCGACGCCATTACCTCGGTCGACAAAGTGCAGAAAGACATGCACATGCCNNGCGCTGGTCACGGTGTACATCGTGCTTGGAGTTTTGTACGAGAGCTTCATCCATCCGATTACGATTCTGTCCACGCTGCCGTCAGCGGGCGTCGGCGCTTTTCTCGCGCTGCTTCTCTTTCACCAGGATTTGAGCGTGGTGGCGATCATCGGCATTGTTCTGCTGATCGGCATCGTGAAAAAGAACGNNGTGCAGAAAGACATGCACATGCCGGCCAGCCTGCAGGCAGGGTTCCAAGGCACGGCGGCATCATTCACAAATTCGCTATCCAATGAGCCGCTGCTCATTCTCGCGGCGCTGGTCACGGTGTACATCGT
>PMMJ01000394.1:0-53200 GCA_003162255.1 Acidobacteriaceae bacterium | reverse complement strand
ACCACCATGGCGGCGCTGCTCGCGGGCCTGCCGCTGGCGCTGGGAACTGGTTTTGGCTCCGAGTTGCGCCGGCCGCTGGGCATTGCCATGGTGGGCGGACTGCTGCTGAGCCAGGTGCTCACGCTCTACACCACGCCCGTCATCTACATCTTCTTTGACAATCTGGCCCACCGCTTTGCGCACAAATCGAACCAGCCGGAGACCGGAGGCGGAGAACTGGCAGGACCGGCATGAACATCTCCGCACCTTTCATTCAACGACCCGTCGCTACGACGCTGCTCACGGTGGCGATTGCCCTGGCTGGCGCGATTGCGTTTGAGGTGCTGCCGGTAGCGCCCCTGCCGGAGGTCGACTTTCCAACCATCTCGGTCAACTCAGGCTTGCCGGGAGCCAGCGCCGATATTATGGCGTCGTCGGTCGCCACTCCCCTGGAGCGGCAGTTAGGCCATATTGCGGGAGTGACGGAGATGACCTCCTCCAGCACGCTCGGCAGCACAGGCATCACCATTCAGTTTGACCTCAGCCGCGACATTGACGGCGCGGCGCGAGATGTGGAGGCCGCGATCAATGCGGCGCGATCCTACCTGCCCGCGAACCTGCCGGGAAATCCGACTTACCGAAAAGTCAATCCCGCGGATTCGCCGATCATGATCCTCGGCCTCACCTCCGACAAATACGGGCCCGACAAAATATACGACGAAGCGTCCACCGTCCTCGCGCAAAAGTTGTCGCAGATACAGGGCGTAGGGCAGGTGTCGGTCGGAGGCGGCGCGCTACCGTCCGTGCGGGTGGAGGCAAATCCCACGCAGTTGGCGAGCCATGGACTAACGGTCGCAAGTTTGCAGTCTGTGCTGAGCCTGCAGAACTCCGATCTGGCCAAGGGCCAAATCTCCGATGGCAACGTGACCGCAGACATTCTTGCCAACGACCAGATCTCGCACGCGGACGACTACAAACCGCTCATCGTCGGTTATAGCAACGGCGCGGCGATCCGTCTGTCCGATGTCGCTCAGGTGACAGACTCCGTGCAGAACATCCGGGCTGCCGGCTATTTAAACGGGAAGCGCTCGATTACAGTCATCATCTTCCGGCAGCCCGGGGCCAACATCATTGAGACGGTCGACCGCGTCCGCGCGGAACTCCCGGTTATCAAGGCCTCCATTCCGCTCGGCATCGATACGACCATTGTTCTCGATCGCACCACAACCATTCGCGCCTCTGTGAGTGACGTGGAGCGGACGCTGATGATTTCGGTCGGCCTGGTCATTCTCGTGGTGTTTATTTTTCTGCGCAACGGCCGCGCCACGCTCATTCCAGCGGTCGCGGTGCCGGTCTCGCTGGTCGGCACGTTTGCCGTGATGTATCTGTTCGGATACACCCTGGACAATCTCTCGCTGATGGCCATGACCATTTCCACGGGCTTTGTGGTCGATGATGCCATCGTGGTGATGGAAAATATCTCACGCCATCTGGAAAACGGCATGAAGCCCTTTGCCGCGGCGCTGAAGGGCGCGGAAGAAATCGGATTCACCGTTTTCACCATCAGCATTTCGCTCATTGCCGTCTTTATCCCGCTTCTGCTGATGGGCGGAATCGTTGGCCGTCTTTTCCGCGAATTTGCGGTCACGCTCTCGACCGCCGTTTTCGTGTCGATGATCATCTCACTGACCACGACGCCGATGATGTGCGCCTACCTGCTAAAGAACGAGCGCTCAGAAAAACATGGCCGGATCTACACCGCCAGCGAGAAGTTCTTCGACTGGGTACTGTCGCTGTATCGCGGCAGCCTGCATTGGGTGCTCGACCATCCGACCCTGACCCTGATCGTGCTCTTTATCACGATAGGGCTCAATGTGGTGCTGATCGTCAAGATATCCAAAGGCTTTTTCCCAACGGTGGATACGGGATCGATTTCAGGTTCAGTGCGCGGGCCGCAGGATTCATCCTTCGCGGCGATGAACGACTCCATTCAGCAGATCGGCCGGGTGATCAAAAATGATCCTGCCGTCGAGAATGTGATTGGGTTCACCGGCGGCGGCGGAGCCACCAATAACGGGTCCCTCTACATTGCGCTCAAGCCACTGGCCGAGCGCAAGGTCAGCGCCGCTGAGATCATCAATCGCCTGCGCCCGCAATTGAACCGTCTTCCCGTGGCTTCGGCGTTCCTTCAACCCGTGCAGGATTTGCGCATCGGCGGCCGGTCCAGCAACGCGATGTACCAGTACACGATCCAATCCGACACGGTGCAGGATCTTTCGAAGTGGGCGCCGATCATGCTCGCCGAGATGAAACGGCTGCCCGGTCTGCAGGACGTAAGCTCAGACCAGCAGAATGGCGGCCTTGATGAGCTGATGACCTATGATCGCGTCACTGCAGCCAAGCTCGGCCTTACTGTGAAGTCCCTGGACTCGGCGCTGTACGGCGCGTTTGGCCAATCGGAAGTGTCTATCATCTACACGCAGTTGAATCAGTATTATGTGGTGCTGGAAGTTGCTCCTCAATACTGGCAAAGCCCGGAAGGATTGAAAGATATCTACCTTCATACCTCTGGCGCGGGAAATATTCCGCTGCTCGCAGTGGCCAAGGGCCAAGCCAACACCACACCGCTGTCCATCAACCATACGGGCTTATTCCCCTCGGTTACCCTATCCTTTAACCTCGCGTCGAACGTGTCATTAAGTGACGCCACGTTGAGCATCACCCAGATGCAAAAGCGGCTGGGCACGCCTTCCACGCTGCAGGGTTTCTTTGCTGGCACGCTGCTGGCCTACCAGCAGTCTCTGGGCACCGAGCCCTTGCTGATTCTGACGGCTCTGCTGGCGGTGTATATCGTTCTCGGTATTTTGTATGAGAGCCTGGTCCATCCCGTGACCATCATCTCCACGCTGCCGTCGGCGAGCGTNNATCATGATGATCGATTTCGCGCTTCAGGCGGAGCGCCTAGAGGGGAAGAACACTACCGACTCGATTTTCGAGGCGTGCATGTTGCGCTTCCGTCCGATCCTGATGACGACGATGGCTGCGCTATTGGGCGCGCTGCCGCTGGCGTTGGGAACGGGCACTGGGTTTGAGCTCCGCCGGCCCCTGGGCATCACAATTGTGGGAGGGCTGATCTTGAGCCAGTTGCTCACGCTCTATACCACCCCGGTCGTCTATCTGGCGTTTGATCGTCTGCGGCTGCGGATACAGGGGAAACAGCATGACATGGTCGAGTATGGGGCCGGACCAGCCCCCAGCGCTACGGACTAATATGACAAGCTTGGGCGGCGCCGGCTGGGACGCCATACAAGATGCGCCCAGTCGAGGACGAACCAGAGGGAGAAGACCGCTGCCATAATCATGCGAGAGTCACTTCATAATGTGATCCGCGCCCTTGCCGTGGCCCGCACGCGATGTTTGACTTCCTACTGGACAAGCGCCCCTTTATCCTGAGGGGACCGCGATCGGGCAACGATTACGGCCGAGTTTACGGTCAAAATGTCCGCCCGCTCAGGAGGCTCGTTCACCGATGGCCGAAGTCGATACCAAGTCTCTCCCCGAAAACGCGTACCAGCCGTTGAAGTCCGGCGAAATCTACATGCCGCTGGTGCCCGCCAGCATGGCGCCACCGGAGGTGACTTGGCGCGCGGTGTTGTGGGGCACGTTGCTGTGTATTGTCTTCAGCGTCGCGTCGGCCTATTCCACACTCAAGGTCGGCCAGGGAATGGAGGCGGCGATCCCGATCTCCATCCTCGCCATCGGCTTGGCGCGTGTCTACCGGCGGCGCTCCACCCTGCTGGAGAACATGATCATCACGGGCATGGGGGGCGCCTCCGCGGCCGTGGTGTCCGGCGCCGTCTTCACCCTGCCGGCACTCTACATTCTCCACCTCGATCCGCATCCGGTGCAGACCATCTTCATCTGCCTGGCCGGCGGCTGCCTGGGCGTGCTCTTCCTCATTCCGCTGCGGCGCTACTTTGTCCGCGAGATGCACGGCAAGTTCCCATTTCCCGAGGCGACGGCGATCACCGAAGTCCTTGTCACGGGAGAGAAGGGCGGATCGCAAGCCAAACTACTGCTGCAGGCTACCGTCATCGCCGCCATTTATGACTTCTTTGTCACCACCTTCCACGTCTGGAAGGAGTACCTGAACTTCCAGTTCGTACCCGTAGTGCGTTCACTCGCCGATCGTGGCCGCATGGTTTTTAATTTCGACGCAGTTGGCTTCATCCTGGGCATCGGCTACGTGATCGGCCTGCGCATCGGCCTGATCTTTTGCGCCGGCGGCATTCTGGTGAACTTCGTGCTCGTCCCGCTGATTTGGTTCATCGGCAGCCACATGGGCGACACCACGGTCTATCCCGCCACCATCCCCATTTCGCACATGGCGGCTTCGGACATCTACCGCAATTACGTGCGCCTCATCGCCGTGGGAGCCATCGCGACCGCCGGTCTCGCCGGCCTCCTCAAGTCGCTGCGCGTGATTACCGGATCGTTCGGCATCGCGCTCCATGCCTTCCGCCACGGCGAAGCACCGCAAATGGAACGCACCGACCGTGACATTCCCATAGTCACCATTCTCCTCGGCGTGGTCGTCGGCACGATCGCAGTAGCCGCCTTCTTCGGACTCCTTCATGTTTCGTGGACCGTGGTCGCGGTGGGCCTGGCGCTCACCCTGCTCTTCGCATTCTTCTTCACCACGGTAGCGGCCAATGCGATTGCTACCACGGCCAACAATCCCGCCAGCGGCATGACCTTGTTGACCGTCATCGTCTCCGCAGTGGTCTTGCTGAAGTTCGGACTCTCCGGCACCACCGGCATGTTCTTCGTGATGGCCCTGGCGGGCATGGTCTGTGTCGCCCTGTGCGCCTCCGGCCAGTTCATTACCGATCTGAAAGCCGGCTACTGGATCGGTTCCACTCCTTCCGCTCAGGAGAAGGTGAAGTTCATCGGCGTCGTCGCGTCGGCGATCACCGCGGGGTTAACCATCGTCCTGCTCGCCAAGGCCTACCAGTTTGGAGAAGCAGCTCCCGGCGACCTACGGCAGGTCTTAGTCGCGCCCCAGGCCTCCGCGCTGAAAGCCGTGGTGTCGGGATTCATGAGCGGCCAACCGGTCGCCTACATGCTGTTCGGCATCGGCGCCATGATCACCGTGGTGCTGGAGATGCTCGGCCTCTCTTCCATGGTCTTCGCGCTCGGAATCTATCTGCCGCTGCAGCTGACCACGCCGATCCTGACCGGCGGATTCCTCTCGCACCTGGTCAACAAGCGCGGTAAAAAAATTGGTGGCGAACACGGCAAGAACATCCGCGAGCGNNGGGCGCGCTCGGCGGCGTGATCGGCGCGGCCTTGCACCTGTCCCACTGGTATCGCGAAGATCTGATCCAAACGCCTTTCTATTCAAACGATCTAGTCTCGCAATCCGTTTCTGCTCTGTTCTTCATTGTCCTCTGTATTTATGTCTGGTTCGGTTCCCTCAAAAAAGAAAAGGAGCTCTAATGCCTCGAAAATCAAAGAAGAAAGAGTTGAAGAAGATCGATTCCCGGAAAAAAGTTTCGCGCAAAACTGCCGCAAGGAGACCGGCCGTCGCGAAAGCAAGCTCAGGAAGAAAGACGGGCGCCGTAACCCAGAATGATCAAGTCAGCCGCCACGTCGCAGATGCAGTTCTCGGTATCGACACACTTTGGGGCGGCGATGTCATGTGCCCCTCGGGCACGGGGCGCTTCATCGCCGATTNNGACGGCTGCGAGCCTGCGGCGGTGTCGCGGGCAAGAACATAGATCGCGATGCGGTAGAGCAGTATCTCCGCGAAGTGAATCTTCCCAAAGCGATCGCGGGGATCCGCGAAGAAGCCGGAAGGTCCGGCGCCCTGCGCAAACCTTATCTGATCAGCCTGGCGGATTGCCTCGACGTCATGTGGGACCTCGCGATGGAAGTCCTGGGCAAAGGCAAGCCGGTTCCCTACCCTCGCTGCGTGGAAGCCGCGACGGGCAAGCCGCCCGAGCCTTCCAAACCGGAGAAGAAGCGCGCTCGCGTTGCCGAATTGCTCGGCCGGGCTGGCTATGCATCGTCGGACTCGAACGAGTTGCTAAAGGCGGTCGACGGCTGGCGCCGTGAGCGCGTGGCCCCGTTGGCTTCGGTGCGCGCTCTGAGCGCGGCGGTGATCGCGCAGCTTGACCNNATCAAAGATGCCTGGTTCTCCGGCTCCATGAATTACATTGGGCGCGCCCGCAATGCGGACGGCTCGCCCAAGTATGAAGCCACCTACGAGATCAATGCCTCGCTGCAGATTTCGTTTCCCGAGTTTGAACATCTTGTCAGTCACGAGGTTGTGCCCGGCCACGTNNGTGCTCACCATGAACACGCGCGCTGCCACGCTGTTCGAGGGCATCGCCAATAACGCAATTCTGATCGCGCACGGCGTCACGGAAGTCGAGCAATTGCCCGACGAAGACCTGCAGATCGGAGTGCTGCTGGCCCTGTTGCAGGACGATGCCAAAAACCAGTCGTCGTATCTGACCTGGGGTGAGGGCAGGCCGCAGGCGGAGGTCGCGGCCACGCTGCGTCGCGATTTTCTCGTGACCGAGGAACGCGCCGACAAACTCTCTGGCGCCTGGGGACGCCATCCCTTACTCGGCCGGATGTATCTTCCGGCTTATCGGGCGGGAACGGAGCGAGTCGCCGAATTGCGACGCACTTACCCGGCGGATCGCATTCTACCGGCTATTTATGGTTGCTCTGGGTTAGTCGACATCGTGACCATCGACGAAATTTTGAAGTGATAGTAACTCAGGCCAGTTTCGGTGGTGAAGGCGAAGACGCTCAGAACTTGCGCGTCTTCGCCGGCATCCGCATCAGCATATGATCTGGCCCTTCCAGTTACTCAAGGACGAGTTTGCGCCAGTAGGCGTTTCCAGCTTCGCGGTGGGGAATCAGGACTCGTTGGTACAGGCGCAGGACGACGTCCTGTTGCGCGTAGTTCGATAGATTGAGGCGGAACGTCCTCCAGCAGCGCTGCTGCAGAGATCCGAGCAAAACCGTATCCAGCACTTTGTCGTCGTTCACATACACCTGCAATTGCCAAGCTCGTCCGGGATCGACTCCCGCCCGGAAGGTAAGCCAGGGGTGCGCGCTTAACTTCGCCGAGCGGCGCAAGAGCGTGCCGCGGATTTCGTCTCGCGGATAAGTGGCGAGCACGTCTCCATCCAGGAAGGTTATACCGCGAATGCCCTCCAATCCGCCGCCGGCGCCGCCAAATCCTGCACGCTCCAGGGTCCATTCGGGATTCCAGTAGCGCGTGAGGTCGGCCAGCTGGAATAACTCGGCGGGCTGAGTGACCGGCTCCTGCACGGCGATGTGAAGGATGTCTTTATCGAGAGTGACGCCGTGAGAGAGAAGGATCTGCTCACCAATGGCTGCGGTTCGGCGCGCCAGAGCGGAAATGCTTTCGTCCACTGGCGGGGTCAATTGCAACGGCCCCATGCGGGCGCCGAAAATCCGGTCGTGAAGTTCGGCGACTTGTTCGGCGGGAAGCACCTTCATGCCGTGGATAGCCGCAACAACCGACGCAGAGTTCGCCGCATTGCAATCCGAATCGGCAAAGTCTGCGGCGTGCACCGCAAGCTGCAGCGTCTTCTGGAAGTCCCCTTCGCCGAACCACACGGCGACGGCCACGATTCCCCCATTGAGGACGGCATTGTTGGTGGCGGGATATTCGATTCCCCAGCGCTCGTCGAGGGCGCGACAAATTTGTTCCGGTCCCAAGCCTCTCTCCGCCATGGAAATCACCATGTCGAGGGATTGACGGTAGGGTGATTGCGGGTCGATGAGCGTGGCGGCTTTGCGGACGATCGCGTGCGTATCGTGTTCGGCAAACGCGATGCTGATCATGCCAGCGATGAAGACGCCGCCATCGGTTCCTTCGGCATAACCATTGATGTGGGCGAGTTGGCGCGCCAGGGCGCCAGCCACATTGGGCATGCCGGGCGCCAGCGCGCCATAAAGGTCGCTGCTGAATTGCGGCCCAATCGTCCACCATAATTTGTTGTAGCGGGGGTGACCGGTGTCCGGAGCCTTGATCCCGCGCTTGAGCAGGAGGAGCGCTTGCTCGCTGGATCCCCAGGAACCGGCGTTGTTTTCGAGCCATTGCTGGCCCAGTTGCGCGACCGTGAGACCCGGCCCGTATTTTTCAAACGCGCGAACGGCCACCATCTCGTAGTAATAGTCGTCGTCCACCGGAGCGTAGCCGGGCAGGTGGCTGATGGGAGTGACGGGAACCGCCGATGCCACCTGATGTTCGAACCGAAGACCGGTGAATTGCGCGATCATCTGCGCGGTCCAGATGGCTTGGACGCGGTCGAGATAATCGGCACGAGAGAGTTCGAGTATGGCCGAGGTCTGGTCTTTGCTATGGTCCTTGCTCTGGCCTTGGCTGCGAGCGGCGTTTGGGAGCGGCGATGCGACAGTCGCGACGACTGCTAAGACTGCAAAACAGAGCAGACACAGGATGGGCGCGAATCGCTTCTCCGTCATCCAGTCATACAGCGATGGCTCTGCCGAGCTGCGCTCGGCTTGGACGGGCGAGGGCGCCCGTCCCCACACGAGCGGGATACGACAACCGTGAATCCGCTCTAGCGCCCGACGCAATTCGTCGGATCGAAAACATTTTCCCATGCCCAACATCTTACCCCGATGCTCTTGCCGCCATGTTCGCCAGCGATCTGTGGCAGCTATTTAGTTCAGTGCATATCTGCTAATCTGCTGTGGAACTTTTCCCGAGGGAACCCGATTTATGCGATTCCATGCTTCTTTCACGGTTAGATTTGGTTTGTTGCTCTGCGTTGCTCTGCCACTGTCCATTTCTGCCACCGACAAAAACAAAGAGAAGGCAGCCGCGGCTGAAGCTGACAAGCCGTCATACGAACTGCCGCAGCCTGCAAGAGAGAATCTCGACTACACCGTCTACCAGCGCATTCGCAGCGAAGGTCTCGCCCATTCGCACGTGATGGACTTCGCATCCGCTTTGATGGATGGCATTGGCCCGCGACTGACCGGTTCACCCAATCTGCACCGGGCCAACGAGTGGACGCGCGACCAATTGGCGGCGATGGGTTGCAGCAACGCTCATCTCGAAGACTGGGGTGAGTTCGGCATGGGATGGCAGCAGCTCAACACCTGGGTACGGATGACCTCGCCGGACACGGCTGTCTTCATCGCCCAAGCCGCGCCCTGGTCGCCTTCCAGCAACGGCGCAGTCAATGGCCAAGCCATTTGGGTTCATGTCGCGGACGAGAAAGATTTCGACCAGTATAAAGGCAAGTTGGCGGGAAAAATCGTTCTGCTGGGAGATATGCGCGAGGTGAATCCGGTGGATAAGCCGCTGTTTACGCGGATGGACGACAAGGATCTCGCCAAGGTCGCCGATTTCCCGCTGGAAAAACCAAAATCTTTCTCCGAAAGAATGCCGGATTATGCAAAGCGGCGGATCCTGCTCGAGAAAACCGGAAAATTTCTGGCGTCGGAACACGCTCTGGGAATCATTCTTCCCAGCCGTGATGGCCGCGACAACGGCGGCTCCGGCGGCACCATTTTCGACGACGGCAGCCTGGGATGGTTCACCTACAAGCGCGAACACGCCATTCCCCTGCCCGTGGTGGTGACGGCTATCGAGAGCTACGGACGCGTCTATCGTCTGCTCAAAGCCAATGTCCCGGTCAGCATCGAAATGAATGTCGATGTGAAGTACTTCGGCGACCATGAGCATGGCTTCGATACCATCGCCGAGATTCCTGGCACCGATCTCAAGCTGAAAGAGGAAGTGGTCATGGTGGGTGGCCATCTCGACTCGTGGGCGGCGGCGACGGGCGCAACCGACAATGGCGCCGGCACGGTGGTTGCGATGGAAGTGATGCGGATTCTCAACGCGCTGCAAGTCAAGCCGCGGCGCACCATCCGCATCGCGCTCTGGACAGGAGAAGAGCAGGGACTTTTTGGCTCCGCCGGTTACGTGCGGCAGCATTTCGGATATGTGCCACTCTCGACCGCTCCCGATCAACTGGAGCAACCCGATTGGCTGCGCAAACCTGCGGGTCCCCTCGTAGTCAAACCTGAGCAGCCGAAAATTTCCGGCTACTTCAACGTGGATAACGGCACCGGGAAAATCCTCGGGATTTATCTGCAGGAGAACGCCGCGGTCGCTCCCATTTTTGCGCAATGGATGGAGCCGCTGAAAGATCTCGGCGTCACAACCATCACCGACCGCAACACCACGGGCACCGACCACGAATCGTTCGATGCGGTCGGGATCCCGGGCTTCCAGTTCATTCAGGACCGTCTCGACTACGGTTCGCGCACGCATCACTCGAACATGGACACCTACGAACGCTTGCAGCCCGCCGACCTGGCGCAGGCGGCAACCGTGGAGGCTATCTTCGTATACAACGCCGCCATGCGCGACCAGATGCTGCCGCGCAAACCACTGCCGCATCTCGAACTGGAAGAACAACGCTCGGCTCCGCTCAAGGTGATGCCCGGAGCATTGGAACCCGCGGAAGACATCAAGGACAAAGAGTGAAACGGAGCTAAGAGCATTGATGCACTGACCAACGATTGGTGGTCAGCTCTCAACTCGCCACCGGACGCATGAGGCAAGTTAGTCAGTTGTTAGTCCGGATCGACGACAAACGTAGGCCGCAATGTGCGCTTGATAACGAAGCAGTCGCGCTCTATCCTTGATTCGGCTAAGTTAGTCGCGGGATGTGGCCGTCTTTAGCGCCATTTCCAGGTTTCAGAGCAGTTTGAATTTTTGGCAGTAACAGTTTTGGAGGCACACGGGTATGGGCGCCAGAACGGGCCAGGATTTGTCGGCACTGAGGATTGACGAGGGCGCGCGGAAAGCCGGCGGACCCAAGTGGTTCCGCTGGTTTGCGGCAGCCGTTGGCGCGTTACTGCTTGTTTCCGGTGCCGTCTTTGCTTTCAAAGGAGAAACTCCGGCCGTGGAAGTTGCGCCGGCGCACGCTGAGGTTGAGGCCAGAGAAGTTCTGCTCAATGCCAGCGGCTACGTGACACCGCGGCGTCGAGCCACCATTGCCGCGAAAATTACTGGCCGCGTGACGCAAATGATTGCCGACGAAGGGCTGCATGTTCGAGAAGGAGAAGTGCTGGCCGTACTGGACGATTCAGACGCGCGCGTCCGGCTGAATTCCGCCAAGGCTGACCGCGATGCCACGTCCGCCGCTCTGAAGGATCTGCAAGTGCAGCTTGAAAATGCCGATCGAGAACTGCGCCGCACGCAAGCATTGGAGAAGCAAGGGGTCAGCAGCACGCAGGCGCTTGATCTTGCGCGCACCGCTGCCGACAGCTTGCGCGCGAAGATCTCTCTGACCGACGAGCAGACACAGGCGGCGGAAGAGAGAATCCGTGTGGCGCAACAGGATCTCGACAACTGCACCGTTCGCTCGCCGTTTACTGGCATCGTTGTTTCCAAAGACGCGCAAGTGGGAGAGATGGTGTCGCCGATCTCTGCTGGCGGCGGTTTCACGCGCACCGGCATCGCGACGGTGGTGGATATGCAGTCGCTGGAGATTGAGGTGGACGTGAATGAGTCCTACATCGCGCGTGTCACCGCGGGCATGCCGGTCACGGCGATTCTCGACGCCTATCCCGACTGGAAGATTCCCGCCAAGGTTCGTACGGTGATCCCAACCGCGGATCGGCAGAAGGCGACTGTAAAAGTGCGCATATCGTTCGACCGACTGGATCCGCGAATCCTCCCGGACATGGGCGTGAAGGTCACGTTTTTGGGGGATGAACCGAAGGCAGCGCAAGCCGGCGCGCCGAGGTTGCTGGTCCCGCAAGGCGCCGTGCGCAACGAAAATGGCAATAGCATCGTCTATGTCTATCATGATGGGCGTGTGGAACGGCGCGCGGTTCGTGTCGGAGGCACCCGGAGTAGCGATCAGGAAATCGTCGCGGGGCTCTCAGGCGGTGATCAAGTCGTAATCAATGGCTTTGACGGCCTCAGCGATGGCGCTCGCGTAAAGCTCAAGCGATAGAAATGTTTTCAAAACATAACAAAAGCCGCCTAGTATCCGCGGCTGATCGTTTCGTCCATCCTATTAAGTACTGACTAAAGCATCGAATGAAGTAAAATGCGAGCAATTCCGCCGAGCCCCCGGCTAAATTTCTGAGTACAAGATTGCGAAGGAGAGGTCATGGTTAGAGTGGATGGTGGTGGCAACGGCTCCAGCCTGGTGCGCGTGCGCGGACTGGACAAGAAGTACCAGCGCGGTAGCGAGGAAATCCACGTCCTGCAGGGGCTGAACCTCGATGTGGATGCGGGTGACTTCGTGGCCTTCATGGGCCCCAGCGGCTCCGGCAAAACCACTCTGCTGAACCTGTTGGGCGGGCTCGATCTACCCACGGCCGGCACTATCACGGTGGCGGGCGACGAGATCACGCACTTATCGGGCAGTAAACTCACGCACTGGCGTGCCCGGCACGTGGGATTTGTTTTCCAGATGTACAACCTGATACCGGTGCTGACTGCATTTCAGAATGTGGAGTTGCCGCTGCTTCTGACCAAGCTGTCGAAGGCGGAGCGCCGCCAACACGTCGAGCTCGCGCTTGAAGTTGTAGGACTCAAGGACCGCACGCACCATTATCCGCGTCAGCTCTCCGGCGGCCAGGAGCAGCGTGTGGGCATCGCGCGCGCCATCGTCGCCGATCCCACTTTCCTGTTGTGCGACGAGCCGACCGGAGACCTCGACCGCAGGAGCGCCGATGAAATCATGGACCTGATCGACCGGCTGGTCCGCGAGCACAACAAGACCGTGCTCCTGGTGACCCACGATCCGGTGGCAGCCGAGCGCGCGCATGTGGTGCTGCACCTTAATAAAGGTGTTCTGGTCGAGGGGCAGAGAGTCGAGGAGAAGGCAGCGGTACGCTCATGAAATACTCTGCCCTGATCCTCTCCAACCTGTTCCGCAAGAAGATTCGCACCGTGCTGACGATTGGCTCGTTTGCGGTGGCGCTCTTCCTGTTCGGTTTGCTGGCGGTCGTCCGCGGAGCCTTCAACCAGGGCGTGGAGGTGGCGGGCACCGACCGCCTGGTGGTCATCAACAAGGTGTCGATCATTCAGCCGCTGCCGGTCTCGTACAATGAGCGCCTGTTGCGCATTCACGGGATAAAGGAGGTGACGCACCAGAATTGGTTCGGAGGCGTGTACCAGGATGAACGCAACTTTTTCCCGCAAATGGCTATCGATGACGACACTTTTCACACCATGTATCCGGAGTACGTCTTACCCGACGATCAGTGGCAGGCATACATGAGCGATCGCGAGGGCGCGGTCGTGGGCGCGGATTTGGTCAAACGCTTTCATTGGAAGCTCGGAGATCGCATTCCGATCAAAGGAACGATCTTTCAAGGGACGTGGGATTTCAACATCCGCGGGATCTATCACGGCAAGAAAGTCGAAGACGACACCACCCAATTCTGGTTCCACTACAAATATCTGGAGGAGCGCGAAAGCCAATACTGGAAGGGCCTGGTTGGCTGGTACACGGTAAAAGTGGACAATCCGGATGACTCGGTGAGGGTAGCTAAGGAGATCGACGAAACGTTCTCCAATTCTCCCTGGGAAACGAAAACGGACACCGAAAAGGCGTTTGCGACTTCGTTTGCCAAGCAGGCGGGCAACATCCAGTTGCTGATCCTGAGCATCGGCGCAGTGGTGTTTTTCACGCTGCTGCTGGTCACCGGCAACACCATGGCCATCGCGGTGCGCGAGCGCGTGCGCGATCTCGCGGTGTTGAAGGCGGTCGGGTTTTCCGATGTCTTCGTCCTCGTGCTGGTGCTCGCCGAGTCCGTGCTGATCGCGGCCATCGGAGGAGCGTTGGGTCTTGGGTTCGCGAAGTTGCTGACGCGCAATGGCGATCCCACCCACGGCATGTTGCCGTTCTTCTACTTATCGCCGCAAACCGTCGTAGCTGGTTTCGCCGTAACCGTGGCTGTGGGCGTGGTCGCTGGACTGTTACCCGCTTTGTCGGCAATGAATCTCAACGTCGTAGACGCACTGCGGAGGGTGTGAAGATGGCGATCCCGCTGAGTTACAACTTGAACAGTTTGCGGGTCCGCTGGACCTCGACCGTGGTGGCCGTGCTGGGTATTGCGGGCACTGTGGGTGTGTTCGTGGCCATGTTGTCGATGGCGAAAGGCTTCAAGACGACACTGGTTTCGTCGGGTTCGCCGCGCAATGCAATTGTGCTGCGCGGCGGCGCCACCTCGGAAATGGAGAGCGCCATTAACCTCGACCAGGTGCACATAATCGAGGATGAGCCAGGGGTGGCGCGTGACGCGTCGGGCCCGCTGGTGAGTCCCGAAGTAGTCGTGATTGCCAACTTCCCTTTGAAAGCGACGGGTACCGATGCCAACGTTCAAGTGCGGGGCGTCTCGCCCAAAGCTCTGGAGGTGCGCGACTCAGCCAAGATGGTTTCGGGACGGTTTTTTCAGCCGGGGCTGAATGAATTGGTTGTAGGAAGGAATGTGCCCGGAACATACTCCGGCTTCGAACTGGGAAGCAAGGTGAGGTTCGGCGGGGGCGAGTGGACGGTGGTGGGAGTCTTCGACGCCGGCGGCAGCGCATTCGATTCGGAAATTTGGTGTGACTCCACCGTTCTTGACGACGTCTACAAGCGGCCGCCGAACGTCTTTCAATCCGTTACCGCCCGGCTCACGAAGCCCGAGGCGTTTACCGGCTTTAAGGACGCACTTACTTCTGATCCTCGGGTTACGCTGCAGGCTAGCCGGGAACTTGATTACTACGAGAAGCAATCGCAAGCGATCACGAGGCTGATCCAAGTGCTTGGCACCATGGTTGCTCTGGTCATGGGCGTCGGAGCCGTGCTAGGGGCGCTCAACACGATGTATTCGGCGGTGGCCGAACGCTCGCGCGAAATCGCCACCATGCGCGCCTTGGGTTTCGGCACGGGCAGCGTAGTGACGTCTTTCGTTTTTGAGTCGCTCTGCATCGCGCTGGTGGGCGGACTGCTCGGGTGTATTTGCATACTTCCGCTCAACGGCCTGACCACCGGGACAATGAACTGGCAAACCTTTTCTCACCTTGCGTTCGCGTTTCGTGTGACTCCAGCGCTGTTGGCGGGTGGACTGATATTTGCGCTCTTCATGGGATTGCTGGGTGGCGTTCCGCCGGCAGTTCGCGCGGCGCGCGCCCGGATTGCAGTCGCCCTGCGCGAACTCTGAGCTCAGCGGGTAAAACTGTCCGGACGCGGTCTCCGGCCTAAGGGGATGGATTGTCGGCCGTGGTCTGCAGCAAGATGGTCAAGGGCGCGACGTGTTCGGGTTTCACGTAACGGTTCACCAGGAAGCGCTTGCCATCTTTGGCGACGTCATAAGTAAAAATGTCGGTGCTGGAAATCGGCGCGCGGCCGCGAATCTGGAATAGAGGCGCGGGCGTGCCGGTCGCGAACACACTTCCACTGTTTACGGGCACAGCCATCAACTTGCCGCCAGGTCCGATATAGAAAATTTCTTTGCTGTCTCCACGCCAGCGCGGTTCGGTGCCGCCGCCGCGCGATACTTGCCACTTTCCAGCAGCGGCGGGAAACGAGGTAACGTAAATCTCCCAGATGCCAGACTCATCGGAGGCATACGCCACCCACTTTCCATCGGGAGAGATCTGTCCATTATTCTCGTTGGCTTTGTTGCTTAGAAATGGAACGGGCGACCCGCCCGCGGAGGGCAATAGTGCCAGGTAAGAGTGCGTTGGAGCCTGATCGTCGCAGAGAATTTGCTGGCCGTCAGCGGACCATGAGTTAGGGAGAAGGTCATCCTTGACTTGGCTCTGCAGCAGCGGCTTTTCCTGCTCCAGCCCACTGGCCCGCTTGGTGAATAGCGTTGCGCCCCCCTTGAAAACTGCGCGGTAGGCGAGCGTGCTTCCGTCCCGCGACCAGACGCCGGTAACTTGTTCCACGGGCTCGAAGGTGAAGCGTGAATTGCCGGCGCCGTTCGTGCTCAAGAGCCAGACATCTACGCTATTACCTTTCAGGTCGCTGATGTCCACGGCAACGCGGCTGTCGTCGGGCGAAAGCGTCGGGTTGGCCATGATGGCGGGATCGCCGATCTGGCCCAGTTCCTTGCCCGACCGGTCCATCCAGGTGAGCGCCGACAGCGCAGCCCCGACGCCGGTGTTGTAGATCACCGTACCGTTTCCGCCGACGGCGAGGGCGGCCCAGTAGGTGGAGGGTTGAAAGCCGACGACATTGGCTACGGCGGTGGTGCGGCCCGAGACTTTGGCGGCGGAAGCGTCAAAGTCAACGCTCATCAACTGCCGCTGGTCGTCCACATAATACAAGCGGTGGGAGTCGTAGCCAAAGCTCGAATGACAGAGGAGAACAAGGCGCCTCTCCTTGCCGTCGAGAGAGCTGACGTAAATGCCGCTGGTCTGGTCGTCCTTGGCGTTGCCGAAGTCGCCCACCCAGAATAAAAACCGATTGCCATCGGGAAGAAAGACGGGCCAACGGTGGGTTACGAGGTTATGGCTGTTGTTAAGGAAGTCCTGGGTGACGGCAGCCGCGCCGCTGCCATCGGCGTTGACGCGCCAGATCGCGCTGGCGGCATCGGGGCTGTAAATGATGACGTCGCGGCTATTCCAACTGCCGCCGCGGGCGGCCAACACGCTGGCCAGCACTTGCGGCGTACCGCCTGCAATTGCAATTTTCAGCAGTTTGCCGTTGGCGAAAAACCCGACGTTGGCGCCATCGGGCGACCAGAAGGGATAACTTGCGCCTTGCGTGCCGGGTAGAAGCGTGACGCTTGGCGAGCCGATGCGCTGCACGTAAAGCATGGGCAACGCGGATTCTTCTTCCGGCGACACGAACGCCAGCATGGAGCCATCGCGCGACAGCGCCATGTGGCTAATGCTCATTTCTTCCGGAACCGGAATGGCGAACTGCATAAGCGCGGTTGCCGCCGGACGCCGCGCCACCAACCACGTGACTCCGGCGACGGCCACCAGCGCCAGGGCGACGGAAAGCCAGAGCAGCAGCGGAACTCGGCGAGGCGCCGCCGCGATGCGCGTGGCGCCGCTCGCTTCGGTTCCAGAGAGCGCACCCAGAGCAAAGGACAGATCCCGCGCCGACTGGAAGCGCTGTTCCGGATTCTTCTCCAGACAGCGGCGCACAATGCGCTCAAGCGCGGGAGAGACCAGAGGGCCGGGATCGGACAACTCCGGCGGATCGTCCTTTAAAACCGCGGTCATCGTTTCGGCGGCAGTGTCGCGGCGGAAGGCGCGCACGCCGGACAACATTTCGTAGAGCACGGCGCCGAACGCGAAAATATCGGTGCGAGGATCGGCAGGCTCGCCGCGTACTTGCTCCGGCGCCATGTAGCTCGCCGTGCCCATGACCACGCCCGCTGCCGTGTGCGAACTGGTGAGCGTGGGTTCGTCCGGGTCCGCGTCCGCTTTCTGCGCCAGCTTCGCCAAGCCGAAATCCAGAATCTTGATGCGCCCGTCTTTGGTGACGAAAATATTCTCCGGCTTCAGGTCGCGGTGGACGATTCCCTTTTCATGCGCCGCCGCCAGCCCGTGCGCTATCTGTACTCCATACTCGATCGTCTTACGCTGGGGCACGGCCCCGCGATCCAGCGTCGTGCGCAGGCTCTCGCCCTCCAGAAGTTCGGAGACAAGAAACGGCGAGCCGTTGCGCTGGCCCTCGTTGTAGGTGCCAATGTCAAACACCGCGAGAATATTAGGATGGTTCAGCGCGGCTACTGCCCGCGCCTCCTGCTCGAAACGGCGCAAGCGGTCGGGGTCGAGGGCAAAAGACTCCGGAAGAATCTTTAAGGCGACATCCCGCCCCAATCGCGTATCGCGCGCGCGATAAACTTCACCCATTCCGCCGGCGCCTAGCGGCGATTGAATTTCGTAGGGACCAAGTTTCGTGCCAGATGTGAGGGCCATGCCGTGCGCGTCATTATATACAGTCTCAACAAATGGCGTTGCCACCGATGCGACGATTGCCCATTCCCGGCCACTCTTCCATAAACTGAGAAGCCGTCCCAGCAGCCGTCACTTCGATCTCTGTTCTGCGATCCATTTGTCGGTGCGGGCCTCGAGAAGATCAAGGGGGAGGGTTCCGCCGTCGAGCATCTCGTCGTGGAAGCTGCGGATGTCGAACTTGGGGCCCAGTTCTTTCTGGGCGCGTTCCCGGAGTTCGCGGAACTTCAGCTGGCCAAGTTTGTAACTGAGGGCTTGTGCGGGCCACGCGATGTAGCGGTCGGTCTCGGACTGGATCGTGGGCTCGTCGACCGCGCCGGACTTGCGCATGAAGTCCACAACTTGATCGCGCGTCCATCCTTTGGAGTGGACTCCGGTGTCGACGACCAGACGCACGGCGCGGAAGAGCTCGGAAGACAGGCGGCCGTAGTCCGAAACTGGATCCTGGTAGAAGCCGACCTCTTTGCCGAGTTGCTCCGCGTACAGGGCCCAGCCTTCGATGTATGCGTTGAAGCCGAGCCCATGGAGGCGGAACTTGGGCAAACCGGTGAGTTGCTGCTGCACCGATAGCTGCATGTGATGTCCCGGAATACCTTCGTGGTAGGCGATCGCCTCGTCGTCAATGAGCGAGCGCTGAGCGAAGTCGGACGTGGCAACGACCACGCGGCCGGGGCGTTTGCCGTCCGCAGTGCCGATCATGTAGTGGGTGGCAGCAGCGGATTGGAAGGCAGGTATGGCTTCAACGGTGACCGGCGACTTCGGAAGAAGGGTGAAAAGCTGCGGCAGCTTCGGCTGCATCTGCGCGATGTAGTGGCGAAAATCTTCGAGGATCTGATCCGAAGAAGTCGGAATGTATTTGGGATTGGTTTTGAGCGAGGCGCGGAAAGAATCAAGATCGGCGAAGCCCGCCTTCTTGGCGATAACCGTCATCTCCGCCTGAATGCGGTCGATCTCGCGGAGACCGAGTTGGTGTATCTCGTCCGGCGTCATGCGGGTGGTGGTCCGGGCGTAGATGTCGTTCTGGTAGCGCTTCTCGCCATCTGCCAGAGACGTAATCGAGAGCGTAGTACGGCCTGCGGGGGCGTATTCCGTGCGCAGGAAGGCGGCGAAAGTGTTGTAGGCGGGGATCACGTCGCTATTGATCGCGTCTGTGATCTGCTGGGTTAGACGCTTCTGGTCTTCTGCGGAGATGCTCGCCGGATATTTCTTTGTCGGGATGAGAAAAGGGTCCGCGTCGATGATGCCCTGACACTGGACGGGAAGTTTTTCCAGCAGGAATCGAACGGGCATGAGCTTGTCCTTCATGCCAGCGCGAAGCACTTCGGTGGTCTGGCCGAGAACGCGCGGGATCTGATGAAGACGGGCGACATAGTCTTCGTAGTGCTTGACCGAATCGAGAGGAACCGACAGCGGTAGATCGGCGAGTCCGGTATGAATGCCATTCTGCTGGTTGATTGGCATCTCGTACTCTTTGAGATCGAAGTCGGCGATCCGCTGCTTCAGAACGCGGATGAGGAGGTCGTGAGAGAGCTGGTCCTGGTCGGAGAAGCCAGTGCTGGGGATGGCTTCCAGCCGCGCCAGGAAGGCCTCGTCGGCCTTGTGGCGCTGGGCAATGGCTTCGAGCGAGTACTCGGCGAGCTGGTCGTTGTAGCGATAGTCGCCAAAGGCGGTGGCGCGCTCGGGAAAGTTGCGGAGATCGGACTCGTACTGCTCTTCGAAAAGGGCGTTCTGAGCGGCAAGCCGGTCGGCAACTGGCTTAAGGTTTTGGGCGAAAACGCAACCGGCTACGGCGAGCAAAAAAAACAGGCTATGGTGAAGGCGCATAGTTTATGAGGGTACCAGAGGGAAAGGTCGTTGCGCGACGAAATGTCCCGCGCGGCACGCAGTCACGTGCAATCCGGCACCCGTAGCTTTCGGCCGCGTGAGCCGCGAAACACGCCAGGCAGTTCCGATTTCGAGCATGTGGTCCTACGGCGCCAACTGGAATGTGCAGCGGGCCAAACGAAAATGGTGCATTGACTTTATCGTTGATTTATTTGGTGGAGCTAGTCGGGCTCGAACCGACGACCTCATCGTTGCGAACGATGCGCTCTCCCAGCTGAGCTATAGCCCCACACGACGGTGGGTTTACTTTTTTGATTTTATCAGCCGTCGCCCGATTCCGCCTACACACGCGATTTTGAAATCGTGTCGGCCGCACGCCGCAAGCACAGCCCCTGTCTCGGAGCGTCGCAGCGGCGCGCACCCGAAATCGAAGGCTATAATTTACTGGTGAGTTCTTCAAAGGTAAAACAAGTGGCGTCCGCCGACTTCCCGACACGCTGGGGGCATTTCCTGATTCACGGATTTACGACCAGGGCATCGGCATCGGGCGATGGCGCCAAGACCGAAGAGGCGGTGGCGCTGGTAATGGGCGAGGTGCACTCCGGCTCGCCGCTGGTGCGGATCCATTCGCAGTGTCTGACGGGCGACGTATTTGGCTCGCTGCGTTGCGATTGCCGCCAGCAACTGGAAATGGCGCTCGCCATGATCGCCGAATTAGGGGCCGGCGTCCTGATCTATGAACAGCAGGAGGGGCGCGGCATTGGACTGATGGCGAAACTGCAGGCTTACGCGCTTCAGGACAGCGGGCTGGATACGGTGGAAGCGAATGAACGCCTGGGTTTCAGAGCCGACCACCGCGAGTTTCTCATGCCGGTCGAGATCCTGAAGGCGCTCGACATTCAGCGGGTGCGCTTGCTCTCGAACAATCCCGACAAAGTCGCCGCGCTCCAACGCGCCGGCATCCAAGTGACTGAGCGCGTGCCCTGCGAAGTTGCGCCCACCGAGCATACGGAAGAATACTTGAAGACAAAGCAGGAGAAGCTGGGGCATCTGTTCAGCAATCGCAAGGGGCAGCATTAAGGGATCGGGCATTAAAGCGCCCGCAGCAACGGGCTTAGTCCATCCCGATTTTTCACCGGCAGGCCGCGCAGGGCGGCTCGGGCCAGAACCACATAAACTTCGCGCGCTCCAGGGTGCTTCTTCAGCGCGGACAGGTGTTTTGCCACCGTCTCCGCGTCTCCGCGAATCAGCGGGCCGCTGAAAGACCGTGCCGAACCGAGGCGTGAGTAATTCGCTAAAGTCTGCTTGATAATGGGCAGGCTCTTGCGACGCGCATCCTCGCGCGTGAGTCCGGCGGCGCGAGCCGCTTCTTCCAGTGTCACCAGGAACGCCAGCAGCAGCGGCGAGGTCAAAGTGGCCCACGCGTGGTACGCCGCTTTGCGCGACGCGGGCAAGGAAAAACTTTCAGCGCCCAGTTCGCGGACGATCCGGCGCGCCACTCGCAATGCCGCGCCGTCGCCTTCCAGGGCAAAAGGCACTCCCTGCAAAGAAGGGCGCGCGCCGGCAACGAAGGTCATCAGTGGATGCACCGACGCGACGGCGACGCCTGCCCGGCGCAAGGGATCAAGTTCGCGGCTGAGGAGCGCTCCGCTGGAGTGCAGGGCGAAACGGGGTATAGCTTTTTGGTGAACAAGCACACGAGCAACGATGTGATCCGCCAGAACCGAAGCCGCGTCGTGAATCTCACGGTCGGGTACGCAGAACCACAGCAAGGTGGCGTCGAGCGCGGCGGAATGTGCAGTGACTGCCTGCGCGCCCACCTTCGCGGCAAGCAGACGCGCTCTACGAAGCGACCGCGGCAAGTCGCGGGTAACGATCTCGGCAATGCTGAAGCCGGCATCGCGCAGCGCCATGGCCAGAAAAGTCGCCAGGCTGCCGGCCCCGACGATGGCGACGGTGGGCTTCCTGAGGGTTTTCTCGTTTTTGGGCATCGGTTCTCTGGTCATTGATACCGCGACCGAGTGATGGCTGCAAGCGTCGACTTGGGAATGCCGGTGGAGCGCCGGGCGTCCCCGCCCGGCTGGACGGGCGAGACGCCCGTCGCTCCATCGTATGACTCATCGCGAGGTCATGGTCATAGGTTTTTCCAGCAATCGGTTTTAGGCTCAACGGCGCAGCATACCTTATATTGTTATCATGGCGAAATCGGCAGGAAAGAAATCCAAGCAAGCCTGCGTCCTTTCTTCCCGGGTCAGTTATCGGGGCCCGGTGTTCAGCGTCACCACGGATGAGGTGGAAGAGCCGGGAGGCGTGCGCGCCCGGCGCGATGTCATACGGCATTTTGGCTCTATAGTGGTTCTGGCGGTCGACGATCCAGTCTCCGATGATGCGGCCAAAGCCAAAAAAGGCGAGCCGCGCGTCCTGCTCGAGCGCCAGTATCGCCACGCCGCGCAGTCGATGATGTGGGAACTGCCCGCCGGACGCATCGACGATGGCGAAACGGCGCTGACCGCGGCGAAGCGCGAGTTGCTCGAGGAAACCGGCTACAGCGCCCGCCAGTGGAACCGAATCCTGCATTTCTACGTGAGCCCTGGTTTCCTCGACGAAACCATGACCATCTACGTCGCCCGGGGCCTCCAGGCCGGCGAAGCTCAGCCCGAGGCGGACGAGCGGATCGCGACCAAGTTCTTCAAATTATCGGAGGCGAAACGGATGGCCATCAATGGGCGCATCCGCGACGCCAAGACAATCTGCGGTATTCTATGGCTGGCGCAGGCGGCGCGACCGGCGCGATAGCAACGGACTCTTTCAGCAATCTGGCCGGCCGAGACTGCACAGAGCCCGCGCCGGGATTCAAGGTTTTCCGCCGCCAGGCCGATGTATGGACCGTGAGGTGCACGTGACCGTTTCGAATCCCAAGGTGCTCTTGGTCGACGACAGCAAGTTCCTCCGCATGGTCACGGAGCGCACTCTGTCCAAAGCCGGCTTCGAGGTCATCACCGCCGCCGACGGCGAGGAAGCGTTGCAGGCCGCTAATGATGAACTGCCCGACATCATTCTGCTCGACATGATGCTTCCGAAAATCAGCGGCCAAGACGTCCTCAGAGCCCTGAAAGCAAATCCCGCCACCATGCATATTCCAGTCATCGTGCTCACCAGCCTGTCGCAGAAAAACGAGGAAAAACTCATCAGCGAAGGCGCGGCCGCCTACTTCGAGAAATCCACTCTCTCCGATCACTTGGCGGAAATGGTAAAGGAAGTGCTGGGACGGGCCCAGCGGGCAAAAGAGCCTGCTCCGACTCTAAGGCATTAAGCGCCAAGGACGGCGGCGGACCGCTGTGCAACTGCCTGCTAGACAATCGATCGTGGAACCGCGGCAGAACCTACGGATGGCCGACAGGGCGAATGGCGGAACTGAATGGTAGAACAATCGACAGCAGAGCAAGCAAATGGATGGCTGAGAAATTCTCCCCGCAACGATAGAATGTAACGATGTACCACTACAATCCCGCGACCGCCCTCGAAGAACTGACCGAAGACGCAACCCTGCCCAACCCCGTCCACGTGCGCGATATGATGTTGCGGCGCAAACTCACCGCCGACGAGTCGCTGGAGTTGAATCGTATCTTCGTCGCATACCAGAAAGCTTTCGGCGAATCGCAAAAGCTGGGCAAGCAGATTTTGCAGCGTCTGGCAGCCTAGTTCTTCAAATCTCACTGGGGCTTTGGTCAAGATGGCAGGGCGGATTTATGCCACGAACTTGCGAACTCAACACTAGCCGGAATCGGAGCCAAGAGCCAAAAGCGAAGAGCTGTTCTTAGTAGACGCCTTTGTTCTTTGTCGCGGGATGGAACTCAATCGTTGTGGAATAGCCAGGCAGGTCAATCGGAACGCTGTAATCGACTTCGATGTTAAGACTGCCACTGCCGAACCCGCCCAGCCGGGAGACATGCACCTGCTTGGGAGTCAGCGCAATATCGTAGTTGCGCGCCTGCTTGATGACCGCGTCGCGAACGTCATCTTCCGAGCGCGTGGAGTAGGTTGCGTTCAGCGCCTCGGTCTTGATCGCATCCTCGAGTTCGTAGTTCGAGAAGTACGGCGGGATCACCTTGATCGCTACCAGCACCAACACCCCGAGGATCGCCGCGCCGAGGAGTAGTTTGAGAGTTGCCATAAGAAAACAGTCGCCCGCTCGCTGGATGCGAGTTTCAGTTGTGAGCTTTCCGTTCTGCGCCGGCCCATTTCGCCGGTTAGCGAGCGGCCGGACGCAGATCCTGGAAATACTCCGTTATGACTGAAATCTTAACGTCCTCCCTCTGCAGAGTCGAGCGCCGAACGACCTCGATGGTGCCTTCGGTAACCTTCTTGCCCACGTTGACGCGAAAGGGGATGCCCACCAGGTCGGCGTCCTTGAACTTCACCCCCGGCCTCTCGTCCCGATCATCCAGCAAAACGTCGTATCCAGAAGCCTCCAGTTGCCGAGCGATGTCCTCGGAAGCGCTGCGCACCGCCTCGTCTTTGGAGTTGGTGGCCACCACCACCACTTCAAACGGCGCGATGGAAGGCGGCAGCCAGAATCCGTTCTCGTCGTTATTCTGCTCCACGGCCGCCGTCAGGATGCGCTCGATGCCAATCCCATAGCTGCCCATGATCGGCGTGACCTCCTTACCGTTACGGTCGAGCACGTGGGCGCCCATCGATTCCGAATACTTGTAACCCAGCTTGAAGATGTGTCCAACCTCAACCGCGGTATCGATGCGCAGGGGCGCACCGCAATTCGGGCAGTCTTCGCCCGCCGTCACGCTGCGGATGTCGGCGGCAACGGTGTACTGGAAATCCCTCCCCGGCGTCACGTTCTTCAGGTGATAGTCGAGCTTGTTGGCGCCGCAGATCATGTTGACGCGACCAATCAGTCCCTCATCGAGTACGACGGTGACCGCCCGCGGATCGCCGCCCTGCTTCTTCACATCCCACCCGGCGAGCGCTTCCTTGGGCTTTACCACCAAGCCAATCGGCCCAATGAAGCCGCCGGGGCCCTGAAAGCAGAGTTCCACTTCCTCGGTCTGCATGGGACGAACCTGGCTCGCCTTTACCAGCGTGAGCAGCTTGGTTTCGTTCACGGTGTGATCGCCGCGCAGGAAAGCCACGACCGGCTGCTCCATCATCTTGCCGTCGTCACCGGGCTTCTGCGCCATGTAGGCCACCGCCTTGATGTCCTGCTTGGCGGAAATCTGCAGGAACTCCGATACATCCGCGATCGCGCCTTTGCCCGGCGTATGGATCAGCAGCGGCTTGCCATCGCCCTCGGGCTTCAGGTCCTCGACCGGAGCGAGCTTTGAAGTAGCCTTCTCCATATTCGCCGCGTAGTTGCATTTCTCGCAGCTCACGACCTGGTCCTCGCCGGCGGGAGTGCGCACCATGAATTCCTGCGACTGCGATCCGCCCATCGCGCCGGAGTGCGCATCGATCACCATGTACTTCAGGCCGCAGCGGTCGAAGATACGGCAGTAGGTGTCGTAATGCTTCTGGTAGGAGACGTCGAGTCCAGTGGCATCGATGTCGAACGAGTAAGCGTCCTTCATGATGAACTGACGCACCCGCAGCAGGCCCGACTTGGGACGAGGCTCGTCGCGAAACTTGGTCTGAATCTGATACCAGATCTGCGGCAGTTGCTTGTAGCTGCGCAGCTCCTTGCGCGCGATGTCAGTCATGACTTCTTCGTGGGTCATGCCCAGACAGAGGTCGGCGCCCTTGCGGTCCTTGAGGCGAAACATGTTTTCGCCCATCGCCACCCAGCGTCCGCTAGCCTCCCAAATTTCACGCGGATGCAGCGCCGGCAGGTAGAACTCCTGCCCGATCTTGTCCATCTCCTCGCGGACGATGCCCATGATCTTCTGGGTAGTGCGATTGCCCAGGAATAGAAACGAGTAGATGCCAGCGCCCAGTTGACGAATATATCCAGCGCGGACCAGCAGCTTGTGGCTAGCGACTTCGGCATCAGCCGGAGCCTCGCGAAGCGTAGGAATAAAAAGTTGCGACCAGCGGTGCATGATTATGTTTTCCAATCGAAAGAGAATCTTTGATTGTAAACGATGGAGTTCGTGGAGGGACGGCGTCTCGCCCGTCCAGCCGAACGCAAACTCTGCAGCGAAGGCGGCCGGATGACGAGGCGGGTCCTCGCCTTCGGGCTAAATCCAGAAGGCACGCTAACGCCGTGCCCTGCCCGCTCTAGGCCAGGGCCGCTTTATATAAGGCGCCGAGTTTCGCCCAGGCACGCTCGGCTTCGGGCTTGTTATAGATCGGCACGCCGTCGCGGACCGGCATATCCGGCACGCACCAGCCATGCTGAGCGGAATACACTTCGATTTCGGCTTGGACCTTGGCGGCTGCAAAGGCTTCCTTCAGTTTGTCCTTGGCATCGGGCTGACGCTCGTCGTCGTTCGACGCGATCCCGAAATACATACGAGCCTTGATTTTCGGCGCGAGCAGATGCGGACTATCGGGCTTGTCGGTCACCAGGCCTCCGCCGTGGAACGACGCACCCGCACCAATGCGGTCGGGCAATGCTGCGGCGGTCCGCACCACCAGCGCTCCGCCCATGCAGTAACCCTGGGTTCCGATCTTCTTTGCCTTGTTCACTTCTCTTTGCGCATCGAGGAAGGCGATGTATGCGGCGGCATCCTTCTCGGCGTTGCCGGGCTCGTTCACCGACGCCATCAGCGGACGAAGCTTCGCCATATCGTCCGCATTCTGGAAGTTGAAATTGGAGGCATCCGAGAAAGGAGCTTTGGCCACGCGATAAAAAGGATTGGGCACGAGGACGGAATATCCCTCCGCGGCGATACGCCTGCCTATGGCGCCCATCGAGGGCCGTAAGCCGAATGCGTCGGGCCAGACGAGCACGCCCGGATAGGAACCGGATTTCGGATGAATGAATGCAGCATCGCAAGTTCCGTCCGGAGTCTTGATCTCAACGTCGGCTTCGGCCAACTCAAGGCCCGCTGCCGCCGGCTGTGCCATTGCCTTTGTTGTTGCGGCCAGGCCCGCACCTACCATGAGGGCTGCAAAGCCGCGCCGTGTGAGGTCTCCAGGATGCGTATCTTTCGTCGTTTGGTTTTTCTGGTCGTCTGTCATGGCTTTTCCTGCAACGCCCACTCGTGGAGTGCTGACTATCAGTATGCCGACTACGGGGAATGCACGGTACTTTAAGTGCAGTTTGGATCGCGCGTCAACAACTTTCCTTGAATTTTCTTTTAAGGAACCTCCGATTAAGTTGTTTCACGGAGAACTTGGGAGGCGCGATGCCGTCAGCACCCGCTACACTCGAATCACTCTGATTCCGTTCCCGGTGAACGCCGCAACCATTTCATCGGAAGCGCCCGCATCGGTCACCAGCACATGCACGTTCTCGATCGGACAGATCAACGACGGGGTGACGATCCCGAGCTTGCTGGAATCGGCCACCACGATCACCTGCTTAGCCTGTTTCACCATGGCGCGAAAGGTGAGGGCCTCGTCCGATTCGTTGGTGGTGGTTCCGCGGCTGGCGTCGATGCCGGAGACGCTGAGAAAAAGTTTGTCGAGGAAACGATCGCCGAGGAAATTGATGGCCGCAGCCCCCACCAGCGAAAACGACCAAGGCCAGTGCAGGTAGCCTCCCGTCAAGTGGATCTTGAGACCCGGCATGTTGCAAAGTTCCATGCCGATGTTGACCGCGTTGGTGACGATGGTGATGTTGCTGCGATGACGCAAGCTCCGCGCCACCCAAGTGGTGGTGGTGCCCGCCGTCAGGCCGATGGTCTCGTTCTCTTCGATCAGTTCGGCAGCGGCCACGCCGATGTGCCGTTTCTCCTTCACAAAGCGATGCTCGCGGGTCTGGAAGGCCGTGTCGTAGCGAAACGGCTCATAGAGCAATTCCTGAACCAGCGCCGCGCCGCCATGGGTTCGCCGGATCAATCCTCGGGCTTCCAGGCGCGTCAAATCCCGACGGATACTCGGAGCCGACGCTCCCAAAGAAGCGATCAGCTCTTCTACAGTTACGGAACCCTTGTGCAGCAGGAGCTTCAGAATTTGATCGTTGCGGTGCTGTTGGCGGGCAGACATGGTGTATGTGCTTGTTTATCGCAGTCCCAAACGCTCACACAGTATCGCCGACTAGTGGCAATAGATCAATAACTTGATCGTTTGATGCAGTTGCGATCATTTTTTGCTTGACAAAGACTGGGCATCAGAGCTTAGATTCTCCCGGCCAAGTTCTTTCAGTGCCGCCCTTCCCCGGGCACTTAGCCAGAACGACTGAAACGAGGATCTCATGAAAACAAAACTGGTCCAGTATTTTGTCGGATGCTCGCTCGCAGCCCTATTGTGCCTGTCGACCGCGTTAGGGCAAACCGTTACTGGTTCGATCACAGGCCAAGTGACCGACCCGAGCGGCGCCGTTATCGTTGGTGCAAAAGTCACCGCCGAAAACACCGCAACCTCCGTGAGAACTTCCGCGCAAACGAATGGATCGGGGGAGTACACCATTCGCTTTTTGCCCATCGGTACCTATACCTTGAGCATCGAGGCGACTGGGTTTACCACGCAGAAAATTTTGCCCTTTACCCTTGAGATCGACCAGACGGCAAAGTTCAACGCCAGCATGGAAATCGGCGCCTCCACCCTCGTGGTGGTCAGGGCTGAAATGCATCCTATCCTCGATACCAGCGATGCCACCCTCGGAAACACCCTCTCCACCAATGAGATCGCAAACATCCCCCTGAACGGACGCAATTTCTCCGCCCTCACGCTGTTCCAGCCCGGCGCAATCGATACCGACCCGACCGGCATGAGTGGAAACAACGCCATCGAGCGCAATACCTATAACAGCGGTATCGCCTCGATCAACGGAAACCGCGAACAGGGGAACAACTACACCATCGAAGGCGCCGAAGACAACGAACCGCAGAATAACCTCATCGGCTATAACCCAGCGCCCGATGCCATTGCCGAAGTGCGGGTAGTCTCGGCGAACGCGAACGCCACCTATGGAAACGCCAGTGGCGGGGCGATCGTGACCATTCTGAAGTCTGGGACGAACCACTTCCACGGCTCGCTCTACGACTTGCTGCAGAACGAGAAGCTCGATGCCAACAGTTGGATCAACGGGCTCAGCAATCCTGTAACGCCCAAGAACTCGTACACGCAGAACATCTTTGGCGGAACTTTTGGGGGACCAGTCGTTCGCAACAAGCTCTTCTTCTTTGGCGACTACGAGGGCATACGCCATCATTCTGGCGGCTTGAGCGCCGCCAGCGTTCTGACGCCAGCTATGCGCACTGGGGACTTCTCAGCCCTCTTGACAACGCCCAATGTGACGCCCACGCAGTTGTATGATACCCAGAACAACTTTGCTCCCTACACGGGAGACCAAGGCGTGCCCATCTTGAATCCGGTGGCAACGTACCTATTCGCCCATCCCGAACTCTATCCGCTCCCCAATCGGCCGCCCGTACCACCATCAAGTGGCGGGGATGGACTGATCGCAGGCGACTTCGTCGGCCCACAAAGCACCTTCGTATCGAACAACCAGGAGGACTTCAAGGTCGACTGGACGCCGGGCAATGTCAACAAAATCAATGGCTTCTATTCCCAGGGCAAGGGCAGCGACCACACCACTGCCATAATCCCAGTGTCGTTCCCCAACTTCAATACCTATCCAACGAAGATTGCGGGCGCGAGTTGGGTTCACACCTTCTCGCCCTCCCTCATCAATGAAGCCCGCTTTGGCTTCACGCGTGTACGCTGGAACAACGGCGTGCCGAGTGACCCAACCGGTCAGTTCGGACTGACCGGCGACGCGAAAGTCGGCATTCCATTTGGCACTCAGAAGTATGTCGGGTTTACCGGACAGAGCATCAACAACGGCGTCAGCTACATTGGCACCAATGCCAATCCCCAAGTCTTTACCGACAATACCTTCAACTACTATGACAACCTCACCTGGCAGCGTGGACGCCATTACCTCTCCATCGGTGGGCAGGCAACCCGCTACCAGCAGAACTATCTCAATGCCGGCAACGTGGGGTTCCTCGGGCAGTTCACTTATAGCGGTAAATACACTGGCCTGCCGGCTGGGAATGGCTGGGGTGCGGCGGACTTCGTCCTTGGCCGGATCACCAACACGCAACTCGCATCCCCTCTCGGCTGGGTGGGCAACCGGCAGTGGCGTCTTGCAGGCTACTTCCAGGACGATTTCAAGGTGACATCGAGGCTTACCCTCAACCTCGGAGTTCGCTACGAATACGATCAACCTTGGTACGAACAGAACAATAAGACTGCCAACGTCCTGCCCAACGGCACCGTCGAATACGCGGGAAACGTCCCCGCCGGAGCGGTTGCGGGATCGACTATCTGTCCAACCCGCGCTTGTTACGATGCCAATTACAGACAGGTCATGCCCCGCCTGGGCTTCGCTTTCCAGGCGAAGCCCAAATTGGTGATTCGCGGCGGTTACGGCGCCACCAGCTTCTTTGAGGGCTATTCGTTCAACCAGCGCCTGACCTCTAGTCCTCCTTTTTCTCTTGCCATCAACAGCACTGCCCCGGTCCCCTCAGGGACTTCCGGCGGCACGCCCTTCACGGTCGCGGATGCTTTCAGTCAGCCGCTCGGCATCAATAACTCCTTGTATTCGGTTTGGCCGCAGAACACCCAGCCTGCCTACATCCATCAAGTCAGCCTGACTGGCGAGTATGCGCTCACCGGCACATTATCGCTGTCTGTCGGATATCACGGCCAGAGCGGCCATCACCTCGCCGACTACCGCAACGGCAATCAACTCACCACGGCGCAGGCGCAGGACCTTGGTGGGAATTGCGGAGCTTCAGTTATTCCCGCGGTTGACCAGACGCCCTATTACAACCTCGTGGGAGAATGCGGCGCTGTCTTAATAACCGAATCCCAGGCTCGGATGACCTACAACTCGGCGCAAGTGACTTTGCGGCAACGGACTCACCACGGATTGGAATACACGCTGAACTACACTTTTGCGAAGTCGTTGACCGACTCATCGGGGAACTATGCGGTGTCGGGCACTAGCTTCAACGGGTCCTCACACCAGGACGGCTACAATATCGAAGCCGACTACGGCCCTTCTGCCATGGACGTTCGCCACAGCTTGAATTTCGTGGGTGTCTACGAGCTTCCCTTCGGCCGCGGCAGAACCTATGGCGCGAACGCGAACGGATTCCTGGATGCAGCCCTTGGCGGATGGCGACTCGCCACCACCGCCGTCCTGTATTCGGGACTCCCCGTCACCATCTTCGGACCGGGCAACAGTAACACGAACAGTTGGGGCTTCAGCCGGGCCAATCAGTACCGCCAAATGACCATCCGGAACCGGTCTCTCGCCAACTGGTGGGGAACCGATCCTTCGGCACAGCCCTGCGTTCCCGACCCAGCTAATCCAACCGGCGCATACAATGGAACCTGCGCTTACGGCGTTGCGGCTTCGAACACGTTCGGCACCGCGCCCAACAGCACCGAGCGCGCCCCCGGCTACCGCCAAGTGGACATGTCCTTGTTTAAGGATTTCCACGTATGGGGTGAGGGGCACGTGGTCGGCTTCCGGGCTGACTTCTTCAATGTTCTCAACATTGCCAGCTACGGCAACCCGGACAACGGCGTTACCGACAGCTCTTTCGGTGCGATCAGCGGCGTGCGCTCCCAAGAGCGGCATATACAGCTCGGCTTGCACTACACCTTCTAGCAATTAGGCGGGCCGCCATTGCGGAAACGCATGGCGGCCCGGCTTGTAACTGGAGCTGGGGGGCGGCGCTTGAGGAAAAACCAAGTGTGTCCTGTCCCCCGCAGTTCTAACTCTTCGGACTTCACCATGTCGAACGGATTAGTCCTCGAAGTCTGCGTTGAGTCGCTGGATCGCGCTATTGCGGCGGAGCGTGGCGGAGCGCACCGCATTGAGCTCTGCAGCGACTTATCGTCCGGCGGGATAACTCCCAGCGCTGGATTGATGCAAGAAGCTCGCCGCCACGTAAGTATTCCCATTCATGTCATGATTCGGCCGCGGGCCGGCGATTTTTGTTACTCCCCGCATGAACTCGAGATTATGCGCACCGATATCCAGAATGCCAAGCGGCTCAATATGGATGGCGTAGTACTCGGCATACTGCTTGAAAGTAATCATATTGATATTGAGTGCACGAAAATGCTGGTAGAATTCGCGCACCCTTTGCCGGTAACTTTCCATCGAGCATTCGATAGTTCAGAGAACCTGGAAATCTCACTGGAGGACGTCATCAAGGCCGGCGCAGCGCGCGTTCTGACTTCCGGAGGCCGGCCCCGCGCCACGGACGCGCTTTCAACTCTGGCGCGACTGGTGCAAGCGGCAAAAGGGCGCATTCTCCTCATGCCTTGCGGCGGGGTCAATTCCCGCAATATCGCGCGCATTGTTCGGGCAACATTGGCGCAAGAGATCCATACCTCCGTCGGAACCTCTCGTTCGGGTTCAACCAGTGGCGGCAATGGACTCTCTCGCGGCACTGACACAGCTCGCTCCAGTCTTCAATCCAATATATTTGAAGAGAAAGTTGCGAAACTAGTAAGTCTGTTGAGCGACGTTTCTCATGATGAATGTGTGAACTAAACTTATTCTTACCCCCGAGAGTATGAGAAATACATCCGGCCTTCACAAAACTATCGGTTGCGCAATGATCATGCTGTGGGCAACGTTCTCGTTAGCACAGAACTTCACGCACGTGAAACCCACTCCGCAACAGATTGCCTGGCAGGATCTCGAGATCGGCGCCATCATTCATTTCGGTCCGAACACGTTTATGGATCGGGAGTGGGGAGACGGCACAGCGGATCCGTCGGTTTTCAATCCTTCTAGTGTGGACCCCGAGCAATGGATGCGGGCCGCCAAATCCGCTGGGGTCAAGTATGTTGTATTCGTCGCTAAACATCACGACGGTTTCTGCCTGTGGCCAACCGCAAAGAGCCAATACAGCATCAAGTCCAGTCCCTGGAAAGCAGGCCAGGGAGATCTGGTCCGCGATGTCGCAGCCGCCGCTCGTAAGTATGGCTTGAAGTTCGGTGTCTATCTTTCGCCCTGGGATCGCCACGAGCCGTCATACCAGGACAGTGCCGCCTATGACGGTTACTACCTGGCTCAGCTAAACGAGTTAGTCGCCACTTACGGTGAACTCGTCGAGTTCTGGCTGGATGGCGCGGGCAGCGCCGGTCACGTGTACGACTTCGATCGCTACGTCGATAACCTCCGCGTGTATCAACCGAATACCCTGATCTTTGCGGATGCGGCGTTGCTTAAGTACGGTGATATACGCTGGGTTGGAAATGAAGACGGCGGGACGCCTGAAGAAAACTGGAATGTTTTAGATCTGCGCGGCTATCTCCGCTATCGTCCCGCCGAAGCGGATACTCCCCTGCGAAAGAACCATTGGTTCTGGCATCCCCACGACGAGAACAGTCTGAAGTCCGTCGGTGAACTTATGGACATTTATCACCAAACCGTGGGTCGCGGAGCGCAACTGATGATTGGGCTCGCGCCCGACGACCGCGGCCTGCTTCCCGATGCGGACGTGAGCCGTCTCAAGGAATTCGGGGAGGCCGTTAACTCAATCTATGCGCCGGAGAAGAATCTTGCAGCTCGCGCCACCAATGCCTCGGCATATCATGCGGCGCTTGATTCCGATCCCGACACAATGTGGTCGGCGCCAGAAAGATCCCATTCTGCGACCATCGACCTGGTTTTTGCTCATCCCATTAGTTTTGACCGCGCTCTGACCATGGAATGGCTAGTGGACGGACAGAAGGTGCAGAAGTATGCCATCCAAGTCGTCGTCGGCGCGAAGTGGAAGACGGTCTGTTCGGGAACCACGATTGGTCACAAGAAGATCGATCTCTTCCCTCGCATAAGTACGCAGCACGTGCGGCTCAATCTTCTCTCTGCTTCCGGTACGGCACGTATTCGGGAGTTCCAGTTGTTCGACGGAACGCGGACATCCGCGCGGTAAGCGGCGTCTGTGTTGTCTATTTAGGCGGCGTGCCGTTGGATCGCGATTCCTTGCTCAGCAAGCGTCCCGGAAACTGGAGCCCACTTTTCAGTTACCGCGCGCCCGCAAAACAGTAAATTGCCGCTTAGGGTCTTCGACGGCTGCAACGTGCGCACAAAGAAATTGGCTCCCTGAAACAGGCGCGTGGAACTCCACGCAAACCTGGAAGACGCCAGACGAAAGTCATTTCACAATGTCGCGAACCGGCGAGGTAGGTGTAAACTCGGAGGTTCGTTTTAGCGGCGAAGGAGATTCGTAATGACGCAACGACGTAGCGTATTTTCGTGGTGGCGCTTTGCCAAATGTGGTCTTTGTGCAGCGGTCATCGCTGTTTTTCTTCTTCCGTTAGCGGCCCAGGCACAGTCCGCCGAGGAAACCGCACGCATTGTGAGCACGCTCTCCAGCCAGTCCCGGTCGGCAATCCAGCGGCTGTCGGGTCTGGACGCCCTGCCTGCGGACGGATGGAAGACGCATGTGGGGAATCTTGCGCATGGTGAAGCTCTCGATCTGGATGACTCGAGTTGGCCAATTGTCGGCGCCAACGCCGAGGCCGCGACCGACGCCGTCTGGTATCGTCGCTCCATCGCCGTGCCCCCCACGCTGAACGGATACGACCTCACCGGCGCCAGAATCTGGTTCAACTTTCACGCTTCCGCGAACGGGCCCATGCCGGAGATCATCTACTTGAATGGCCGTCGCGTGGCGATGGGCGACGATCTTGAGCCCATCGTTCTCTTCGATCATGCAAAGCCCGGCGACACCGTGCTGGTCGCGGTCAAACTTCTGCCCACGGTCGACAAAAAGACCTTCGGGGGGACAGAGCAGAAGATCGAGTTCTCCGAGAGCCGGCCCAATCCGGACGACTTGCGAATCGAGTTTCTCACTTCCGCCATCCTGCTTCCGAGTCTGTCCAGGAATGTCGCTGCCGACACTGCCGTGCTCGAAAAGGCCATCGGCACGGTGGATCTGAAGGCGCTCGACACGGGCGATCAAAAGGCCTTTGACGCCTCGCTGCGGCACGCACAGGAACAACTTGAAGCGCTGCGGCCCACGCTCCAGCAAGCCACCCTGCACCTTTCCGGCAACGCCCATATCGACGCGGCGTGGCTCTGGCCCTGGACCGAAACCGTCGACGTCGTCAAGCGCACTTTCGGCACGGCCCTGCAATTGATGAACGAGTACCCCGGCTATACCTATACCCAGTCCGCCGCCGCGTACAACGAGTGGATCGCCGAAAAATATCCAGAAATGAATGCGGAGATCAAGCGGCGGATCAAAGAGGGCCGATGGGAGATTGTCGGCGGCATGTGGGTTGAACCCGACTTGAACATCCCTGATGGTGAATCCACGGCGCGTTCGTTGCTGATCGGAAAGCGTTGGTTCCGGAAGGAGTATGGCGTCGACGTTCATATTGGCTGGAACCCAGACTCGTTCGGTTATAACTGGCAGTTACCTCAGATCTATAAGAAGTCCGGTGTGGATTACTTTGTCACCCAGAAGATGGCTTGGAATGACACCAACCAGCTGCCTTTTAAGCTGTTCTGGTGGGAATCGCCAGACGGCAGCAAGGTCCTCACTTACTTTCCCCACGACTACGTCCACACCGATCTGAATCCCGTCCGCTTGGCGGATGATCTCGCAACTGCGCGCAAGCAGGCGCCGGGATTGACTGAAATGATGGACCTCTATGGCGTGGGCGATCACGGCGGCGGCCCCACCCGCGCGATTTTGGACGAAGGCGTGCACTGGATGCAGCCCGACAAAATCGTGCCACCGATGCGGTTCGGCACAGCCTCCGCCTACTTTCATGACGTCGCCGGTAAGGTGGATAGCAATTCAACGGAGTGGAACTATAACTCGATTGCCAAGGGCTACACACCGCCTCCCGCGCCGGCGGAAGGAAAGATCAGTATTCCTACTTGGAAGAGCGAACTCTACTTCGAATACCATCGCGGCGTAATGACGACGCAAGCCAACCACAAACGCAACATGCGCCAGAGTTCCATGTGGGCATTGAATGCCGAGAAGTACGCCTCCCTGGCGTGGCTGGATGGAAAGCCGTACCCCGCCGATGCACTGACCGAGGCATGGAAGAAGATCACCTTCAACGATTTCCACGACCTGGGCGCCGGATCGGGCATCGGCATCATCTACAAAGATGCGCAGCGCGACTATGACCAGGTGCGATGGGCAACGAATGAGATCTCCAGCAATGCATTGGCTGTCCTCGCGGCGCGCGTGAATACCCGCGTGATTGGCGGAGTTCCGGTGTTCGTCTTCAATCCTCTGGCGTGGCAGCGCTCCGGTAGGGTGACGCTTGAAGTTCAGATGCCTTCCGCGATTGCGGGCCCGTTGTCGGTCCTCGATCCGCAGGGGCGCGTTCTTTCCTCGGAACTTCTTGCCAGCGACCAGGCGACCAAAACGTATCGCCTGCTGGTGGACGTTAAGAACGTGCCCTCGATGGGCTACACCACTCTTCATGTCGTTCCCGGCGCAAGGCCGGCGGCCACCGATCTGAAGGTCAGCGGCCTGACCATGGAGAATGCGAACCTGCGGGTCACGGTGGATCCGAAGACCGACTGCATCACCAGCCTCTTCGACAAGCGCTCCAACTTCGAGTCGCTGGCCGCCGGCGCCTGCGGCAACCAACTGCAAACCTTTAAGGACACCCCCAAGGATTACGATGCGTGGAACATCGACCCGGGCGCGTTCGATCACATGACGCCGATCGATACCGTGGATTCAGTGGAGCTGATCGAAAAGGGTCCGTTGCGCGCTGTGATTCGCGTATCGCGCGTCTGGCAAAACTCGAAGTTCGTCCAAGACATCACTTTGTATGCCGGAGCCGATCAAGTCGATGTGGTGAGCGACATCGACTGGCATGAGACCCACGTTCTGCTGAAGGCCGCCTTTCCGCTGGCCGCAACCAGCAACCAGGCCACATACGAGATTCCTTTCGGCAGCATTGAACGCCCCACGACGCGGAACAACAGTTGGGAGAAGGCGCAGTTCGAAGTCCCTGCGCAACGCTGGGCCGATCTTGGCGACGGACAGCATGGCTTCAGCCTGATCAATGAATCCAAGTTTGGATACGACGATCAGGGCAATGTGCTGCGCCTCACGCTGCTGCGTTCGCCGGTTTGGCCGGATCCGGAGGCCGATCGCGGCCACCATCACTTCCGCTACGCTCTTTATCCACACGCGGGCGACTGGAAGCAGGCCCTTACCGTTCGGCATGGCTATGAGTACAACTATCCACTGCAAGCCATGCAGATTGCAGCACACGCCGGCTCGCTGCCTCTGGAGCATTCGTTTGCGTCGGTCCAGCCGGAGAATGTCGTGCTGACGGCGATGAAGAAGGCGGAGGACAGCGACAGTCTTATCTTTCACGCGTATGAGTGGGCGGGTAAGTCCAGCAACGTGACGTTCACCATACCTAAGGGAGCCACGGGCGCCATCTTAACTAACCTTCTCGAACAGCCGCTGGGATCGCCGCTGACCATTACCGGCGATCAACTGACCGTGCCCATCCATCCCTTCGAGATTCTCACCCTTCGCGTCGATTATCTGCATGACTCGAAGCCAGAAAAGGCGAAGCGCGACGGAGATGTGGTTGGAGTTAAGGAAGGGAGTTACACACAAAGTAATTAGCTCCAGATACGGCGGCTGGCTTGACCGGTAAACGACAACTTAGCTAGTTAATTCGTTTTCAGCGCGCAGCGCTCGCAGTCTCTTGCCGGACGAGCAAGGCAAGCCGCGGAAACAGGAAGTGGCCGCCGGCGTCATCGATCACATTTACCTGGCAGGTATAAAAGCCGGGCTTGAGCGATGTCAGAGGCACGTCTAACTGGAAGACGGCAGCCTTCCGCTCGCGCGCATTCAATTCCGTCAACTCCACCAGAGAACTCTCGTAGGCTTTGACTTTGCCCTGGAAGAAAGCGACGTTGGACAAAACCCGGATGCCGGGCTTGCTGTCCTGGTTCCTTGCGGAATCCGCGGCCGCCGATCGCGTCGGATCGTACACCTCATAGTAAAGAAAGAGATGCTGCGCGGACGAGAAAACATGCGTGATGTTCGGAATGATCTCGGAACCATCGTGCACCAACGGGTTCAGGTTCGCGGTCTTCTTTGCCGTTTCGATCTGGCTGGCGAGCACCACAGAACTCATCTTCAGCGGCCATGCCTTCAACTCCGGCACTTCGATGTCGGTTTCGAACGACGCCATGCTGCCCGTCTGATTCTCGCGCACCACAAATTTCAGGTGGTACTTGCCGCTCAGCAGGCTCATACCCGTGTCATACTGCACATTCTTTTTTTGCACTTCGGCCGATGTGCTCACGGCGAGTTTCACGGTGTCGCGAATTCTATTCAAGGGCTGGCGCTCGCTATCGAGCACCATTCCAATCACATCGAGCGTTGCCTTGTCGCGGTCGCTGCTGCGGACGAAGGGAATTTGCGAGCCCGGCACCACCAGCGAGATGGGAACGAAGAACTTGTTATCATCCAGCCGGAAGTAGGCGACGCCCAGATACAGTGGAAAATCGGTGGCAGGTAACTCAGATGCAAGTTCCTCCTCCAGTTGCCGCTCCTTGTCGTCCTTGGTCGAATGCTGATAATCCGCGGGCGCGTAGTAACCGCGGCGGTAATCGATCTTCAAATCATGCAAGTCGCTCTTTGCGTTGCTTTTTACTACGATGTGACGGTAACGGCCGTCGCGCGCGGAATTTGTGCTGTGATAGCCGAGCAGATAGTAAGTCGACGTATCTTGCTGCACTCCCGTGAAAATCTTGCTGAAGTCGTTAGAGTCGAGAAAAGCACGGCCGCCGGTATCGCTGGCCAGCGTCACCAGCGTCTCTTGCGTGGTGAAATTGGAGTTCAACGTGTTGAGCGTCGCCTGTCCCGAATACGCCGAAACGCCGCGGAGGCTGGCGTTCTGTGCTTCTCCGCCCGCCACCAGCGCCTGCAGGCCGCGCATGTCCATAGTGTAAATCGCCAGGTTGGAGCGCACCGCCGCGTTCACTGCCGCCCGCAGTTCCGATTGATTCTCGATGCCGGTGCGGTCCATGCCGCTGGAAAAGTAGATCAGCGACTTCTTCTGCTGCACGTGCGCCAGCTTTTCCGCCACCGAGCGCAACGCTTCCAGCCGCCGGTCGGTATTGAAGATGTTGTATTCCGTATCGTCGGCGGTAAATGGCTGCCCCGTGTCGGGCGTCCCTTCGGTCGTTCCCGTGGTGCCTTCTTCGAAGCCCTGGCCGCTGCCCGAACTGAATGCCTGCAACTGTTTTTTTAGAAGTGCCTGGTCCGCAGTGAAGTCCTGATTCACCAGCAGCGAACTTCCCAGCGAAACAATCGATACCAGGTCCGCGGGAGCCATTTGGGTATCGACATAGCGGTCGGCGGACGTAACCGCCCGGTCAATTTCGTCCGGTTCCATGGCCGAGAGATCGAAGAATAAAACAATCAGTCGCCGGTCTTTGAACTGGGCCGACAAATCCGCCGCGGAAGCCGCCGGACTTGTCTGCCCAGATGGCGACTCCAGCAGCGGCTTTGCCTGCGCCACATCCGAAGCGGGCACGGCATCGACGTTCTCTACATCGAAGGACACAATCTTCTGCGGCTTGTTGTCCTCGAGAATTGTAAAATCTTCCGGCTTCAATCCCGGCACAAACTTTCCGCTCTTGTCCCTCACCGTCACGTTCACCAGCACAAGATCCGATTCCGCGTGAAACACATATCCGGTTTGCTGCTGCGAAGGCAAAGCGGGGCACAGGAGCACAAACGCCAGCAGTAGCGCTACGGCCTTATTAGCGAATCGGTTTGGAGTGAGAGTCATAACCATCTTCTTCTAGAGCGTTTCCCGCAGTAGCATCCACCTCAAAAACGAAAGCGTGACGTAATCGTGAACTGTCGCATGGCCCCCGCCGCGGTAACCCGGCCAAAGGTTGGCGAGGTCACGCTGGTATCGATTGAGGAGTAATTCACCAGGTTAAAAATGTTGGTGGCCTGCGCCCGGAACTCCAGCACCCGCGCCTCCTTCAGCGGAAAGATTTTTGTGAATGCCATGTCAAACACTTTGCTGCCCGGTCCGATGATGCTGTTGCGCCGCGCATCGCCGTAGGTGCCCGTGGGCGGTTTCGAAAATGCAGTGATGTTGAACCACTCCGCAATCGAAGGGTTCGGCAGGCTAACCGATTGCCCGGGTACCAAATTCGGCCGCAGAGTACCGTTGGTTCCACCATTCACGTCACTGATCTCATTCAGGAACCGTGGAGTAAACGGCAGCCCCGACGCGATCGTCCAGTCGCCGCTCCATTGCCAGTCGCCAAAAACGGCGCGCAACGGGCTGTTTCCCGTTAGCCAGCGCTTGTCATGGCCAAAGGGCAGCTCATACAAATAATCCGCGGTGAACTTATGGGTCTGGTTGAAGCTGGAGAGCCCGCGCTCCGCCGATAGATCGAAAGGATTTTGCGCGACGTTGGCCGCGCCTCCGCCCGATGAACCGCCTCCGCCAGCGCCGGTGCCTCCCGCGCCAAGGCCGGGTGTATTCGCGCCCGAGGTTGCTCCGGCGCCGATGGAAGATGCATCGTCGAGCGACTTGGAGAATGTGTAGGTGCCCCCGATCGCGAATCCTGCCGACAAACGCTTGCGCAGTCGCACCGATGCCGCGTTGGCCTCCGAGTCCGCCACTGAATTTTCGTAGGTGAAGGCGTCAACGACCTCAACATTCGGCGGAATGCGAATCCCACTCGCGGTTCGGTTCGGCGCTTCCAGGATGTCGAGATCCGTTCCCTTGGTTCCTGTGTAGTCAAGATTCAGCAGCAACGTGGGGCGAATCTGCTGTTGAATGTCGAGATTGCGAATCTGCACGTAGCCCAGCCGGTAATTCGGATTCACCGCATAACTATTGGTGATGCCGCTGGCGGTTGGAAACCCGCTTTGCAGCGTCAGCGTTGGAGGATACGTGGGAGGCAGCGGCTCAACGTTGGTTGCCGCAGTGGAGAACGGCGGCTGATAGGCGAGTTGCTGTGCGATTCCCTGATACGCGCCCGTGTTGTAGTTGATGCCATATCCGGCACGCACTACGGTGTTGCGAAGCGGTTTCCAGGCGAAGCCAATGCGCGGCGCAAAGTTGTCGCGATCTGGTCGCACCAGGCCGTTCGGCAGGCTGCCGCTGTATGGCCCCGATTGCCCCGGCTGGATCGGCGTCACCGGCATCATGCCCAGCGGCAACGTCGGATTCAGCACGCCGGGAGAAAGGTCGAGGTTCACGATGCGGTTGTTGATTTCCGTCAGCGGCGAAACGTACTCGTAGCGCACCCCGAGATTGAGCGTCAGGTTGGCGCGCACCTTCCACTCATCTTGCGCATATAAATCCCAGAAGTTGCCGCGAAAGTGATTACCTTCTCCAAACTGCACGGAAGTCTGCTGGGGCAATCCGATCAGAAAGTCGGCAAAGTCATATCCGGTGCCCGGTACGGGGTTCCCGCTGCCGTCGAGCTGCGAGGTATTGAGACCGGTAAAAACAAACGAGCCCCGCGGATTACTGTCCGTTTCCGGATTCACCTGCACACGCCGGAAATCTCCGCCCCAGCGCCAGGTGTGCTTGCCGTGATTCCAGATTACGTTGTCGGAGAAGGTATAGGTCTGGCTTCGGTTAAGCTGCGGAGTCGTGTCCTGCAGGCTGCCGAAATTTGTGAATGATAGATTCGGCAATCCCCAGTCGAACGGATTCTGCGAAACTCCCGTGATTCCCAACGTGCCCGTAACATCGTTATTGAAAGCGTAGAGATTCTGCGTGCGCGTCCGGTTGCGGTTAAAGTCCGCGCGAGCAATGTTAGTCAGCTTTCCGATGCTGCGCGTGTAAGACACCGGAACGTCAAAGCTGCGCACGGTTGTGCTGCCACCGACGCTCGGAAACGGATTCGTTAGCGTAGCCGTCGATTGATGGTAATGGAAACCGATCTGCAGACTGTTGCGCGCAGCGTTGCGGCCTCCACCTCCGCCTCGGCGTCCGCCCGCGGGCGCTGCGCCAAAGCTGTGGTTCACACGAATGTTCAGGTCGTCGCTGTCGCTGGTGGCGGAAGTCACAAAGTGGAAGTTCTGATAGTTGCTTCCCTGAAAGTTCGGACACGGAATATATTGCAGCAAACCCGCCGCTGTACCGCTGGACGGCCCCGTCCATGGACACGTTTGTGAACTGAATCCCGGAATGATGTTGCTGGCGTAAGGAGTGTTGGTCACGGGATTGAAGAGTTGTACCTGCTGCCCTTGCGCGGACCCCGAAGTGTAATCGATTCCCGAAAAGTCTCCCTGCCGCTCGGCCAGCGTTGGCACAGTCGAAAACTGATCGAAAGGATTTTCTCCGTGCCTTCCATTGAAGTTGATGAAGTAAAAAGTCTTGGTCCCGCCGTGGTAGATATGCGGAATATTCAGCGGTCCGCCCACTGAACCCCCGAAACTATTCTGCACATACGCTGGCTTTTCCGAGGGCTGACCGGTGAGCGCAAACGGTGATGCATTCAGCGCCGAGTCGCCGACGCCGTAATATACCGATCCATGCGGGCGATTGATGTCAAACCCGCGCCGACCGAAAACCATCGGCCCTCCGCCACCGAAGCCTCCGCCTCCGCGACCACCCCCCGGACCGCCAAATCCGCCTCCGCCTCCGAACCCTGCACCCTGCTGGCGGGAGTCGTTGAAGCGCTGCTGCATTTCGTCAGCGCTCATGGCATTGAACGAATTGGTAGTATTGCCCGCAACCGCGACAGATTCCGTGGCGCTATTCGGCGCAATCCCCGGAACTGGCATCCCAGCGGGCGCTACATCGCTCATCGAGCCACCTGCCGAACCACCTGCCGCATCCTGCCCCGCTTCACTTTGAAACACGGAAAGATTCTGAAAGCCACGTCCGGCAGCATTCGCCCGCCGCTGCTGGTCTCGATCGTTGCCAGCCTCGCGCGCCCGCGACAGCAGCATCAGTTCAAAATTTGCCTGCACATCCTGATGGGTTGCATCCAAGACCGCTTCGTGTGCGCTCGCGGCGAACGCCGCCATCTGCACGCGCACGGTATAGTGGCCATCGGCGGGAATCCGTAGCCAGTAACTGCCGTCCACATCCGTCGACGTAACGACTTGTTCCTTGGTGGCGGTATTCGCCGCGGAAACTCCAGCGCCAGGAATTGGCATATTTCCCGACTTCACCACGCCGTGAATGGTGCGCTCTCCATTCGCAGGCGCAGCCGCTTGCCCCAGCGATAGATTCGGGGTAAACACAACAACATGCAACAAGAAGAGGAACGGGAAGACGAATTGCGGGCGCAGCCTGCCCTTGATGGCCGGAGATCGAAGAACGGAATTCTTCATGGCGTCGCGCAGACATTCGGCGCTGTCTTAGTGGGATGATACCGTTCTCGCCCGTCCTGTACTGTAGAGTTTTGTGACTTTTTCTTGCCATTCCGAGGACGCATCGCTGCCCGGTTTGGTATGCTGTTCGGAATCTTTCTGGGTACGCACTTCGGGGGTTGGGGACTTCGGTATGCTGGCTGGAATTCGGACTCGTGACTTACGCAAAATCTACACTTCACCGCCGCCTTCCGCCGCCGGTGGCGGCTTCGGTTTCGGCGTAGCGCCCGGCAGAGGGAAGAAACAACCCAAGCCGCAGATCGTTGCTCTCGACGGCATCTCGCTTGAGATCTCGCCCGGAGAGATCTTCGGACTGCTGGGGCCGAACGGCGCGGGCAAGTCGACGACGGTCGGAATCCTGACCACGCGCGTGCGACCGACGGACGGCCAGGCGTGGATTGGCGAGCACGATGTGTGGGCGGAGCAGGTCGTGGTCAAGCGGCTGATTGGAGTGGTTCAGCAGCGTCCGAATCTGGACTTCTCTCTCACCGCTCGAGAGATTCTGCTCTTCCACGGCGCCTATTTCGGCCTCAATTCCGAGGAGCGAGCGAAGCGTGCGGACACGCTACTCGATCGCTTCAAGCTCCGCGACCGTGCCGATCAGATGGTGCGCGGATTCTCCGGCGGCATGATGCAGCGTCTCTCCATTGCGCGCGCCATGATGCACGACCCGCAAGTACTTTTTCTGGACGAGCCCAGCGCCGGCCTCGACCCGCAAACCCGATTGCTCCTCTGGGAAATCATCCGCGAATACAACCAGCGCGGCAAGACCATCCTTCTGACTACGCACAATATGGAAGAGGCCGACGCCTTGTGCCAGCGTCTGGCGATCATCGATCACGGCCGCAATATCGCGCTTGGCACGCCCCGCGAGCTGAAGGCTTCGGTGCCTGGCGGCTATCTGCTGCGCTTGCGCTTCGGCCAGCACTCTCCGGAACTACTGCAGCGTCTTCAGACCTTGCCGGGTGTAAGGGAGGTGCGCACGAACACGGACAGGAAGAATGACGCGAGTTCGGATGCAACCGGTGACAACTCCGCCGACGTGTACGCCGACCGTGGAGGCTCGCTGGTTTCTGAGATTGCCAATCTTGCCTCCAGCGGCTCTGTCGAATTGTGCGACGTGCACATCCTGGAGCCCAGCCTGGAGAATCTCTTCTTGCACCACACCGGAAGGAGTTTGCGGGAATGAACTGGAAGACTTTTCTGGCGCTGCTCGGGCGCGATGCTCATGTCGCTCGCCGAAACCTCGTCCCTTCGCTGATGCAGACTTTTCTGCAGCCGTTGATGTTTGTGTTCATCTTCGGACGAGTGATGGTATCGAGCGGCTACATGCCTCCCCAATACAAGAGCCTGCTGTTGCCCGGGATCATGGCGATCAGCATGGTGTTCACCGGCGTTTGGGCGGTCGCGATGCCTCTGATTGGTGAATTTCAGTTCACTCGCGAGATCGAAGACCGCTTGCTAGCGCCGATAGAAATCTCGTGGCTGGCGATTGAGAAAGTATTCTTTGGCACGTTCCAAGCGTTGATCGCCGGACTAGCGGTGATTCCGGCCGGGTGGCTGCTGCTTCGTCCGGGAGTAGGGCTGAACCTGCGTTCTCCGCTAAGCTTTGCCTGCGTTACGCTGCTGGTGGCGCTTTTCTCGGCGTGCGGCGGTCTGGCTCTTGGTTGCAGCATGAGCCAGAACCACATCGGTCTCATGTTCAGCATGGTCCTGACTCCAATGATCTTTTTTGGCTGTACCTATTATCCATGGAGCGCGTTAGCACACTTTCCCATCCTCCAGCGAGTCGTCCTGGTGAACCCTCTGGTGTACGCCAGCGAAGGCCTGCGAGGCACGCTCGTACCTCAGTTCCCGCATCTTCCGGTGCTGGCCGTGTTCGTAGCACTGACGGTCTTTGACGCGCTGTTCTTGGGCATCGGGCTGCGGCAGTTCCATCGCAAGGCTGTCAGTTAGTTTGACAAGGGAGTCGACCGCTATCGCGTCAGATGAAATGCTTTTACCCAGGGCACAAGGTTGGGCAGGAGGTCGCCAGCGGCGTGCACGATGACCAGCACCGCGAAATTCTTCGTTCGCATCCACAAGACGCCGAGGAACAGACCGGCAAGCGAGCACTGCTGCCACCACCAGCCCGCCCCACGGCGACCGCAACACCGCCGCAAGTCGCTCCTGCAGCAGCACGCGGAAGAAAAACTCCTCGACAACTCCAACTTCAACCGTCAACCAGATAAAGCTGAGGGGCGTAGCGACAGCCAGAACCCACACCGGCACATGTGCTTCCCGAATGTCGTGCAGCCCGCGCCCTAGCAATGATTGCATGAGGAGAGCCGCTAGCGACATCCACAGCGCCGGACGAAGCGCATGCCAGCTCAGCGAAATCGGCACAAGCTCAGCGATCCTGTAGTGGCCCACGGCCATTGCAATCGCCGTGGGAAAGGCGACAAATACCATGAGCTTTACGCCGAGCAGCACAAGCGAGTGCAAGGGCTCCGTCCCAATGCGTGCTACGCGGCCGAATCCCGAGACAAGCACCCATGCGATCCCCCCCAGATACATCACCAGAACCGCGGTTTCGATTCCGGGCCGGCGTACAACATAGTGCAGCGCCGACACTCGACGTGTGGCCAGCATCGCAAGCGCAGGGAATATCACCCCGAGAATCACCAGTGCGGGGAGTGCCTCGCTGACCTCGAACCTCTCCGAGCGACGCAGCACGATGAAGGCCAACGCCCAAAGCGCGAAGTAGGCGCCCACGTATCTTCCAGTACGGATGGATGAAGTGGAATTCTCCATGCTCTCTAATACGCACCCGGCCGCAAGTGGGTTCCAATTGGCTCCCAGATTACCCGCGACTCGCACACAATCTAGTACCGCAGATACCCAATCCCCACCCGCATGTGATGCAGCAGACTGTCGGGCGTAACCAGGCCAATGGTCAGTCCCAGTGTCGCGTGGACGATCGCAAGAGGATAGATGCTGCGGTAGCGGCGAAACATTTCGCAGAAGAAGAGGGCGCCGACCAGCGTAGCGGTAGTAAGGATGGGACTGGGCAAGTGGGCGGCGGCAAAGATCGTCGACGCCATCCAAACCGCAGCCGAGCTTCCATACAAGTCCTCAAAGCGGTTGAAAAAAAACGATTGCAACATGAATTGCTGAATCAAGGCCCAGAGTACGTATCCCCATGCCAAAAGCAAATTCGGCCACCCGGCCGGATTCGCGGGAATCTGTCCGCCCAGACAATCCACCACAGTCATCATGAAGACAACCGTGGCCAGGCCGATCCCCAGCATCACGGTAGCGCCGAACGTTGTCGGCAATCCGATGCCAAGGCGCTTGAGCGACGACCGGCCGCTCAGCACGTCGCTCAGCACGAGCACCACAATCGTGATCATCGCGATGGAACCCCAGCGATTGCGGATCGCCGTCGTCGGCGCCCAAAGCGCAAACTCCAGAAACAGAAATGCAACGATGATCTGCGCCCAAACGAAGTATCGGCGGCGTGCGGTCGTGACCGCAGGGAGAGCCTTCGACTGAACTGCCATTTTGTCCATCTCTACACTTGAATGTCCGCGGCAACGGACTAAAACCAGAACGTCCAAATGGCGTCTACGCTAGCATGGGNNCACGGCACTCGCCGTCGCTGGCGCCATGCCCGGCCGTAGAAGATCCCGGCGACGCTCGCCAGCAAGACATAGCGCCAGTTGAAGTGCGCAGATCGTTTGTTGAAGTGCGAGAGCCCGAACAACACCGCCGTAATCCCGAGCGCCGCCCGCCGTCCCAACCGCCGTTCCAAAAAGTTCTGCACCCATGCGCGAAAGTAAAGTTCCTCCGGAACCGCAATGAAAATGAAGATATAGATCCACGTCGGAATCATCGAGAGCCGCAGCGCGTGGCCGTGCGGATGGAGAAAGCCCAGCGCTATCCCCACCGCCAGAACAAACGGCGTAAAGAAAGCCAGTTCTCGCAGCCCAGTCTTCCAATCGCTCCAGCGGAAGTGAAAGTCGAAACCCGACCCGCGCAGTTGCCGGATCGCGATGAATCCGTACAGCGCCGCATCGACGAGGAGCAGTTTCCCGAGGCCCGTGAGCCCGCTCGGCCAAGCCCGCTCAAACCAGCGCAAATCAACCGCCAGCCCCAGCGTCAGCAGCACGATCGCGTCTCGCCAATTGCCGCGTTGTTCTGGATCGGCAATTACAGCCTGCCCCAGCAGCCAGGCGATCGCCACCGGCAGCGCCGCGTAAAGAGCGCACCATCGCCACGAAAACATCTGCTGCGACCAGGAAATCAAAACGTAAGGCAGCACGCAGAGTACTGGTAAGGCATTTCGTAACGCTGACGGCCAGCGGGCGCATGACCGCCCAATGCGCCTCCCGGCAATCCCAAACGCGACTGCCGGTATGAGTTCCAGGGCCAGCGCCGCGATCGCCGCCGGAGTAGCGTTTTGCATGGTAATTATCTTAATTCGGCAGGGAGTACGGGAGAAAGTTCGCGGCACTACGGTCGGATTTCGATGGGAGTTCCATCTGGCACAAGTCCCCAGATTTCGTCTATTTCCTGATTCGTCACCGCGACACATCCATCCGTCCAGTCCTGCGCTCGATGCGTGGCGCCCAACCATCCGAAGCCGTTCGGCAGGCCATGAATCATGATGTCGCCACCGGGAGAAACTCCGCGCCGGGCCGCTCGCTCTTTGTCCTGCTCATTCGGATAGGAAACGTGAATCGATTTGTAGAAGCGGCTCTTCGCGTTGCGGCGGTCGAGGATGTACCGCCCCTCCGGAGTCTTGTGATCTCCCTGCTGCTCTTTGGCGCCAACCGGAGTGCCTCCAAGAGCCACTTTGTAAGTGCGCAGAACCTTGCCATGCGAGAGTAAAGTCAGAGTGCGCTGGCTCTTCACGACGATCACCTGGTCCGCCTTCGTAGCGCTGTCGTGCACGGCCAGCATCCCGATGAGCAACAGTAGCATCATGCCGGCAGTATGTATGTTCTGCGCGTGAAATGCTAGCCTGAACAGGCCACGGAAGATCCCAAGGTTTCGTATCAGGGCATCGCTTTAGCGATGCCGCCAGTGCTTCGGAACCGAAGCCCCTTCAGGAACTGGACTGACTCCGCGGCCGGTGAAACCGCGATGCGCAAACGCCTCTTCCATTTCGTTGCAATCGTTGCGCTTATGCCGCTAGCGCTGGCCGCGCACTTATCGGGCGCTACCGTTGCTCGCTGGACTCTCATCAACCAACCCGCCCGTCTGGTCAACGGAACTCCGGTGCTTTTCCGCGTCACCACGCCGAAGCCGGTTCGCTCGCTTTCAGGCAACTGGCTGGGACACGAGATCGCGTTCAGCTACGATGCCAGCCACAAAGTATGGTTCGCGCTCGCCGGAGTCAGTCTTGAAACCAAGCCGGGAGCCTATCCCATCGTGCTTCACGCCGAAACTTCCTTGGGCCAAGCCGGACCAGCCATCTCCTTCGAAAAGAAAATTCGAGTGGAACACCAACGTTATCCGCGCGTTNNGTGTTCGGAGTCGAGCGCGTCTTTAACGGGTCTGTGCAGAGTACGCATCAAGGGCTCGACTTCCGCGTCCCTAGTGGAACCTCGGTAGCAGCCGTCAATAGCGGCCACGTGATTCTGGCGCGGCCACTGTTCTTTGAAGGGAATTGCGTGGTCATCGACCACGGCCAGGGCCTGCTTACTCTTTATCTGCATTTGTCGAAATTTTTCGTCAAGGAGGGTGACGANNTAGATTTGCCATGAGGGAGCTCGGGGGGGGAACTGGTGTGCGGCCGCCAATTCGCCATCTAAGTTTAGCCTGTCATCCTGAGCGAAGCGAAGGACCTTTGTATTTGGCCGCGGAATCCACAAGGTCCTTCGCTTCGCTCGGAATGACGACCCAGTGGCTCGTGCGAGAAGGCAAGCTGGCTTAATACCCGGAGGCCAGCAGCGCATCCTCCGCGTCCCACGCTCCATCGCGAAACGTAACGCTCTTCCCTGAGATCGCCGGAATGCGCTCGCCGGGAACAATGATTCCTACGAGGTTCAGCGGGTCGGCGGCCGCGATGACGACGCGCTCGCCACTCGCATTCTGTGGCAGCTTGCGATGGGCACGCAATGATTCGACGGCGACCGGAAGCGCGAACTGCTCTCCCAGAAATCCATCGACGAAGCGCCCGCCGCGAACTTCGCCGCGATCCTCAAGCCGACGGTACCCAATCTGCAAATCACGCCATCGCGGCAGATTGGTTTCGCGCGCCAGCAGATCGCGGAAGACGACGCCATACCGCCGCAACAACATCCAGCAGCAGGACTCCACGCTGCGGTCGCGATCGGCGCCTTCGGTGTGCAACAGCGACCACCGTCCCGGCGCATGACGCGGCCGCCGCATCTTCCCAATCCCGCTGCCCGACGTGCCTTTCGGCGTCACCAGCGCGCGCAGGTTCTCGAATCCGTCAGCGGTCACCAAGCCCGCAGCGACCAGTTCCCAAAGTCCGGTTTCGATTTCCGCTTTGAGCCGGCCCGTCGAACGCACCATGTCGGGAAAGAACAGCGCGCCTCGCTGCTTCAGAAGTTCGAGCACCGCCTGCGCCACGGGACTTAAGAACGAAGTGGCAGAATCGTCCACCCCAGGGTGGTGTGGACGAAGCCAGTCGGCATCTTCGCGCACAAAGAATGCAATCGGCGCGACGCGTGTCGGAATGACTCGCCGCCGGTGTTCATCGTTTCCCGCCTCTTCCAGAGTCGCGGGATGCGGCGACAGGCGGCCCCATCCGACTACGCCGGTCAGACACAACTGATCGAGGTGCGCCGGATCGTAGTCGGAAATCCTGCGTGCCAGCACGAACCGTTCCCACGCACTCGCGGGAATTTCAAACCCCTGCAACTGCCGGATCACTTCCAGCGTGCCATGCTCGCCCCGCACCTGCGTGCCCGGAGCGATGTGCTGCCAACGTAAAAGCCAGCTCATAAACTGCGCTGCGGGGACGGGCTCGATCTGCTTGCGCAGGGTCGCGACCGTCAGCCGATGAATGCGAGCCAGGAGACGCCGCTCGCACCACTCGGTTTCGGGTTCGGTGGACCTCGCTGTGCGCGAATCGGCGGGACGGAACTTGCCGCGCAGAATTGCTCCGCTTGCCTCGATGCGGAGTAAAGCTTTCTCAATCTCAGCCGCCCGCAGTCCCAGCAACTCGCCAATCTCCAATGCGGTGGTAGGGCCGAGATGTGACATCCATCCTTGAACCGCGGCCAGCACCGCGTCATCAGCTTGTGTGGTGGCGGGGCTCTGCCCGGCCGGGACGGAGCGAAGCCACGTCCCCGCTGGATGAATTGCTCGGAACCATTCGAGCCGCTCAGCCGCGACCCAATATTGCTGGCCTGCAGCCTCCTCCACAATCGCGCGATTCTCGCTCTGCAACCTCTCAAAGAAGTTCTTCCAATTGGCCGTCATCCGTTGCTGAGAGCTGAGAACCGGGAACTGAGAAATGTTCTTCGGCACCATCACCAGCGTATGCAGCACATCCTGCAGTTCATCCGAGTCGCGCACATCGGGCCACGCCTCTTCCTGCACCTGCGCGATGGCCACGGGATCGAGCGCGCCGACCTCTTCGAGTACGGACGCGGGCAACACTCGCCGCATTTCGACCGCGCGAGCGCGGCGCTCTTCAAGCGGCGCATCATCCAGATACGCGTACGGATTCGCATTGAGAATTTCGTGCGAGAACTGCGAAGGCACGGGCGTATCCACCGTCAGGCAACGAATCCGTCCCTGTTCGATTCCGCGCAAGACCTCGGCGAGCCCTTCCATATCCATCGCCTCGGTGAGTACGTCTTTCATTACCTCACGTACCAGCGGATGGCCGGGGATCTTGATGTCGCCTTCGATGTTCTCGAAGCACGCTGCTACATCGGGAAAAACCGAGGCCAGCAGATCGTCGGAGCGCATGCGCTGAATCTGCGGCGGAACTTTCTTGCCGCCCTGAAAACGCAGCAGAGCCAGGGCTCGCGTCGCATCCCACCGCCAGCGCGTCTGGAAGATCGGCGAAGCCAGCGCCGCCTGCTCTAAGATCGGCGGCATGCTCTCTGGAGCCAGAAATTGAAACACATCTGCCAGCGGAAAACTATGCTGTTCGGCGAGCGCGATGTTCAAGCCGTTGTCGGTGGCGGCGGCCTGCAGTTCGAAATTGAAACCGCGGCAGAAGCGCTTGCGCAGAGCCAATCCCCAGGCTTTGTTGATGCGCCCGCCAAAGGGCGCGTGGATGATCAACTGCATCCCGCCACCCTCGTCAAAAAATCTTTCGGCGATGATCGTCGTTTGCGTCGGGACATCGCCCAGCACGGCGCGGCCTTCGAGCACGTACTGGATCAGTTGCTCGGCGCCCGATAGATCGAGCCCGCATTCTTCGCGCAGCCAACTCACGGCATCGGCCACCACGGGCAAATTTCGCCATCCTTCCACGGGAACCACTCCCGGCAAGCGGTCGCTGATTTCTTTGCGCAACTCGCCGAGCAGCAATGAAAGTTCCGAAGTTCGCGCCAGCCCCTCGCCTAGCCAGAACGGAATGCCGGGCGCCGCCCCATGCGCATCCTCCACCAGCAAACGTCCCGTCCGGTATTCGATTCGCCGGATGCGCCACGACGTATTCCCCAGCAGCATGACTTCTCCCGCCATGCTTTCGGTGGCGAAATCTTCATCCACCGTGCCCACGACAACGCCTTCCGGTTCCGCCACCACCGTGAACAGCGCGTTGTCGGGAATCGTGCCGCCGCCCGTGATCGCCGCCAGGCGCGCCCCGCGCCGCGCTCGCAGTTTGCGGTTGATGCGATCGTGATGCAGGTAAGCGCCATAGCGGCCTCGCTGCGAGGCGATTCCTTCGGAAAGCATTGCCACCACGGCGTCGAAAGTTTCGCGCGCGAGATTGCGATAGGGATAGGCACGCTTCACGAGCGCGAATAACTCCTCCTCGTCCCATCCGTCGCTTGCATCAAGTTCGGATTGATCACCCGATTTGTTCGCCGTCGCGGCGCTGCCCGAAGCCGCGCAGCACGCCACGATCTGTTGCGCCAGCACATCCAGCGAGGCTTCCGGAAAAATCAGCCGGTCGAGTTCGCCCAATCGAATTGCCCGCACCAGCACGGCGCATTCCGCTAGATCGTCGCGCGTGGTGACAAAAAATCTTCCCTTGGGGATCGCGCCGCGCCAGTGGCCCGACCGCCCCACGCGCTGCAAAGCAACCGCAATCGAACGCGGCGAACTGATCTGGCACACCAAGTCCACCGTTCCAATGTCAATGCCAAGTTCGAGCGATGCCGTCGCCACCAGAACTTTTATCTGGCCTTCTTTCAGCCTTCGCTCCGCCTCCAGGCGCAGCTTGCGCGACAAACTCCCATGATGCGCGGCCACGTTTTCTTCGCCCAGCCGCTCGCCCAGGTGATGGGCAACGCGCTCGGCCAGCCGCCGCGTGTTCACGAAGACCAGCGTCGAGCGGTGCGCATTCACCAGTTGCACGATGCGCTCGTAAATCTCNNTGCGTCGCGGAAAGCCCGATGCGCACCGGCGGGCGATGCGTCAGCGCGTCCAGCCGCTCCAGCGAAAGCGCAAGATGCACGCCGCGTTTGTCATCGGCCACGGCGTGAATTTCATCCACAATCACGGTCTCGACATCGCGCAGAATGGCGCGGCTCTTCTCCGCTGTCAGCAGGATGTAGAACGACTCGGGCGTCGTAACCAGAATGTGCGGCGGGCGTTTCAGCATCAGGCGGCGGTCTTTCATCAGCGTGTCGCCGGTGCGCACGGCCGCCCGTATCTCGGGCATCAGCAGGCCGCGATCGCCAGCCATTTGCAGAATCTCTCCCAGTGGGATTTCAAGATTTTTCTGGATGTCGTTGCCGAGCGCTTTGAGCGGGGACACGTAGAGAACTTC
>PMMJ01000151.1 GCA_003162255.1 Acidobacteriaceae bacterium | reverse complement strand
TTCAGTAGTTCTGCCACGGGCTGATAGGCGTGAGTTCGCGAGGCTGACGCTGGAAAGAACTTTATTTTTCTGGTTCATGCCGTCCAAGCCGCAACCCGTGAAGTCCATCCTCTTGATGCCTTGGACTCTGCTGGCCGCCGCAGGACTTTGGCTCGCGCTGCGCCGCCATCTTGCTCTGGGGTCCATTCTGTTGTGCGTATGGATCGCGTATCCCCTGGTCTACTATTTCCTCGAGGCCAATACGCGCTATCGCTATCCCATCGACTGGACCTTTACGCTGCTTGCCATCTATCTTATTTTCGAGTTTTCCACGCACAGCAGCCAAGCCGTCCCTTCCGGCGAAAAGATGGAAGGCCAACTCGCGAGCTGAGTTACAAATCGAAAATAGGTTATCGGTCGCCCGCCAGGGTAGGTGGGGATTAAGTGTTCGAAGCGAGGTGGGCTGCTTTGGGTTGTCAGCCCTCAGCGGCTGAAGCCGGATTCAAAGCAGTGCACTTACCGCAGCGGTAAACCGCTGCGCCACCCAAAATCAAGTGCATCACTTACTTTTTCGCAGCCTGCTAACCTATAACGGCTAGCTTACCGCATGACAATCCTGAAGCCCACGCCCCGATCACAGCAGCGGGGCAACTCAGGCATCGGCTGGATCAAATCCGGCAACCGGCGCCATCTTGGTCACGACCAGCACCTCCAACAACGTGGCCGTGTTGCGAACGCTTCCGGAGATCGTGATGAGCGCTTGCGAGACCAGCGGATGTTGCTCCGCCAGCGAGTCGAGACGGTCGCTCACGTTGTAAAGCTGCTGCACTTCGCGCAGGATCGCGCTCGTAGGCATGGGGCACCGCTTTCTGGGAAGCCTAAGGAGAGCTAACTTCAGATGGGCTGACTTAGTTCAGGGAACCTGAAAGAGGAGAAGGCGGCAACCACCTCACGACCACTATACCACACCACGTAGTATCGCGTGAGGAGCATCGTAGCGTTATCGTAACGTTGCAACCGGCACGGACTCCGGCAATACCGCTATTCCGAAGGATCTTTCTGGCGCGTCGCCTTAACCGCCGACAGAATTCCAACGCCTAACAGCACGATCGCGCCCACCACAATCCAATGCGCGGGCATATGCACTAAGTACGCGGCGTAAGTCAATCCGGCAATCAGGATTGCGAACCCAATCGCATAAAGTCCAAATGACATATCATCTCCTTATCGAGTTAGCCGTGGCGGTTTTCGCCCGAGACTCCGGTTTACTCGCTTGGCGGGAGAGCAGCCCTGCGGCCACCCTCCCTTCTCTAGCTCGCGTCAGTTCCGCAGCTCCTATTGTGCTGAGCTGGCTTTCTGATTTTTCACCTGCAGATCGTTCACCACTTGCAGAACGTTGGGCACTGCGGTCGCCACCTGCTCGGCAAGCGCGCGCTTAGCCTGCGAGTTTACTTCTCCAGTCAGCGTGACTACGCCGCTCTTCACTTCGTATTTCACGCGCTCGTGCAGCTTGTTCTGGATCAGCGCCGCGTCCAGATTCTGCTCGATGCCTTTGTCCAGATCGGAGTTCACGGCCTTGGCATCTTTCTCTCCGCCCACGGGAACCACGGCAATCTGATTGGCGACAACCTGCGCGCCCGCGAGAGACTTTGCCACGGATTCGGCCTGTGCCTTTTCGCTGTCGCTGGCGACTTGTCCGCCGAGGGTCACGACGCCCTTGTCACGATCCTGGCTGACGGAGACGTTCTTGAGCCCTGCTTGATCGAGCGATTTACGGATGCTGTCGGAAACGTCAGGCGACTTGGTGGGGGCAGCCGTGCAGGCCACCATGATGCCAATTGCGAGCAACACAACAAACAACTGAATCGTCTTCATAGTTTTTTCCTTTGACCGGATCGAGATTGAACCCGAGAGAATGACAGACATCTCCTCTGGAGACAGCCTACAGGTTCGCTCATCTGCTTTGCCGGTGCTGTGCAAAATCGCTCACTTTTTTGGGACGCGTTCTGTTGCGTCGCGGCGAGTTCAGTAGCGTCGAAGGCAAGCTGTCGGCCGGATGCACGGCAATGCTTAATTGAGGCGGCTTGATAAGGCGGTCAATTCTGACCAGTCTTCCGCAGCCTAAAGTCTGATACTGGCGATTGACAAGGTTCTGACCACAAAGAGAACTTCGCGAACAAACCTGGTTTTGTGGACATTCCTGACGGAGGCTTCAATGAACTTCGATCTGCTGGACCCTAAGATAATTGCGCTCGCCGCCGCGGTGATCCTGATCATCGCAATTCTGGTTTGGCTGTATGTGCAAAAACGCAGGCATGCAACCGCCGGCCTGCGGGAAAAATTTGGTTCCGAGTACGATCGGGCGGTGCGGGAGCATGGGTCGGAACGAAAAGCACAAGCGAAATTGGAGGATCGCGAGAAACGGGTTGAAAAGCTCAGCATTCGCGATCTTGATCCGCTGGAACGTGAGCGTTTTTCGAAACAGTGGGACTCCGTCCAGTCCCGCTTTGTCGATTCCCCAAAGGGCGCAGTCACGGAAGCCGACGACTTGGTGTCCTCTTTAATGAAAGCGCGCGGCTATCCCATATCCGATTTCGATCAGCGTGCCGCCGACATTTCGGTCGACCATCCCCGAGTGGTGGAGAACTACCGGTCTGCGCATGAGATCGCGCTGAGGGTCGGGAAAAACGCGGCCACAACGGAAGATCTGCGAACCGCGATGATTCACTATCGCTCTCTATTTGACGAGCTGGTGCAGGCGCCGGCGAGTATTGAAAGGAAAGAAGTGGCGTAGTCATGGCGCGCAGCAATTGACGCTCTGGCACCAACGCAGCTTATTCCAAGAGGAGAGGAGCAAATCATGAAACCAAGCACCATAGATCGGACCCAAGGCAAGCTCCACGAAGTGAAAGGGAAAGTTAAGGAAGAGATCGGGAAGGCAACAAACGACCCCAACGTGGAAGTCTCAGGGGAAGCGGAAAAGAACGCCGGCAAGGTTCAAAAATGGATCGGCCGCGCTGAAAAGAAGGTCGGAGAATAAGGACGTTTTAACACGGCTCGCAGAACCCACAGGAGGGGAACCAATGTCACGAACTGTAGTGGAAAAAACGGCGGAACACATCGCGGATTCAGCCCAGCAAGCTTGTCGTGCAACCAATGCGGTTGCCGATGCGATCGAGGATGGCGTAGGAGCGGTGAGGTGTGCCGTAAAGCAAAGCGGCGATGCTGCCGAAGAATTCTTAAATGACACATCGCAGCGCATCCAGCGAAACCCAGTGCTGACGGTAGCGGCGACGTTTGCGATAGGTCTTGCTGCGGGAACATTGATCGGCTGGACGCTGAGACGAAGGTAGATCGGCAAGTCTAACCGGCAAGGACCTGGAGAAGGAGAGTCTTATGAAGATGTGCCGGCTTGCGTTCTTATCGTTGGCGATCGCGTGTTTTGCTGCCTTAACCACGCTGGCAAAGGCGCAATCGCTGGTCGATTCGGGAAACTCCTCCACTCCTGTCTGGTCGGTAACCACGACGCCCCCGCCACCGGATCTGACGTACATGCGTCCGACGCAGACAACGAAGCTCCACAACTATCTCTTCGACGCCATCGGCCCCTATCCCATCGGGGGCGCCGGAATCGTCGCGGGCATTAACCAGATCGATAATTCGCCGCCGGAGTGGGGACAAGGAGCGCAGGGTTATGGCAAGCGCGTCGCGTCCAGCTTCGGCATCGCAGCGGTAACTACGACGACGCGCTACGCGCTTTCGGAAGCNNCACGAGGACGCGATGTATTACCGCTGCGAGTGCAAAGGCGTGTTTCCGCGGCTCAGACATGCCTTGCTTTCGACGCTCACCGCGCGCCGTGGTGACGATGGCCATCGGGTATTTTCTTTCCCGGCCCTGGTCGCTCCGTATGCCGGCACCATGACCGCCGTCTATGGTTGGTATCCCGGGCGCTACAACGCCATGGACGGTTTCCGAATGGGCAACTACAACATGCTGGTCTATGCAGGCGGAAACGTCGCCCTGGAATTTTTCTACAGCGGCCCACACTCGTTGCTTCACCGCATGCACCTGAACAATGCGCACGGAGCGCCAGATCCGAGTTCAACTCCGTGATCGGCAGGAAATCCATGGCGGTCGCAGGCGTGGATCCTTCACTTCCGGAGTTACGAAACGCGCCCATGTTTCCTCTGGTGAGCTCTTTTCTGGGCCTGATCAACAAGTTTCTCGAGTGGTTCGGCGATCNNGTCGCCTTGGCCGGCGCCGCCATCGGTGTGGTCCTATCTCTGGAAGCTCGTTACAGCCTGACGCGATTTGGCGCCAAATCGCTGCTTCCCGCCGCAATCGTGTTCTCCGTTATTCATGAGACCGGCCCGATCATTACCGGACTGGTCGTGAGCGGCCGTGTCGGGGCTGGTATTGGCGCGGAGTTGGCGTCGATGAAAGTGACCGAG
>PMMJ01000123.1 GCA_003162255.1 Acidobacteriaceae bacterium | reverse complement strand
CGCAGGTCATAGTGTCGGTTTGGAGAATGGAATTCCCGCCGAAGTCGTACTCCGACCATTTGTCGGCGCGGATCCAGCCGCGGGCTTTGGCCATCTCGCCGAGTTCCGTCTTGGGATAAGGAACGGCGCAATAACTCTGCATGTAATCCAAGTCCAGGTCGAGCATGAAGCGGATTGTCTGTTCAGCGGTTTCCCTGGTCTCACCGGGCAAACCGAAGATGAAATGGCCCATGGTCTGGATCTTGGCCTGCCTGGCCAGCCTCACGGCCCGCCGGGTTTCCTCTAAGGTCTGTTTCTTTTTGGCCCCGTCGAGGATGGACTGACAGCCGCTCTCAATTCCCAAGCCGACCAGGTAACAGCCCGCGCGCCGCATGAGCGCCAACGTTTCTTCATCGAGGGCGCCAACCCGCGTGGTGGCAGCCCAGTGAATATTCCAGCGATTGTCGATGAGAGCCTGGCAGAATTCATGGACGAAGTCTTTGTCGAGGGAGAAGACCTCTTCCCAAAGCAGAAACTCCTGGATGCCAAATTTTTCCCGGCACATCTGAATCTCTTCGAGGATATGGGACAAGGAGCGACGCCGCACTTTCCTGCCGTAATACGTGTTGACGATGCAATAAATGCAGGGATAGGGACATCCTCGCGCGGTGTTGATGAGGGTAAAAGCCTGGTTGTTATGGGGCAGCCGGTAACGCTCATTCTTAAGCAGGCCCCGATCCGGCAAGGGCAACGAATCGAGATCCTGGAGCAAGGGGCGCGGCAGATTGACGCGGAGATCGCTTCCCTCCCGGTACATCAGGCCTTGTACGCGATTCAGGGCGGGCTGCTTTTCGTTCAAGGTTTGCAACAATTCGCCGAACGTTGTCTCGGGCTCGCCCACAATGCAGAGATCCAGGAAGGGATAGTTTTCGAACGCTTCCTTTGCCAGCATGGTGAAGTACACGCCGAAGGCCAATACCAGCGTTTGTGGGAAGGCGTCCTTAATGCGTTTGGCAATCTCCATGTCACTGTCGATGCTGGGGAAGCCGGTATTAACGACCACCAGCTCGGGGGCGAAAGCTCGCATGTCGGCGAGCAGTTCATCCATGGTCTTGCTCTCCACGTCGCCATCGAGCAAGCGCACGGGGCCCCACTTTTCGGCCAGGGTTCCGAGCAATGCCAGAGTGATGGGCGGCCACACCGTGGCCCACGAGGACGCCTTTTGCATGCAACGTCCTTCACGGATGAACTTGGTATGATCCTTGAGCGTGGGATTTAGTAAGTAAGTCTTCATCTTGGCCTGCGTTCTCCTAAGTGATGGCAGCTACGCAGGGCTGGGGACGACTCCCAGAGAGCCAGCGGAATACGGCCAGTGCCCCTCCTGTGACACGGGGGATGTCAAAACTTTAGGCGAGAGCCACACGTATGTCTGTGAGGTAGATCACACGGGCAAGTACGGGCCGGCCGTTGCGTCGCTGGCGGCGGGTGGAATTTCAAGTATCACTTCAGCCCAGCGCCTGAAGGCGCTTTCATAACATCGCACTTGCGGCATGCCTGAAGGCATGCCCTGATACGAATCTCACCTGCACCACAGGGTGCTAAGGGGTCCCGTAGAGTTGGCGGTACACATTCGCATTGCGCAGGATGGCTTGCACGTATTCGCGGGTTTCGGTGAAGGGGATGGACTCGACGAACTCCTGCGGATCGCGGTAGTGGCCCTCGCCCAGCCAGTCTCCCACGCGGTCGGTGCCGGCATTGTAGGCGGCCAGCGCGTACTCGTATTGTCCGTTGTATTTGTCGACCATCTCCTTGAAATAGCGGGTGCCGAGTTCGAGGTTCACGGCGGGAGTGTAGAGTTGCGGCGCGTTGTATCCCTTAAGCTTGACTTGTTTGGCGACGGCCTTGCCGGTTTTCGGCAGAAGCTGCATCAGGCCCACGGCGTTGGCGCGGGAAAGAGCGAGCGCATTGAACTCGGACTCCTGCCTTATTAGCGATGCGACGAGATAGGGATCGAGGCCGTTTTGCAGCGAATATTTCCGTAGGTCGGCCCAGTAGGCTTTGGGAAAAAGCGCTTCCCAGTAGGAGCGCGGCAGGTCGGGAATATCGACGGCGAAATAGTTGGGCGTGGTGCGCTTCATGATCTCGATGCTGCGATCATAGCGGCCGATGTCCTGATAAACTCGCGCCATCTCCGGGGGCGCCCAAGTTCCGCCCTCTTGACTGGCGGCGGCCTGCAACTCGCGCACCGCCATGTCGGCGAGGCCGCCGTTGGAGAGCAGACGCGCCCGCTCGACGCGCAGGTTGTCGTCGGGGGGATCGGTGGCGGCAATTCTTCCCGAGGTCGAAAGCGCAGAGACACGGTCGAGCAAGGTGTAATGCGGCGGGGCTTCGGTTGTCCGGCTGGGCAAGCCCTTCAAACGCTGCCGGCCGAGCTCCGCGTAGTAGTAATTGCGAAAGCGATCGGTGAGTTTCTGATAAAACGCTCGCGCCATCGCCGCGTTGCCATCTTCTTCGGCGAGACGAGCGCGCCAGTAGAGCGCGGCGGGAATCTCGGCGGAATCGGGATAGAGCTCGATTTGCTGTTCGAATTCTTGCCGGGCTTCATCGGTCCGGCCTTGCCGGAAGGCGAGCCAGGAAGCCTTCCAGTGCGCCGACGATGCGTGCGAGCCTTTCGGAAAACGCTGCTGCAACTCGCGGAAGTAGTCGATGGCGCGATCGTAGTCGCGCTTCAGCAGATACATGTTCCCGGCCGAAAGCAGCGCTTGTTCCAGCCACGGACTGGCCGGGCCAAACTGCCGCAGTTCGTTGAGCGTCCGCTGCACGGCCTCTTCATCGCTGGTGGAACGCTGGGTTTCACTCAGCAGGAAGAGGCGCTCGGCTTCGTTGTCGCCGCTCTGCGTTCCCATGGAAGTGAGAATCTGGCGGGCATCGTGACTGCTGCCGCTTTTTTCCAGCGCTCCCGCGAGCGCCAGCTGCACCTCTGGACGGTCTGCCGGACTGACTTCTCCGACAAGCCCTTGGTAATCGTGAGCGGCGTCGCTGTAGTGCTTGGCCTTCAACAACAGATCGGCGCGAGTGCGGCGCTCAGTGATGGAACCGGAGATTCCGAGCTTGCGCAATTCCGTTCCCGCCGCGTCCGCCTCGATACTGTTGGGAAGGTTGAAGTGAACGTTGCGGAAGGCGATCGCCGCTCTCTGATTGTCGCCAGCGGCTTCATAGGCGCGCCCGATGGCGAATTCCACGTCGCTGCGCACCGGAGCGCGGTCTTTTTCGAGCAGGGCGGCTGCCTCTTGTGCTCGGCCCTCCACCAGCAGCGCGTCCGCATAGACCAGGTGGGCATCGCGGATGAGAAGTGAATCGGGAAATTTCTGGCTGAAATCGGTGAGCGTGGAGAGGGCCTCGGCATTGTGTGCTGTTTTCAGGTAGGCGTCGCCGAGGTAGTAGGCAACGTAGTCTCCGAGTTCGCTGGCGCCGGCTTTGGCGCGATTGAGAGGGTCGATGGCATTCGCGTAGTCGTGGTCGAGGGCGCGGGCATAGCCGACAACCAGCCAGGCTAGCGCGCCGGCATCGACATCTTCCTTGGCGTGACGGCGGGCATAGGCTTCGACTCCGGCATAGGCGGTGGGAGTACGGTCCTGCAACAACTGCTCCGCCATGATACGAAGATTGGCGGACGCGACAAAGGCACGCCGCACACGGCGCACGCGCGGAGAAGCGGGTTTACGCTTTTTCTTATTGTTTTTGCTGGGGGAAGCGGCGGCTTTACCTTTGGCTGGCGCGCGCTTCGCCGACGCGCTCTTGGCGGGCGTGCTCGTGGTTGAAGTGCTCAGGGCTGACGTCGTCTTATCTGGCGAAGATGACTGGGACTGGGCAACTGCGGGCGGCAAAAAGCCGAGCCAGAGCAAGAAGAAAATTCCAGCGAATACAACGACTGCAATACGGCGCACTCAAACCCTACTTACTGCCGAAAATTGGCACCCATGATGGAGAGATCGTCTTCTGCGAGACTTCGTATTATTTCATGTTGGAAGTAATTGGCGGAAGCGGCAACGGTGTTCCCGTAACGTTTCTGGTACGTGGCGCGGCTTTTCTCAATCGCATCTTTCAGCCGGTCATAGAGATCTTTGTTCTTCCGACCTTCGGCAACCTTGGCCTGATTGTAGAGTTTGACCTCGTCGACCAGCAGGCGGGCAAAGCGCTGCGCCTTGCGATGAACTTCCTGATCCTCGGGCGAGATCGCGGCAACCGGCGAAGTCGCGGACGCTGCCATGGATTCGGCATGACCGATCGGCAGAGGCGCGGTCAGCGCGGGGTCCAGTTCAACCACCGCAGACTGAACTTCGGCGATCGTGCTGTGGGCTTCGGCGGCTGCTCCCGCTTCGGCCATCGCCGGAGCTTCAACGGCGGCGCTGGCCACTGGCGACGAGGCTTCGTTCGCGGACGCTGCCGCGGCCTTGGCGTGGCCCGAAGCAAACGCCGGGACATGCGATGCAAAGGGATCGTTGAAAGTCGGCACCGGATGCGCCGGCGCTTGGAATGACGACGCCTCGGCTGCCGGGACGGCGTGACTGTCTGCATGCGCAGCGGACGGTTCCTTCTGCGCCTGCTTGCGGAGCGAGTTGACCTCGAGCCAAGCGCTGGTCGAAAGCACGAGCAGTTCGAGGGAGCCGACATCGAACAAACCCGCCGTACCGGCGCCGCTGTCGGCATAGACCAACGCGGCAACTTTATCCTTCAAAATTAAGGGAAGAATCCGGCCTTCACCGCTCGCCGGGGTCCCAACTTCGCGCAGGAAACGCGCATCCATGTCGGCCACGGGCACGCTGGCCGCCACGTGGTCACTGATCGCACGGCCGATGGCGCGAACGACAGCGGGAGCGTTTTCATCGAGAGCAAAATCTTTCACTGCATCGCTGTTGGCGAAACCGCGTGCCTGCCATCCGGTGGCATGGGTACCCTTGACCACAAAAAGCGCGACTCGGGCGGCATAACGGGCGCTGGTATCGAGCAAGGCGCGCAGAATCTCCCGTTGCGAAGTGCCCATGTGGATTTCGGCGACGGCGCGTGCCAGATCGGTGGAAGCGGCAGCGGAATCCGCATTATGATTGACGGGCTCGGCGGTGGTTGCTTCGGAGCTTGGAGCTTCGGTGGCCGGAGCTGCGGCCGCGATCTCTTCCATCACGCGGCGGACAATCTCGGTGCGTAGTTGGGCGGTGTGGCTGTCCAATACCTGGCCGACCACCCGTTCCACAATTGGTTCAATCCAACCGCGCTCCTGCATTCGCACTCCGAGGTCAAGCTGCTTGGGGGGGCGAAGGGAGTAACCCTTCTAACCACTGATTATACGGCCCCTTGCAGGCATTCTCGGGACACCTTGGTACCTGCCCTACCGGTGCCCAAAGAAACCAATCGCTCAGCGGGGAAAACTTTTTTGGCCAGCGCGCGTCAAAACCACGCGGCGAAAAACACGGCCACCAAGTACAATAGCATTGCGGATTCAGTGGCGCTGTCGGAAAAATCTGCATCAAGTTACGAATGAGTACCATCCAACCCAATATAGAGCAACCGGTCAGCGAAGAAATGGCGCTGGTCCGGCGGGCCAAGCGCGGCGACGATCAAGCGTTTGAGGAATTAGTGCGGCGCTATGATCGCAACGTTTTCCGCATTGCACAGCACATTACGCAGAATCGCGAGGACGCTGAAGATGTAGTGCAGGAAGCGTTCCTTAAGGCGTATAGCAACCTGGAGAAGTTCCAGGAGCAGTCCAAGTTTTATACCTGGCTGGTGCGAATTGCGGTGAACGAAGCGCTGATGAAGTTGCGCCGGAGAAAACCGGAACGCACGGTCTCTCTGGACGAAGAAGTAAAAACTGAGGATGACTCGCTACCCCGCGAGGTTGCGGATTGGAGCCCCAATCCCGAACAGATGTACAACCAAGGGGAGTTGCGGGAGATTCTGACGCGCACCATTCAGGGATTGCCGGCGGGATTCCGGACGGTGTTCGTACTGCGCGACGTGGAAGGCCTCTCGACCGAGGAGACGGCCCAAGCGCTGGAGTTGAGCATTCCGGCAGTGAAATCGCGTTTGCTGCGCGCGCGCTTGCAACTGCGCGAACGGCTAAACCGCTTTTTTCAGAAACGGGCGAGTGGAGATGGCGACCAGTGAAGTGTTCTGAGTTTCTCAACGAACTGACCAATTACCTGGATGGCGCGCTGGACGCCCGGACCAAGTCCGAACTGGATAACCACCTGGCATGGTGTCACAACTGCTACGTGGTTTGCGATACGACTCGCAAAACCATCGAGATCTATCACAACTCGGAACTCTACGAATTGCCCGACGATCTGCGCGCTCGGCTCGAGTCGGCCATCATGAGCAAGTGCTGTGCGCACAAGAAGTCCGAACCGCCGACTAGTTGAGCGCGGAGTTCGCCTTTGTATTGCCTCCTCAGCATTCTCTCGTGTCCCCCGCTTTCATCCCGTTGGATGCGACGCAAGTGCTTGATTCCTTGACTCATACTGAGCGAACCTACTCGGCCATCAGGAGCCGCGAACCTTTTCCGAGGTACTGGAATCTAAGTGGGTAGAGTTCGTCCTAACATTGAGGCGAAGGGGATGAGCCGATTTTGTCGCTTTACTCTGTGGAGGTATTCGATGCTTTCCAAGTTAATGGACGCCATGTTTGGATGCCGTCACGCTCGCTACAGCTTTCCGATTACGGTGCGAGCCGGATCACGGCGCCACCCGACGGCGCAGCGGACGGGTACCTATGTCGCCTGCCTGGATTGCGGCAAGGAATTCCGCTACGACTGGCACGAAATGAAGATCGTGGGATCGCAGACCAGAGAGGCCGCGCACTCCTTGGTCACGAAAGAAGCCGCGTAAGCTGGGCTGTTCCCCAACAGCGCTTCGCGGCGTTCCGCGGCCAAAAGTGAACATTCCTCGCTAGCCTCTCCCGGTTCTCACCCCACGATTTCCCATTTTGGGTCACACGCGCTGCTCTGAAATTTCACTACCCCCCAGCCTCCGAGGAGCGCATAATTGAAGCGGCGCCGATTCCGCGAGCATGCTTCGGCAGTCCTTCAGAAGCGCTACTGCTTGCGGTTCGGACAGGAGGTGTCTATGCCTCTTTCCATGCTTCGGGAGTTCCTGGATCGTAACCGCATTCAATACATGGTGATCTCGCACTCGGTGGCCTACACGGCTCAGGGGATTGCCGCCCTCACTCATATACCGGGAAAAGAACTAGCGAAAACTGTCATGGTCATGGTCGATGGACGTCTCGCCATGGCGGTGGTGCCGGCTTCGTTCCGGGTGGATTTGTACCGGCTGAAGAAATATCTGGGGGCAGACTCGGTCGAACTGGCCAGCGAGTTCGAATTTCGCGGGCGGTTTGCCGACTGCGAAACCGGATCCATGCCACCGTTTGGCAACCTCTACGGCATGGACGTTTTCGTGGATCAGTCTCTGGCTGAGGATCGGGAAATCGCCTTCAACGCCGGGTC
>PMMJ01000114.1 GCA_003162255.1 Acidobacteriaceae bacterium | reverse complement strand
TGCCTCGGATGCGGGCGGTAGCCTACGCGGATGTCAGCGGCATAGGGTTCCGAGACTCCGAGCGTCGAAGCTAAGGCAGAGATCGTAACCCCAGCAAGCCGAGGTTGAATCTTCGTGACAGTCCCGCCAAGTGGTGTAAGAACCCTATCCCCCTTCCTCCTTTCCTCTCTTCCTTTGGCGGAGAACCCCGAGCTCAAGCTGCAAAAAGAACGCAGAAGTAGAACGCTGAAACGCGGGAGTCAAAAAAAGTTTGAGGGCTCTAGCAAGATTCGTCCTGAGTTCTTGATTCTCCCGCTCCGTATTCTGAGGCAACACCGGGGGATGCCACGCTTTTTGCGCTCAGAGCCCCGCTGTCGGGCGTTTGCGCGTCAGAGACGACCGTACATCAAGACGTGACGCCTTTCACTGACACGCACGTTTTGTGTGCCATCAACGTGTCTCGCGCGGTACTCTAATTTCAGTTGTGGGAGTCGACACCATGGCGAAATACGACATTGCTGAACATTGGGAAACCCTAAGTCCCGCCCATCAGGCTCAGGCAATAAGTCTTGCATCGGACAAACTACTTGCGGAATGGGCAAACGATCCAGATTGTAATCAGAAGTTCCTCTGCTCTGTTGCACTGTCTAAANNGTCTAAAAGAGAACTCCAGTCAAAGGCATTTGACAAACGTACTGAAGTCTCTGCGGACGCCCGCTACATCGCCGGACGCATCGTCAAGCACCTGTGGATTATCTTTGTCGCGTTGCCGTTCGTGCTAGGCATCCTAATTTTGATCCTGAAGTAACCCAAAACTCCAAATTATCTCGGGTCGTCGCCCAAGTGGGAAGTTGTGAGGCAACCCCCGGCGAGCCGATTTAAATGGGATCGCCGCACACTAAGCTGTGACCCATTTCGCTGACAAGACGCGCTCACCGATGTGGCATTGAGGTTGTCGGAGGAAAACGATCATGGCAAGAGCGGATTGGCCCGATTGGAAGATTTTCGTCGAAGGCGAATTGAAGTGCGAGTATTGTGGGTTCGATGGAACCGAGAGCCTTGCAGTTCTGGTGGCGATTCTGGATAGCGTTCGGCGCAACGCAACGGTCTAGCCGACGCGCTCTATATGAGTTCCGTTTCCCGCTTCCAGTCACTCACAACGAACAGCGCAGATATAACCATATAGTCTGTATATCTTTCCTTCTTAGCCCCTGCGTAGAAGTGGAACTTTGAAGTAGCACGAGAATTTGAATTGGCGGAGAGCGAGCAGTAGAAATTGCGGCTGCGGCACCAGAATGAAGGTCAGGACGATTCCCAGAACTGTTCCCAGACGCTCCCCAGTGGGCCACAAGCAATCACAGGGCTGGGGATGGTGGTTTGGGATGGGCATAGCCTGAATTGCAGGATTGGCGGCCTGCTGCGTTGGAACTGCTTCGCCAGCAAAAGACCGCTCAGAATTGTTGTACTGCGGGAGTGCGGATGGTTCATCGCGATCAGGAAATCTACGCCCATGTATACGAGTTACTGCAGGAGAGTGGCCGGTGGCAAGCTGGCTGCGTCTCTATACGAGTTTGAAAATTGCGGACGGTGGAGATGCGGATCAGCGGGAGTATTCTTGTTCAAAGCGTCAGTTCGGTGCAAGGACATGCGCGAAGAGTTGAATGAAATTCTGCGGCGGATCGGAAAAAACAGTGATGCGCTCGAGGCTCTACGGGAGATCGAGAGACGCGGACTGGATAAAGAGGTCGTACTCAGAGATTTGTTCCTTTTCTGCGGCGTCACGCCAGAACAAGTCAGGGCACAACTCGAGAAGGACAAACGCTTCAGGGACGAACTGATCGATGTGGCAAACCAGTTGGAACGCCTTTCCCACCGTGTGGAGATAATCGCACCTAAGATCGACGAAAAGTTTGGGATTCGCATTCATGGGGACGATTTAGCGGCAAGCCTTCGGGATCGAGCTGAACTCTACCGAAAATTCGTGACCGGGGTTTACGGTCCATATCTCAGAAACGTCAGGATTGGCGGCAAGGAAGGTCGCAAGGCGAACGTCTCTTCGGGTCGCGACCAGGTTTTTCTGCACCTGATCTACCAAGTGAGTAAAGGAAAGAAGCCAAAACTTGAGCATTACAGGCTAGTAGCGCCGCTCGTGGCCGCTGCAGCCAGAGACAAGAGCGACCTGCCTGTAATCAGCGACAGACTTCTCCAAAAATTCAAACGGTTTGCATCCAAGGGTGACCGGAAAGATAGGCAGCGACGCAAGGATGATGCGAGGGAAATCGCGGCCTCCGTTCGTGAAGAACTGCAGGAGCGTCATCGGGCGCACACTGCCTCGCGCAAGGACACATTCCCGCCCAAAAAGTCGTAGATACGTCCCTCCCAAGAAGCACATTTTTTTCTACTCTGTGATCAGCGGTCCCAGACGATCGGCCGCAGCAATCGAGATGGAGGCACTAATGACGCACAAAAGGATCGCACCCACAGGAGAGCAGGTAATTCCCGACAAACAGTCATTGCTGAACGTTGAGCGCGACTGTGCCGGCAAGTCCGATGCGGAAAAGTATCGCTTGGCGCAGGCGGACACTCTCTTGCGACTGGCGAGAGCCCGCAACATGGAAGAGCTAGAGCGAATGGCTGAGTCCGCCGGAAATCAAAGTTAAGGACAGAGTGAAGATCATCAACCGGAGGAACAGGACATGCAGATGGCGGATATTTTTGCAGAAGCTCACCGAATCGATTTGGTGGAGTTCGATCGTATGGTTGGCGAGTTAGTCCGAATTCGAAATGAGAGGTGGCGTAACGCGACCCCAGAATCGGGGCAGGCGGTCGCGTCTTCGCGTGTGCCCGAGGCGCCCTCTGACGCAGGACGTGAACGTGCTGAATCTGCACCGAGACGTAGGTAACGAGTGTCTCGATGAAGAATCTGGCCACTCCCGGCGTGTTTCCCGACCTGATCAACAATCGCAGTTTCGTCCATCGAATTGTGGTCGGCGTGAACACTGATGAACCGCCAGTCATCGAAAATTTCGAGGGTGCACTCAACGCTGCCGGGCTCTCGAAGAACTCCTTTCACTCGCGCTACCTGAGTGGTGTGTGGCCGAAGAACGGCAACAGGTTCCGACTCGGGTACGGGAAAGCGAGCAAGTTCAGTGCGGTTCCGGACGCGATCTTGACGATGTTTTCCGACGAGATGCCGCTGACGGCGGCGCAAGTTGATTTATTGCTGGCGGAACTCTTTCGCGGACAGAAAAAGAAGCGGATGGCGCTGGTGGAGCTCACAAGTGACTTGGAGGGCGTCACCGTCAACCAGCTCATGCGTCAGGTACTCCATAAAGCACGCAGGACTAAATTCATCGAAGACTCGCAGGGGTGCAAGACTCTCTACATCGGAGCTAGGAAATCAGACGCGCAGATCAAGTTTTACGACAAAGCGCCGGGCGTCGTGAGAATCGAGCACACCCTGCGACGCGGCTTCCTCCGGCGGCACGGGATTCGAATGCCGAGTGAAGTTTTCAAATTGAAACTTCTCGAAGTCGATGAATTGATCAGTCTGCGCGAAATTTCAGCGTCCAGATTGGAGCGCGCAATCAAGTCGTGGACTCCGGATGCGCAAGCGCTGGCCCGGGACTATTTGAAGTTTCGCCACCCGCTGCCGCAGTTTGTCCAGTTTCTTCGGGCGAACGGCATCCGCCCTGAAGCTGTGCTAGTACCTTCGGAAATCCATGACCGTGTGCAGGAAATGATCCGGCGGCTCTATTGGTGATGACGGAGGAAAAAGTCGTGAAGGCAGAAAAAAAACGAGAAACCGAATCGGATATCGCGAGAAAGGCTCGACGCCTACTTGCAGACCCGGCTTTTCTGTTCAAAGTCGGCCAAAAAATTGAGGAACTTGGTGTCGTCGGGGAGGAACGGAACCGGCTGATCCTATTTCTTGCCTGTGTCACCCGGGTACTGCCAAATCCTGCGGCAATAATTATCCGGGGCTCAAGCGGAAAGTCGTCACTCGTGAACCCCGTCATCTGGCTATTCGACGGCCGACACGTGGTTGATATCTTGGACCTTAGCGAGCAGGAGATAAGATGGCGCCTCGGACGTCTTTCTGAACACATTTTGCTCATCGACGACTACAGGGACAGCGCTAAAGACAAACAGATATTGATGAAACTTTTGCAACCCCAAGGGGCAATGTACAAGGCCTTCCAGTGGGGCAAAGACGATGATGAGCGAGATGGGCCAGGGGATAAGATTTACATCAGGCAGTGGCCGGTCGTGCTGTTCACCACACGGGGTGACGCGGCTCTAAAGAACGAGGAATCCAGATTCCTGTCTTTACATACCGACGAAACACCAGCCCAGTCTTTGGCTATCGTAAAGGCGCGGGCACTGGGGTTGAAGCTGGTGGCATATGACAAGGACCTGGAGCTTTGGGAGCAAGCCACTAACCTGCTGGTGGTCAAACGGGGAGACTTCGAGAACCATCCAGGTTGGCTCAGCTTTGTGGCCGAACAGCTTCCCGTCGAACAGGTAGGAGTCAGGCGATCCTGGGCCCGCTTCGTAATTTTCTGTTGTGCGATTGCGCTGTGTCGCGGGGTCGGTGCCGCGGCGGAGAACCTGGCCATCACCTTTCCGGACTATTGCGTCGCCTATCGCATTTTCGAGCCTATTTTCGCTTCCGAGCTGCATGGCGTACGGCTCGAAGAGCTCCGGGTGGCAAGAACAATCGCTAAGTTGAACACCCGCGAGGGCCGACCGGTGACGGTGCGCGAAATCGCCGCAGAACTCCACTGTAACGATCGACTGATCTCCGATTACGTGAAGTCCGTGCAGAAAAACGGGTTCGTCGTGTACGAATCCGGAACTGGGAAGAAGAAGGAGGAGGGCCTGGTCGCTCGGGAGGATGCGCGGCGGCGTTTCCTTCCCAGTCCGAAGTCGGTCTTGAACAATCATCCGGCACTCGGACGCAAGGTGTCCTACGTCGATCCCTTTTCGGGTGAGGTGAAGTGGATCGAGGCGTGAATCCGACGGTTTGGGAGGGACAGTTCGATAGCGGTTTGGTGAACCGTCATACACCGCAACACATTGAAACAACAAGGATAGATATGCCTGAGGAACAAGGCGGGAACAAAAGTATGGGTCAGGGCCCATTTTATGAGGTCATCAAAGCCGAGGAATTGGCGAAGAGATGGAGGGTTCCCGCCTCTTGGATTCGCGAACAGATACGGGGTCGAGCAACTGATCCAATCCCACATGTCAAGTTGGGCCGGTATCGGCGCTTTTGCTGGGGCAGTCCCGACCTTGACAAGTGGTGGATTCGGCGTCTAGCCGGGATCAAGCGCGCTTCTTGACGTGAATCAAGGGTGGCGAAACACTCACATCTCGCTCAAAGCGGGGAGTAAGTCGTAGGCGGAAACATGGCAAAGAAAAGGCGAGGTCGGGGCATCGGAATCTTCAAACAAGGTGGCGGCTGGCGTGTGCGTTATCGCCAAAATGTGATGGTCAAAGGCGTACTGCGGACGGTGCAGCGGTCAGCCAAGATTTGTCCGATTGGCACGTCAAAGAGCAAGCGCCCTCCAAAGTACGTGGAGGATTTGGCGGCGGAGATATTGTTGGAACGGAAGAGCAGAAAGACCGCTCCTGATACAACCACGACCATCGGCGACTTCGTCGACAACTATTACCTGCCCAGCATGGAGCGGGACAAGAAGGCCAGCACGGCAAACGGCTACAAGGGGATTTGGGAGCGATATTTACAGTCTCGGTGCGAAGGGGTCTGGCTGAGAGACGTTCAGACGTTTCACGTACAGCGGTGGCTGGACGACATCGCACGCGAACAAGGAATCAGCAGAACTACCCTGAGCCACATCAAACATTTTCTGAGCGGAGTTTTTCGGTATGCGGCGCAACAGGGATTTCGCAACGCTGGCAATCCGGTAACGCTGGCGTCAATTCCGCTGTCGGCTCCGAAGGGGAAGGAGAGGGAGGCATACACGCTGGAGGAAATTGAGGCGATGTTAAGGATATTGCCGGAGCCTGCCGCAACCGTGGTCGAAACTGCAGCGTGGACTGGACTCCGGGCTAGTGAGATCAGAGGGCTGACTTGGGAGTGCTTGACGCTCTCTCCCGATGAATCAATGGCCTGTTTGGAAGTGCGCCGTTCAATTTGGCGCAGTCATGTCGGGGAACCGAAAACTGAGCGCTCAAAAGCTCCCGTGCCAGTTGTGCCCCAACTGGCTGCGCGTCTGGCGGCACATCGACGGGCATGTGGCAATCCCGCCAGCGGCCCGATCTTCGTGAATGGCCGCGGAAATCCGCTGAGCCTGGACGCTCTGTATTGGCGACAAATGCGGGACGTCCTGAAGAAGGCGGGCATCCAGTGGAAAGGGTGGCACGGCTTCCGGCGTGGGCTGGCATCGAATCTGAATCGGTTGGGAGTGGATGATTCAGTGATTCAAGCAATCCTGCGCCACTCCAACGTGGCGGTCACGCAGCGGTGCTACATCAAGACGACTTCACAAGATGCAGTTCTCGCGATGCAAAAGCTCTCAAGTCGCGTGGCAGAGATCAAATCATCGGCTCATCTGATGGATGTTGATCCGGATCAGGTCGTGCAGTGAGGCGGGATTGCGGACACAAGCCGGACATTTTGTTCTCTAGTTGTTCTCTGCAACAGGGAATTTCGACCTAGAAGGCGGAGTAGGGGAGATTCGGAAGTGCTTTCATTTGAAGAATCTGGCGGAGAGGGAGGGATTCGAACCCTCGATACAGGTGTTAGCCCGTATAACGGTTTAGCAATCGCTCATAAACTCGTGATGCACAATGTTCTCAGACGCTTATAGTCGGAGTCGGGGGCTCCTATTCGGGGTTCATCGCTCTCATTCGGCACAAATTGTTCTCCGTTTTGTTCTCCAGTCTTGATCGAACTTGGACGCCGTCGACCACTTTCACGGCTTCAGAAAAGACGGGTTCGCTACACTACGGTCTGTGCCGATGAGGCTCCAGTCTCCTGTGGCCGGATGTATCGAGAACCCATAGATACCCACATTAGCGCTGTTTGTGTAGGTGCCCACGTACGCGAATTGCGAACTCGCTATCAATCAACGGACTCCACAACCTGGCTGTCCCGGTTCTTGCTCCGTCCAGCGGCTACGCTCTTGCCTACACCGTCCTCCGCCTTGACCTGATGGCCACCGAATTTGTTCCGCAAGACGGCGAGGAGTTTGTCGCCATACGGTTCCTGTGATCGTGAGCGATAACGCCACTGAAGGGCCAGCGCGGTTACCGGCATTGCAGTATTTGTGTTGAGACCTTCTTCAACCGCCCAGCGCCCGGTTCCGTTGTCCTCCACATACGGGGAAATTCCACTGAGAGTGGGGTTCTCCGCCAGCACCTGTCCGATGAGTTCGAGCAGCCACGAGCGGATTACGCTTCCTTGTTGCCAGATGACTGCGATGCGAGCCGGGTCCAGGTCGAACTCAGGCCTGTGCTGCATCAGCTCGAAACCTTCGGCCATCGCCTGCAGAATCCCGTATTCAATTCCGTTGTGGACAGTCTTGACGTAGTGCCCCGCACCATGCGGTCCGACTCTGCCCCATCCACGGTCTGGCGCGGGCGCGAGGGTTTCGAAGATCGGCCTTAGTTCCTCGATCGTTTCCTGGTCACCGCCGATCATCATTCCGTAACCCTCTTTGTTGCCGTAGATGCCATTACTTGTGCCGATATCGAGAAAGCGAATGCCCTTCCCTTTCAACGACGCGGCATGATGAAGGGCGTCTTTGTAGTTGCAGTTCCCACCATCAATGAGGATGTCGCCTTTCTCTACCTTCTCCGAAAGACGCTTGAGCGTTTCAAAAGTTGGAGCTCCTGCAGGCAACATCACCCATATGATTCGCGTCGGTACGAGGGACGCTACCAGGTCGTCAATTGACTTCGCTTCCTTCGCCCCCCGGGAAACAACGGCCTTGACCGCCGAGGAGTCAAGATCATAAACAACGACCTCGTGGCGGGCTCTCAGCAGACGCTGAACCATGTTCCCGCCCATTCGACCTAATCCGATAAATCCTAGTTTCATAAATACTCCTCATTTTCCCGATTGATTTGTGATTCTCGTAGGCTGGCCAAAGCTGTGAAGGATGGCTCCAGTTGCTGGTACACACTCTCGAAAAGCTCAGCCAGCGTTGTGTAAGCACGATTTCGATCATTGTCCGAATGGCGACGGTCGCCAATCTGGACCTGCTTTGGGATATCGCTCAACTCGGGTAGGACCCCAAGGGCATGCATGGCTAACAATGCGGCTCCGTAGCTACAGGCCTCTGAAACGTTCGGAATCACGATGTCGTGACCGAACACATCCGCCATGATTTGCCGTATTTGTGGCGTCCCGGCAAAGCCACCGGAGACCCTGCTTTCGTCCGCCTTCACGCCCAATCGTTCAAGTGGAACGTAGAGACTATGGACGGAGAGGATGATTCCCTCGACGATGGCACGAACAAAATGTTCTCGCTTGTGGTGGAGACTAGCTCCAAAAAATACTCCTCGTGCATAAGGCGTTCGTCCGGGAGCACGCTCGCCCGTGATAAACGGAAGGAACAGCAGTCCCTCCGCTCCAATCGGAATCTTGAGCGCCGATTCGATTTCCGCTTCCAGAGGATTCTGTTTCGACGGTTGTTTACCGCGATCGCTGATACCGGGAAAATTCTCGGTGAACCAGCGGAGAGCAATGCCACCCGTGCTGCAGGGGCATCCCACTAGCCACCTCCCTTCGCTGAAGGCATAACAAAAAGTCCCGCCGGATGTGGCATCGACGATAGGAGCGGATACAAATGCACGCAAGCCACTGCTGGTTCCAATTGTTACACTGCAGGAGGAGGGCTCGAAGGCGCCCACTCCGAGGTGCGACAGGATTGCGTCGCTTGCACCTAAAACTACGTGGACGTCAGCGGGCAACCCCATCGCCAGGGCGAAGTCACGGTGAATTCTGCAGCGAATCACTTCCATCGGCGAAGCTAGTGAACTCAGCTGCGCGGGTCGAATGCCTGCCACATCGAGAGCTTCGTCATCCCAGTTGCGCCGGCTCAGGTTGAACAGCCCGGTTCCCGAAGCGGTGCTGTAATCCACCACGTAACTGCCGCACAGTTTTTGTAGAACGTACTCCTTAATGGATATGAACTTCGCAGCGCTATCGAAGAGCTCTCGGCGTTCGTCGCGAAGCCACATGATCTTCGGCAGAGGAGACATCGCATGTAACGGCATCCCTGTCCGTTGATACAACATGGAACCAGCGGCGCTGTTTTTCAGAGCTAAGGCCTGCCGGGCGCTTCGGTTATCAGCCCACGTGATGACATTGCTCAACGGTCGCCCTTTGCCATCGACAGCAAGCAGGCTGTGAAGTGCGCTGCCGATGCTGATTGCAGCGACCTGCTGCGCCGGGATCCCGGCTTTCTGGGCCACACTACGGACGCATGAGAGCATCGCTTCGAAGATCAGTTCTGGGTCCTGCTCCGCCCAACCTGGATTGCTTGACAGCAAAGGGAATGAATAGACCTGTGCATGCACAACGGGATCGCCCTGGGTAGACAAAACGCAAGCCTTCACACCGGTTGTGCCCAGATCGATCCCGATGAAGACATCGTGCAATGCTGTCTTATTCGAGGTTGGCATGGCGCTTCCACATGGTTGCTGGATCAAGATGCGCTGCCTCAGCAAGCGCCAAGGAGAGCGAGTCGAAGATCAGTAGGGCCTGTTGCTCAAAGAGGGAACCGGCAAATTGCACGGACGCGCTTTTTTCGTTTGGTGATCCTTTTCGTTCAAAGTCGCGCTTCGATGGAGCAGGAATGATGAGGGTGCATCCTGCGGCCTTAGAGAGCGTCGAGTCCTCTGTAGCCGTAATGGCAATCAGGTTTCCTCTATTCTTCGCCGCACCTTTTGCGAGAAGACACGTAACTGGAGTTTCGCCCGAGGCTGAAAGTGCAACGATCCAATCTCCCTCTTGAATCGGAGGAGTAGTGGTGTCACCCGCAACGAAGACCTGTTTCCCGACATGCATCAGACGCATTGCGAACATCCTTACAACAAGACCCGATCTCCCTTCGCCCAGTACAAATATCCTCTTGGCCCGTTGAAGACGCTTCAGGACCTGTTGCAGCGATGTTTCACTAACCGCTGAGGCGCATGTCTCGTTCTCGTGGAGTACGACCTCCAGTTTGCTTCTGATCGTTGAAGCTGGTCTCGTTCTTTTGTTGTTCGATTTCATTCTGAGGACCACGCTGTGCGGAAATCCGCGTAGATCGTGAGCCCACCATCGATGTAGAGCGTCTGGCCGGTGATGTAGGAGGCTTCGTCGGAACACAAGAATGCCGTTGCCGCCGCCATTTCCTCCGCTGTGCCCACCCGGTTCAACGGAATATGCCTCACGACCTCCTCATACTTCACCGGATCCTCAACCCAGGGACGATTGATCGGTGTTGCAGTGGCTCCCGGTGCGATCGCATTGACTCGAATTCCACGATCGGCGTATTCCAAAGCAAACGTGCGAGTGAGACTTCCCGTAGCACCTCGGCTCGCCGAATAGCCCATGTATTTAGGCTTGGGGATTATCTGATGCACACTCGAGATGTTGATGATTACTCCCGGTGTTTGCGTAGCGAGAAAGGCGGCAATCGCCTCGCGACTGCACATAAACGCGCCACGCAAGTTGACGTTCAAAACGGCATCGAAATCGGAGAGGCTAAGTTCGTGAGAGGGTGTGGAGAAGTGAATCCCGGCATTGTTAACCAGAACATCCAGCTTGCCGAACTCCTTCACGGTGGCTCGAACCATGCGCCGAACGTCTTCTTCGAGAGTGACGTCTGCTTGGATTACATTTGTCCTCGGTCTGAACTTGTCCGTTCGGGAGACTGTCTCGGCCGCGGTGTGAGCCATACGCGCCGTTTCTTCGGCGGCCCCTCTGTCTTCCAGATAGTCGATTGCGACGTTACACCCTTCCTGAAAGAGCCGTATTGCGATGGCCCGCCCAATTCCAGAAGTTGCACCTGTCACGAGGGCAGTTTTTCCCGTAAGTCCTTTCATGCTCCCTCCCGCTGAATTGTGGGGGACTTTCCGATCACGCGAATTGCCAGCGTGAATCTTTCAACTTCATCAGGCGCCAGCATGCGAAGCCGGCCAGCGGCTCGCGCTCGAACGCGGCCTTCCGGCAGGCAGTTCGCGGGCTCGATCCCCATCACGTAGTCCCTGAACCCCATGTGCTTCCATTGGGTCATGTAGTTCAGGGTTCGAGAATCGAATGCGAATTCAACCCCAAGCTGAAGCCCTGGAGCGAAGACTGAAGCCACAAGTGGTGTCTCGGAACGGGGCAACACGTGCGTAAAGACTTGTTCTGTATAAGTTGGCGTGGGCTGCTGCATTGTCTTCCACTTTTCGACTTCGCTGGTGGGGGTAGCTGGCAGAACCTCACTGGCCGGGCTCGTCACTATGCTCTCCGGCGCAATGATCGGCCAACCGAGGTTGCAGTGGTAGAGAACCATCAATGGAGCAGGAAATCCGCCGAGATTTGTCACCTCGTCCTGAATCCGAATTTCCGGTTTCCCAACTGTGAACTCCAGTACACGCCTCAGCTGAAGGCGATATCCGAAGATGACAAGTTCGTCCGCAGTGCCGCTGAGCCTCATCTTCCACTCATCGCTGTCGCGGGCCCACTGCCGGTCGATTTGAATGTCGTACGCTGGGATATGCCCGATACGCCCGTGAAGGCCTAGTAACTCACCATTCTCTGGGTCTTCACCAGGAACAGCGTGTCCGGCATGCGTCAAGCCACAGAGAGCTAGCAAGCCGCCATGAAATGTTCGGCGCCAGCCCAGTCCTTCTGGTTCGTAACGAGATGGGTGCGCGGCACCTGTACCACTCTGCCAGGCCAAAGGAATTCCCATGTATGTTGCGGTGCCGATGTCCATTGCACGGTCGAGCAGAACCGTGAAGTCGAAGCCGCAGCCAGTACGAACCTGGGCGATCCGCACTTCCCGTTCCTGCCCATCATCAAGGGTGCTCAGCCGAATGTCCGCAATCTGCCGAAGGTCGCCGGTGAAAGATTCCAGTTCCCGCCGAGTGTACTCTTGTCCCCAAAGTCTCATTGGTTATTCCAGCCTGAAGTGCTGATCGGTATTCAAACGAAAGACTACGGCTCCTGTTCTGCTCCCTTTGCCGTGTCTCGCTTCTCAATCCAGAAAATACATGCATAATCGTGCATAATCGGGATATTGCTACAATGAATTAGGCTGTGTCAAGCGTTAACAAGAAAAAACATGCATCATGGTTTCGCCTACTGGTTACGAGCATGCCCCTAAGGAGAGACTCGGGAGGCGTTCCGAAAAATTAAAATACTGAGGCGGATGAGCCGGAACGGCTTGAAAACGTGCGGAAACGATTGTGCAGCGAAGGCGACCTATGCCTGAATGATAGTCAGCCCTTGCGTTTTGTAAGGCTCAAGGGTTTCGGCGCTCACACTCTGCTCAGTAACTAAGCCGCTGAGCTCGCTGATTGGGGCAATGATGTAAGGTGACACGGTCCCCAGTTTTTCAGCGGTGCAAAGGGCGACCACTTCAGCTGCAGAGCCGACCATCGTACGTTTCACATCTGATTCTTCACGAAAGGCGACGCTTGCGCCGTGCTCCCAATGCAGGCTCCGCACACCAAGAAAACAGAGGTCAGCCCGAATGGCTTGTAGTTCCTTCACAGCTGCCGCTCCCACCATCACCGGGGAATGTCGGAACAATTGACCGCCGACGACAAAGACATCGAGGTTTTCGTACTCTGCCAGCACTGAAGCGATCGGAAGCGCCGTGGTAAAGATTGTCGCTCGAAGGAAATGGGGCAGGTTCCTAGCTACCTGCAGCGCCGTTGTGCCTCCGTCAAGAATCACTACCTGCCCATTCCGTATCATCTGCGCGGCTGCTTTTCCGATCGCTACCTTTGCTGCAGATGAATCCTGGAGGCGAACAGCAAATTTCGTGGACGTCGACAATGCCGGAAGAGCGCCCCCATGAACTCGCTGCAACTCTCCTGCTTCGCTGAGCTCGCGCAGGTCCCTGCGAATAGTGTCGATCGATACGTTAAGAGCGTCGCTCAGCTCATGGGCCAGTACTTTGCCCTGCCTCTGCAGGGTCGAAAGGATATACCGGCGCCTCTCCACGTTAAGCATTGGTGCGCTTTCTTCAGTTGTATGCATGTTTTATCTTGTCTTTGCCAGTTTTATCTTTTTTAGTGCAGGATTATCTTCCTGTCAAGAGCCGGAAGAGACTATTGTGGCCGTCTATATCCCGACCAATCGGGCCAAGGGCTCCCAGCGCCTCGACAGCTACAATACAAGTGATGCCTCTCACGGACAGCGACGGGACATTCCCCAATTCTGAAAGCACGCTGGCTCCCTTACTTCAGCCTGTTGCGAGAAGAGGACATGCATAAAAGCGGACGCCGACGCATCACAACCCTAAGTGCAACTGTCCTCGGAGGAATCGTCTGTCTTGCGAGCGTTAGCCGGGCGCAGAGTTTCCACTCACCGACGACGATCGAGTCCTCCGACGGCAGGGTGCAAATCGTTGGCCGGTATGATGGCCGGACTCACGGGCATCCGCGCATGGGATATCCGGGGACGGGACTGATTTTCCGCTTCAAGGGGACAGGCGCAAACCTAGAGATTGTCAGCGATTCTGAGACCGCTGCATTGACGGTTGTGATTGACCACGGGCCTCCGTTACTGCGGCTGCTGCAAAAGGGAAAGAACGTCGTCTCGATTGCGAGCGCTCTGGAGGACGTCGCGCACACCGTCGAGATCTACAAACGCGCCGATAGTTGGCAAGGCATCGTGACGGTGGATGGAATCGAATTGGACAGTGCGGGCGTTCTCCTCCCGCCGCCCCCTTTGCCGGTCAGGAAACTGATGTTCATTGGAGACTCGGTAACGTGCGGCGGGGGAGTAGACAACAATGCGCAATGCAAACCCGACCCCGAACATCCCGCAAATAACGTTTATGACTCCTACGGGATGTTGCTCGGGCGCAGAATGGACGCGCAGATCCAGCTTGTCTGTTACGGAGGCCGCGGCCTCGAGCGCGACTACCGGGGGTTGGGCATATCCGATGGGGTGCTCAACGCACCGCAGTTCCTGGATCTGGCCGTCGTCACCGACGAACCGTCCGGGCGCGCCCCCTGGGACGCCTCGCTCTGGCAGGCCGACGCGATCGTGATCTCGCTCGGCACCAACGATTTCGATCTGCAATCCTCGCGACCTCTCGATGAGAAGAAGTGGGTGGATGAGTATGATGCATTTCTGCGGGATGTACGGCGCGAATACCCCCGGGCAGTGATCGTGCTGACCGAAGGCGCGATTGTCGTTGACCCTTTGCTACGTCAACTGGTGCAGGCGACTGCGGCCGGTGCGCACGACCCGAAAGTGTTCTATACGCCATCGGTCCACTACCCGGGCAATGGCTGCGATGGTCACCCCACGCGCGACCAACATGTTCGCATGGCCGACGATTTCGAGCCGGTTCTGCGCCAGCTTCTCGGATGGTAGAGAGGCGTCGTTACTTCCGCTGCCCTGTCGAGGTTCCAGTAGCGATTCTTAGGACAGCCATGAAGACAGTTCACGGCCGTACCGTCAACATCAGCGAGGGTGGAATATCTGATCTTAGACTGGCGAGAACGGGCGGTTACACTCAGAACCCCGGTCCGAGGGTCGATGAGTGTAAAGGCGATATTTCGCCAGTCATCAGTCCAACTTCCGCTCGCCATCTTCGTAGATGCTCTTGAGGTCTGCTGTGCGGTGCTCCGTTAAGGTCGTCAGACACTGTGAGTAGATCATTGGTGCCATGCTACCCCCTTCGTACTGCTGTGCAGCCGCATTGCACTGAATGTCCCGATAAGAAATCCAAGTGCGCTCCCCTTCTCTCAGACTTGCTATCGCCGTTTCCTCGTACTTTATCTGTTTCTGATCGCCTTGCTTTTGCGCCCGTGCCAGATCGTCGGTCATGTACTGCACCGCCTTCTGATAGACCTTGTTCAGATGCGCGTCCGCTTCCTGGTACTGGAAGGCGGCACAATCATCCATTTGACGCTGACTTATCGGTTTCTCCTCGCACGGATTTTGCGTTGGCGCTGCCTGTTGTGCAACCGCTAGGTGTGGGAAGAATGGAAACAGCAGAAGAAAGGCCACGGTTTTCATGGTTCAATGATAACTGCTGAGAACAGGCGTTAGCGCAAGCTTGCGCCGTCTATTCGCCTCTTCTTGCGTCAACGAAACGGTCCGTTGGGTTGCCGTTCGCGGGGATCCCATAGGGTTGGGGACGCTTTTGAAGTCACATAAGGAATTCCGCATCGGATGCACTTTCTATTTTTTGCATCGTTGAAAAAATGAGTGTCAAAGATATAGCCTGGTATTACCTTCCGCGAAAATGTCGGAGTGCACCCGCAGTGCGGTCATGAGAAATAAAGGTACGTCGAGATTTTGGGGGCGGACCGGACAGCTCTCGGATGCAAGTCTCACCATTGACGTGGAAGGCAGGAGGAGGAGAATTGGTAAAAAGGATCGGNNTGCGATTTCCAACTTGTCCCTATTCGGTCAAACCGTAGAGCAGCCGCGCAGGTTGCATCACAAGGAAACGTTTGCGGTTCACGTGCCACCCCAGGAAGCCCCACAAGGTTTGACCACAATCTACAGCAGCCTGGGGACGGATCCTAAGAGTCTTTACAACTACATCGACACCTGGCTGGTTTCGGGACCAAATTCTGTAGTCGGTATTGCTGACTTCATCGCAATGCCCTTTACCCCGAAATCAAACTCTCATATTTCGGAGGTGCGGGCCGCCGTCCTCTACTACGGAAGTGGGGCGGACCAGGTAAACCTCAGCATTTATGAAAACAGTAAGGGCCATCCGGGAAAACTGCTGGCGGGCCCTGTGACCGTGACCAACCTGCCCAAAGCCTCCACCTGCTGCCAGCTTGCCGTCGCCGACTTTGCTTCAGTTCCGGTGAATGGTGGAACCCAGTACTGGGTAGTTGCCAACACCCCTAAGACTGGCCAGGGAAGTGACTTCTTAGGCGAGTGGGCGGGGGCAGTTTCGCCGGTGCTTATGCTCGCCGGTGACGCCGATCAAACCGGTTGGGTCGCTTTTAACGGAAATGGACTACCCGCGGGAGACGTGCTCGGAACGGTTCCCTAGGCGATTTGCGGGTGTGTTCCCCCTGCGGGAAAATCTGGCCTAACGCTCCCATGATTAGCTTCGAAATCGCCTACCTCCCGATGGGAGCTTCGCCTCTTACCGCAAAAAAGGAAATCATAACTGTTGTTGACGGGCGAACACTCCTTGACCCACGAAGGAGGCGTTTTGAGTGTAATTGATTCCATAACA
>PMMJ01000288.1 GCA_003162255.1 Acidobacteriaceae bacterium | reverse complement strand
CCTAACTGCGCCGCAATGTCTTCCACCCGCGCCGCGCTATACCCGCGCTCGGCAAAATGCCGGATCGCAACCTCCACAATCCGCGCCCGTTTCGCTTCCGAGCGCGGACGCGGCTTCTTGTCCCGCCTCATCTGCGTCGGTTTCGCTAGACTGTTCGTGATTCCTTCCATGGCCCAACTCCTCCCAGGTTCTTTGACCTTCGGTCAACAAAAGATACAGCACGCCCATGCCATTCTTCAATCCCATTTTTCATGGGATTTCGTCGGTTCCTTCATCCGGTATGTTCTCCTGTCTTGACCGGTGGTCAGTCACACGCTGAGCTTCTGCGAATAGCTTTATCCAGCGTAGTTTGAAAAAAAAATGCGGAAAGCACTCGGCTTCCCGCAGTTCATTCCACCCACTTACTTCTTACTTTTGCGTAAACGGCAGCCCCGGCAATGTTTCCGTATGTTCGGAGCGTACGGCGCTCAGCAGATTCGGATCCAACCCGAGAGCTTTCACGATCGTGGGAGCAATCTGGCGCGTCTCGACCTGATCGTTAAAGGTTGCGGGCTTGTACTTCGGGTTGGAGACAATCAGCAGAACGTTGCGGTCGTCGTAGGCGAAGCCGCCGTGCTCGGCAACCTTCTTCGTCCCGCCGGTGTAGACGACACCGACGTTCGGGGCCACGATGATATCCGGAGTCCGAGAATCGGTCAGCGGATCGTTGAATTGCAGCGTCAGTGAGGGGCCAGAGAAAATCTCTCCCTGCCCAAACAGGTTTTCGTTCGCAGCCAAGGCGAGCGTTGCCACGGAACTCTCGGTCTGGCTTTGATCGGTCAACCAGAGCATCGAGATATCGTCTTCGTCGGCTTGCGCTACCGGCAGGCCAGGCCCGACTCCAGCAGGCGAAAGGATCTGCGATGGCGGTTCATCCGAAGCAACGTCTCCCGGAATGCGCAGCACCCGACTCGGATCAATCGGCGACTGGCCATGCTTGGCCGACACGATGATCAGCGTCGAGTCCAACAGCCCTTGCTCCTTTAACTCCGAAATAAATTGACCAATGGCACCATCGACGTACTGTATCTCGGCGAACAATGAATCGCTCGGAGTTCCCAGGGCGTCCACATACCCGCCCGTCAGGCCGAGCGATTTTTCCACCAGCTTCTGGCCCACGCTCACCGCCTGGAAATTCATGCCAAACACGTTCGGCACCGGCGCCGTAGCGCTTCCGTCGTGGGTCTTGCCATCGATCCAGTTCAGCACCGCCTGCACTTTGAACTGGTCGTAGCAGCGAATGTTCTGGAAGCTGTCCGTCCACGCGTTCGACGACTGGGCAGCGCCCGGGTCGGGAAGCGGATTGCAACCCTGCACCGTCGGTATCGGCACCGGAATTGAGTTGATTTCCGGCGACCACAAATCGTTCACGCCCTCACCACTCGGTCCATTGGTGAAGTCATAAGACGGATGCTTATCCGACCACGCGGTGTAGCCTCCCGCATTCTTCACCACGTTGAAGATGGTGTTGGCGCGAATGAAACTGTGAGGGTAGACCGGGGCGCAACCATTCTTCGGATCGCGCGGCAGATAGTCCGGATTGATTCCGTTGATCCCGGAACTGCCGTTCGGCTTGCCGGAGTCGAGCTTCAGATAGTTGTAGTCGATCTCTTCGTCAAATCCAACCTGCGTGCCAACCACGCTCGGGCAAAGCTTGGCGCCGCCGACAATCCCGTAGGGCGTGGTCTTCGCCGGAGGAGACAGCGCGCGATCGTAGCTGACGTCATAATACATTCCGGCGGAACGCGGCGTCCCGCCCGTGATCTGAGCCACCAGCCCGGGGAAGGAATCGGAAGGTTTCGGAGTCAAGGCTTGCAGGTAATGCACTCCGGTTGCTGAGAGCGCCGCCAGATGCGGACAGTAAGTTTGATTCCCATAAATCGGAACGCCCTTGGAGCAATTCGCAAAATCGAGGGAGTGCATGCCGTCAATACTGATGAGCAAAACGTGTTGAATCTTGCCGGTTGGTTGTGCCGCGGCCGTGAACGAAAACAGGCTCACCAGCGCCAAAGCAACCAGGCCGAGGGGGAGAAAACGACGATCGGACACTTTTAGCCTCCTGGAAATACAAACTGAGCCTTAAGTATTCGCCGCGTTCGGACCGCACAGGTTAATGTGATGTGAATCACAGATTAAAGGATTGTGAATACTCGCACTTACAGATTCCGTTAGCGGCGGCCTCTCCGCAATATCGAAATGCCGGCATAGAAAACGCTTGAATCAATTCCCGGATTCAAGGTCGCCTGGCCCTTGTTAGAGAGGTGGTGATACTTCCATCCCACGGTGAACGAACGGCCCGACCGCCGGAAAAACTGTGCCCCAAAACCGATGGTGACTGTGTAGTTGAACTGCGATGACCCGATGACGGGAACCTGCTGGCTGAAGTACAGGAATCCCACGCTCCCGTTCATAAAAGGCTGAATGCTCTTCCGGCCGAAATTCGCCTGGAAACCTATGGGGATTGCCCCCGCACCGTAAATCGTGCCAGCCGGATTGATCAACACGTTTCCGTTAACGAAGTAGGTCTGCGTTGGCTGCATTTCCAGAGCTACCGGCACAATTTCTGCCGTGTACTTTAGCGCAAGCGTGCGGGTGGCAAAGAGTGTCCGGGCATATTGCAGGTTCAATAGAAAGAGTTCCCGATCCTCTGTCGTGCCTTTCAGCTTGAATGAGAACGGAGAATAGCCTGTCCACACCCCGAACTCGCTGCTGCCGCGTCGCAACGAGGTTCCACTGAACTCATTGTTCTCATTAGGTGTTGGTGGTGGAGAATCCTGAGCTTTCGCCAGAGGAAGAACCAGTAGCAGTGTGAGAACCGCCGCTCCAACCAAAAAGGAATGCCGCGTTGTGGAAAGATTCTTTGGGCACAAGACCTGCCGCGCTCGCCGAATGGTCACGATCTCACCTGCTTGATTTGCGATGCATTTGCAGATTATCGCCGCGCTCTCACCCACGCGCAGCGTAGGCTCTTTACGCTGTAGCCTCTCGTAATGGTGTAGAGTGCGCACCCTCAGCGGCTAAAACCGGACACCGTTGCAGGCCCTGGCGGCACGGCTGACGAGGCTGCGGAAAAACTCGATAAGAGCGCAAAAGGCTCACCTCAGGCGCTAAAACGCGGACATTTTCAACGACTTAGTGGCACGACTGAAGTCGTGCCCTTCCCAAGACCCGGTCGAACGCCAATTCCTCACGAGCTTCCAATCCATATCCCCACGGCAAACACCAGCACTCCGCCGACAACCACCTGAAACGCCGCCGACAGCAGCGGCGTATCCATATAGCGATTGCGAATCCACGCAATGGTGGCTAGCTCCATCGCCACTACAATCACCGCCGCGATAAACGCTACATGAAAATCTTTGATCAGGAATGGGAGCGTGTGCCCAATCCCGCCCGCCGCCGTCATCAATCCCGTCACCGCGCCGCGCAGCACTGGACGCCCGCGCCCAGTCAACGATCCGTCATCCGACAGCGCCTCGGCAAACGCCATCGAGATTCCCGCGCCGATCGACGCCGCGAGGCCCACCAGAAACGCATCGTTGCTGCTCCTCGTGGCAAACGCCGCCGCGAATACCGGAGCCAGTGTCGAGACCGATCCATCCATCAGCCCGGCCAGACCCGGCTGCACGATCTGCAATACAAACAGGCGGCGCTGCGCTTCGTCCTCTTGCTTCTCGACATCGGGCGTGATCTTTTCTTCCAGAGCCTCGGCTGTGATCTGGTGTTTGCGCTCGACCTCTTCCAGATCGCCCAGCAGCTTCCGGACGCCGGCATCGGTCACCTGCCCCATCGCCTTGCGATAGAACTGGCGCGTCTCCAGTTCCATGATCTCCGCCTGCTTGCGCACCTCCGAAATTTTCAAAGGACGCGTCAGCCAGAACGGCCTGCGATGCATAAAGCCCTTCACATCCTGCCGCCGGATCAGCGGAATGTGTTCGCCGAAGCGCTCGCGGTAGGTGGCGATCAGCGACGCCCGGTGCCCCGATTCCTCCGCGCCCATGTCGTCGAACAGCGTTGCCGTTGCGGGATAGGCCTCGCGCAATCCATCGGCGAAATCCGCGTACACGCGGCCATCTTCTTCTTCCAATGAAATCGCCAACGCCAGAATTTCGCGCTCCGTCAAGTCTTTGAAGTTTCGCGCCATGCCGACAAGTTTACTAGTTCTGAGTTCTTAGATGACCCGATCGTCCGATTCCTTGGCACGGTCGGTCTGGGAGAGAACCGGACGGAGCCCCGGCAACTCTTGCCTTCGCCAAGCCCGGCAAGCATTGCCTACGCCATCCGCGCCGCACGATCTCGCCGATTGCTCTAGCCCGCAAGCGCCACAAAATGCTCCAACATTTCTCCCGCAGCGTTGCCGGGGGCGAATGGAATTGGGCGTGCTAAATCTTCATCAGGTTCACTTGGAGCTTCGCCGGTTGCATCTGTCTTCCTTCTGCTTCCCGCCAGCGGATTCCCCGCGGAACGCTTCGCCAACTTCTACATCGAGGTATATCAATGTCCATTTCCGGGATTCTAAGCAGCAGCTTCCTTCAGAACCAGCTTAGCGCCGTCACTTCTCCTTATAAGCAGGACATGCAACAGCTCGGCCAGGATCTCCAGTCTGGCAATCTCTTGGCTGCGCAGTCCGACTTCGCCGCCTTGCAGGCAGCATTCTCGCAGTCCGCCACCACTACTGCCTCCAGTTCCACGGCTTCCACTTCCAATCCCATCACCCAAGCCATGAACCAGCTCGCCACCGATCTCCAGTCCGGCAACCTTTCCGCCGCGCAAAAGGACTTTCCCAGTGTCCAACAGGATATCCAGAAGCAAGGCAATATCCCGGACACCCACCTCCACCATCACAGTCATCACGGCGGCGCAAGCGGGGATTCCAGCAGCCAGAATTCCCTGCTCCAGGATCTCAACCAGGTCGGCCAGAGTCTTTCGTCCAGCAACCTTTCCGCCGCGCAACAGTCCTACGCGACCTTGCAGCAACAACTGCAACAGTTCGCGCTCGGCAGTGGAGCCCTCTCCTCCGAGTCGCCGTTCTCGGCACAAGCCTGATGGGCTGGGGTGGGAGCGGAGCTGTCCTGAGCGCGGCCGGATGGAGCAGCGACAACACATGTGCGGCGGCGCTCAGGGATGATCGGGGGGCCGGCTCAGGAGGGCTGCAGCCGCGGTTTGTTCAGCAGGATGAGAAACTTCCAGCCACAAGGTGGGCACTTGGCCGAAGCAAAGAGAATCATCTTCCCTGGCCAATTGCGTACCGTTTGCTTTTGGCAGTGAGGACATTCGATCTCATGGCGATGGAAGCCAAGATCGATGAGTTCGCATTCCGACATGACTTACTCCAACCCGGAGCAAGGATTCCGCCGCGCGGANNCATTGCGCTCACGCTATCCCTAAGTTGCCGATTCGTCGGTACGCTGAGAAACTGCCGAACGTGCGCTGGCGGGCACGGCAGTTACTGAGCTTGGTTCTGCCATTCCTTGATCTGCCGCGTCATGATTCCGTAGCATTCACAGGATGCTTCCTCCAGCTTTCGCCGATTGACAATCCTTACGTCGCCGCGAGTGTGGGCGATGAGTCCCGCTTTCTGCAGCATGCCCGCTGCCACGGTAACACTGGAACGGCGAGTTCCCAGCATCTGGGCAATCAGTTCCTGGGTCAAGGGCACCGAATTGGATTCGATCCGATCGGCGCTCATCAACAACCATCTTGCCAATCTTTCATTCACTTCATGCAGACGGTTGCAGGCGGCAATCTGTGTGACCTGCATGGCCATGATCTGCGAAAACTGCTGCAACTGGCGATCTAGTGTGGGGCAGCGCCGCAAAAGGGCCACCAGCGTTTCGCCGTCGACGCGAAAGACCGAGCCTTCAATCTGCGCAATGGCGCGCGTGGGCGCGGTGCGAAATCCGGCCACTAGAGGCAGTCCGATAAAGCCTTCCTTGCCCACCAGACCGACTTCCACACTCTTTCCATCCGGGAACACGCTCAGTATGGATACCAAGCCGGTATTGGGGAAATAAGCCGACTTCAAAGTGTCGCCTGGTTCATGCAGCACGTGGTGCATCCTCAAGCGTACAAGCTCCAGTTTTGAGAACAGCAGCTCGCGTTCTCTCGGAGGCAGGCCGAGCAGGATCTCGTTGTGAACGTGGTTGCCGTCGCCATCGGAGATCGGCGTCGAAGAGGACTTCACAAGCGGACGAGCTTTGGTGGCCATAAGCAGCTCCTTGCGCAGCGTAACGCTGTCAAATTTTCGCAAGGAACCGTCACCGGGAGGCGCAGCGGAAAAATGCTAGAAGAGACACTTTTACACTACTCTATTTCCGATCTGAAGAGTGTGCTATAGCGCACACTGCATCGTCCGCCGAGATGGTCGAAACACGAGCTTTGACAAGGCTTCCGAAGGGCAGAAAGACGGCCATCCGCGTAAAAAGAAACACCGGACGACGGATGGCCGATACTTGATAACTCCTACCGCTCTGCGCGGATCGCCTCGACCGCATCGTGCAGCTCATGCTCCGCTGCCCGCAGGTGCTCTTCCGCCTTCGCGCCATGCCCAGCCATATCGTAGTGGTTGGCTTCGCGCGCATGGTCCAGTTCATGGATCGCTTCTTGCACGTGTTTATGGACCGCTTCCAGATCGTGCCAGTCACGAACTCTATCGGCAAGCGCGATCCCGGCGGCAAACGATAGACACATAGAAAGAACCGTAACTGCAATCGTCTTCTTCATAATTCTTCCTCTCCAAGTTGTTGGATTAAGTTTCCCGGACACCCACGGACACACACGCCATTCTCCCCGACCACAACCTTCCTGTCAAAAGAAACCAGCGCCGGAGCAAGCGAAAACACGAGCTCGATTCGATCGTACGCGGCGGATAATGGGCTCCGATTTCTCGTGACGCGCATCACAGCCTGTTGCCCGCCACTTCCGATACAGTGTGGTCAAGCATGGACGGATTTTCCATTCTCACCAATCGCAGACGCGCCGTGGTCGCGCTGGCGCATTCGGTCGTGTTCCTGCTGATTGCGGTGCGCCAGATGGTTGCCACCAATCCCGCCGCTGGCATCTGGACATCGTCCACGGTATCGCGCGGCACTTGGGTTCTGTGCGGAATCTTCACCATCGTCTCTTCCATTCTCTTGTGGCTCTTACTCATTTCCCGCGGGTGGATGGAAAGATTTTATTTCGGATTCTGCACCATCAGCGCCACCTCGGGGCTGGTGCGAACCGCCGCGGGCGACCAGGCGTTTCATGCCGGCCTGTACATACGGGTGGTGATGCTGGTCAGCGCGGTGCTGGTGGGACTGCTGATTGTGCGAGTACACTCGCGTGCGCGCTCCGGCGTCGAATCGGAATTCGTGGGCGAGAGTTCGTAACCGCGCTTCCCTGTCCCAGAGTGACGTTCCTCGTGAAAAACCGATACTGCGTCAGCACCGATCTCGAAAGTTTGCGAGAGATGGCACTTGCCAATCTCACTTATTTACTCTTAAGGTATTAGCTCGTGTTTACCACTACCCCCTCCCTGGAATGAAGGGGTTAGGGGGACGATTAAGCAAAGTGCTCGATGAGTGGGGCACGCGGCAGCGGGAAGCCCCCTCTCGAAAAAGCGAGAGAAGGGGCGCGCGGCTTATCGCGCTGGCCAGATAGGATGTCCGTGACGGGTGGTTTGGACGTTGGCGATGAAAAAAACTGAGGCCCGATCTCAAACTACTCGGATTCCTCTTCGCTCGAACGGCAGCCCGCTCCCGCCTTCGCCTGAAGCGGCTGGCCGGTCCGAAGCTCGATCTGCAAGTGGGCATTGTCGGAACGAATCCCGACCGGCCCCTCAAAGCCCAGAGCTTCCACGCCCACCGAACCTTGCCAAACCAAGGAGCCATCGGCGAAGACCTTCATCTCCGCGCCATTCATTTCCGCGCGGAGAGTATGCGCGCTCCCGGAACGCGGAATGGGAACCGGCTTGCTGTGGCTGGGCTTAATGTTGCGGTATCCGCGATTGCCGCATTGCGCGCTGCTGTGCTGGCCGGGGTTGCTCTTGACGGAGACGACGAGTCTCGATTCGGGTTCGATGCGCCACATCGCGTAAACCAGATTGCAAGCGTCCTGGGCGCGGAGTTTGAGGCCAAACTGGCGGCGAAGTTCGCCGGAACCGAGCTTCGCTTCGTTTCCGGTTGAGCCAAGGTAGGTGAAGCGAGCTTCGATATTTTGCGGCGTGGACGCATTCAGATACGCGCGCATCTTCGGAACATTGACCGACAGCCGATCGCCAGGCAATTCCTCAATCGTTCCTTCGGTAACGCAAAGATCCGCCCGCGAAACCGACTTGAGCGCGGGCTCCGATGCTGCATTAAGACTCAACCCACTCAAAAAAAACAGCGTCCACCGGCACAGATTTCGTATGCGCACACTCACCCCCGCCACTGTTCAACCAGCGACCCAGGGCCAGATCATAGACCGATTCGCCTCCCTCGCGCCAGGTGGGGCGGCGTGGCGTGGAAAGTCGCGCCATAATTCGAGTGACAGGGGATGTAAGCTCGATAGATTTCCTACACCACAAAATACTTCGCACCTGGATGATGCACCACAATCGCCGAGGTGCTCTGCTCGGGCTCCAGCAAGAAGCCCGTGGTCAGGCGGACGCCTACGTTCTCTTCGGGCTTTAGCAGCGCGAAGAGCTTGGTTTGATCCTCCAGATGCGGACAGGCGGGATAGCCGAAGGAATAGCGCGAGCCGCGATACTTTTGATGGAAGAGATCGCGAATGTGGGGGGAGTCTTCGGCGGCTATGCCTAACTCTTCGCGCATCTTCTTATGATGGAATTCGGCAAGGGCCTCGGCGGTCTCCACGCTCAGGCCGTGGAGATAGAGATAGCGCGTGTATTCTCCGCCTTCGAAGAGACGCTGGGTTTCTAGCGACGCTTTGGGACCTATTGTCACCAGCGACAGGCCCAGGACATCCATCTTGCCGGAAGACGGGGCAGCGAAGAAGTCGGAGATACAGAGGCGGCGGCCTTCTTTCTGGCGGGGGAAAGTAAACCGCAAGATTTCTTTCGCTGTCGGCTGCTGCCGAGCTTCGCTCGGCTTGGACCCTTCGACTGTGCTCAGGGCAGGCTCGCGAGGGCGCCCGTCCCCACACGAACTCTTGTCCCCACACTGGCTTGGCTCGTAGACTACTACGTCGTTGCCGTCGCCTTGGGCGGGGAAATATCCGTAGACTACTTTTGGCTCGAACCAGCCGGCGGCTATTACTTCTTCTTCCAGCTTCTTTTTGATCGGACGGTATTTTTCTTCCACCAGTCTTGCGTAATCTTCCTGCGACGCCGTCTTTAATTGCCACTGGTTCTTGAACAGAGCTGTGTCGTTGATGTAATTGAAAATCTCCTTCAGGTCGTAATCCTTTACCACGCGGACGCCCCAGAACGGAGGCTCGGGAATATTCGGCGCATCGGTTACTACCGCGCTGCGCTCGGAGAATACCGGGCCGGTCTCTTCATCGACGGCCGCGGCTTTCGCATATTCCTTTACGGTTCGGCCGTCCTGCAGACGCGCTTCGCGCTTGCCATCTTCGGACGCGAGATCTTCCATTACGTGCAGGCCGGCGAAGGCATCTTCTCCGTAGAACACGGCGTTTGAATACTCGCGGCGTAGGTCGTCTTCTACATATTTGCGGGTCAGGGCGGCGCCTCCGCAGATCACGGGGTAGGCAAGCTTTTGACGTTCCAGTTCCTGGATCACATACTTCATCTCCAGCGTCGACTTCACCAGCAGGCCGCTGAGGCCGATGGCGTCGGCGCTGTGCTCCTGGGCGGAGCGGATGATCACATCGCCTGGCTGCTTGATACCCAGGTTCACTACCTTGTATCCGTTGTTGGATAAGATGATGTCGACTAAGTTCTTTCCTATATCGTGGACGTCACCTTTCACCGTGGCTAGCACGATGGTGCCTTTCTGCTGCGAGCCCGTCTTCTTCTCCATCTTTGGCTCTAGATAGGCTACCGCGGCTTTCATTACTCCAGCGGAATCCAGCACCGACGGCAATTGCATCTTACGCGCGCCGAATAAGTCACCTACTGTCTTCATGCCATCTAATAACACGGTGTTGATCAGGTCGAGCGGAGTGTAGGGGACTAACGCTTCTTCCAGTAACTCTTCCAGGCTGCGCTTGGTTTTGCCCTCGCCTACCGATTTTTCGCCGTTGATGATGGCGTACTTCAGCTTGTCTTCGATCGAGAGGGTATCGATGTGCGCGGTGGTCTGCGCCTGCGCCTTGCCTTTCAGGCCGGTGAAATGCTGCATGTAGACTTGCAGTGGGTCGCCGTTGGAGCGGTCCTGGTAAATCAGCTTGCGCGCCAGTTCCACTTCTTCGGATGGAATCTTGTAGAGGGGATAGATCTTGGTGTAATTGACTATGGCTACGTCGAGGCCGTTTTCTACCGCTTCGTGCAGAAAGACAGAGTTCAGGACGCGGCGGGGATAGGCATCTAGGCCGAAGCTGATGTTGCTCACTCCCAGCACCGTCTTCACTTCTGGTAACTCGTCGTGGATGCGCTTCACGGCTTTTAGCGTCTCGATGCCTGCCGAACGGTATTCTTCCTGTCCCGTGGAAATGGGGAGGGTCAGCGTGTCGAAGAGCAGGTCCACGGGGCGGATGCCGTATTTTTGTGTCGCCAGATCGAAGATGCGATGCGCTATCGCAACTTTCCTGTCCGCGGTTAGCGCCATGCCTTCTTCGTCGATGGTCAGCGCGATAACGCCCGCACCATAGCGCTTGGCCATGGGCAACACTTTCGAGGTGCGCTTTTCGCCATCTTCCAGATTGATCGAGTTGATGATGGCTTTGCCGGGGATGCGCTTGAGCGCCTCTTCGACCACGTCGGCTTCGGTGCTGTCGATCAGGATGGGCGCGGGCACCCGGGTCGCGATTTTTTCGAGGACGGCGGAGATGTAACCCTTCTCGTCCTCGCCCACGATGGCGCAGCACAGGTCGAGCATGTGGGAGCCTTCGTTGGCCAGCTTTTTCGCCAGGGTCAGAATGTCGTCGTACTTCTTGGCCTGCACCAGCTTGCGGAAATGATCGACGCGCGTGGTCGTGTTCATTTCTTCCGCTACGATTAGAGGCTTCGGCTCCAAATCCAGCGGGACCGAGGTGTAGGCGCTTGACGCCGCGCCTACGGGCTTCACGTCGCGCTTTGCTGGCTCGACGCCCGTCACGGCGTCGACTACGGCTTTCAGGTGTTCGGGAGTGGTGCCGCAACATCCGCCTACGATGCGTACGCCGTAATCCTCGACGAAGTGTTTGTGATAGTCCGCCAGGTCTTTCGGCGTGAGCTTGTATTCCGCGTGTCCGCCAACGTTTTGCGGCAGGCCGGCATTGGGCAACACTGAGATGTACTTTGTCGAGTTCAGCCCCAGGTATCGGACTGACTCGTTCATCTCCTTCGGACCGGTGGCACAGTTCAGGCCGATAATGTCAATGTCGTACGGCTCAAGCGTGGTCAGGGCCGCGCCAATCTCGGTTCCGAGCAACATGGTTCCGGATTCTTGAAGTGTTACTTGAACTTGCACCGGTAGTCGCTTTCCTGCCTTGCGCATGGCCTCGATCACGGCGACCGTGGCGATCTTTGCCTGCAGCAGATCCTGGCAGGTCTCAATCAGGAGGACGTCGACGCCGCCTTCGATCAGAGCCGAAGCCTGCTCTTCATAGGACGCCAGCATCGCGTCCCAGCCGATGTGTCCTAGCGAGGGCAGTTTTGTGGTCGGACCCATCGATCCGGCTACAAACCTTGGCTTGTCTTTGGTCGAAAATTGCTGCGCTACTTCACGGGCGAGTTGCGCCGCCTTCAGGTTGATCTCGCGCACTTTGTCGCGGAGTTCAAACTCGCCTAGAACCAGGGCCGTCCCGCCGAAGGTATTGGTCTCGACGATGTCGCAGCCTACGCGGAAAAAATCGGCGTGAATGTCGCGAATGATGTCGGGACGGCTCAGCACCAGGACTTCGCTGCAGTTCTCCTTGCCCCAGTAATCGTCCAGAGTAGGATTGCGCTTCTGGATGTTGGTGCCCATGGCGCCGTCGTAGATAACGACGCGGTCGTTCACGAGTTGGAGAAAGTTGGACATTGGTTGTCGGTCGTGACCTCAGCGGCTAAAGCCGCATTCAAAATAGCGCAGAGACCGCAGCGCTGAAGCGCTGCGCCACCCAGAATCAAGTACAAATATAAATCTCCAGCACGACGCAATCGTGGAATCCCACCCTTGCGCCAAAGACGCGCAAGGATGGGGCACCCGGCGCCGGGCTTTCCTGTTTTGCCGCTTCGCGGCTCCTGATACAAAAACGCCGGTCCTGTTGGGGGACCGGCGTTTGGTGGAAAAATCCTGGATTTCCTAACTCCCCGTCACGCCTGCGTCCGTTTCCGATTGCGCGAAGACCTGATTGGCTCCCATGTGCGCTGGAGCTGGCGCCAGCATCTGCTCTTTTCGGTATATCAAATTGCTTGCATTGAAACTGGCCAGCTCAAATCCGTGCCCGTGCGTAATGGCATCGGTTGGACACGCCTCCACACAATACCCACAAAATATACATCTATTGTAATCGATGTTGTAGACGCGGGCGTAGCGTTCGGCGCCTGAAACCCTGGTTTCCGCGGTGTTTTCCGCGGCTTCTATATAGATGCAATTGGCGGGACAGGCGGCGGCGCAGAGGAAACAGGCTACACATTTCTCCAAGCCGTTTTCGTCGCGCTGCAGGACGTGCATGCCGCGAAAGCGTTCCTGAAATTTTGCGCCTTTCAGGGGGCCGTCGCCGTCGGGATAGTTCTCGACGATCGTAGGCTGGAACATTTCCTTCAGGGTAATGGTCATTCCCTGCGCTATGGCTCCGATGTTTTTGATCACGGACATGCTTGGTCATTATAGCGGATGTTGGGCGGGGAGGCAGGCTGTCAGCCGTCGGCTCTCAGCTTTCAGTTCTCAGCTGTTCGTTTTTCGCTTTTCAAGAATTGGGTACCAAGGACTGCGGGACTTTCGAGGACGTGGAAATCTTCTCTTAATCGTTGAGACTCTATTTGTGCGCTGGGTTGCGCCGGCGCCCGATAGCGCTTCTATCTATGGCCTGCCGTAGTTTGCGTCCTTCTCGTTTTATCTTGTTCGTTATCTGGCTTGCGGCTTTCACTTTTCTTTGCGGCGGAGATTTCAGCGGCGGGTCTTTGGGCGTCGCCTTTGGTCAGGAGTCTGGCAGGAAAACAAATCACTCTTTTGCTGAAGAGCGCGTCGGGGATCGTCCTTATCTGCATCTGGGGGAGCGATCGGGGTGGGACTGGAGCCAGCGGGGGCGGACTGTGCCTGGGGGGAGATCGGCAGCGGGACTGCGGCTTCGGGCTTACCGGCAGAAGATGGCGATGCGGGCTTGGCACGCCGGTGCGAATGCAAATCCGACAGCGTCCCCTGGTCTGTCCTCTTCACACCCACTCATCGCAAAGAACGCGATGAGTGGGGCACCCGCACCCGCTGCTGGGTCCACGGTGTGGGTGGCAGTGGGACCGGCTCCGCTGGCCTCCGATGCTACGGGAGATGGAGGGCAGGACTACAACTGGGTTTCGGGGCGGGCCACTTCGGTGCTGATCGATCCGGCGGATACTAGCGGAAACACGGTGCTTTTGGGCGGGGCGCATGGCGGGCTTTGGAAATCGACGAATGCGGGCAGTCTGAGTTCCAATCCCGCTGCGGTTACCTGGCAGGCTCTGATTGACGATCAGGCTACGCTGGCGGTGGGGGCGATTGCTTTGCAGCCGGGAAACAGCAACGTCATTCTGGTGGGGACCGGGGAGACTGACAATTCGGCTGATTCTTATTACGGCATGGGAATTCTGCGTTTCGCGAATGGAGGTTCGACTTGGACGCAGATCACGGGGATCGGACAAACTCCAGACCGATCTTTTCTGGGAATCGGATTCAGCAAGATCGCTTTCAGCACGGTGAATCCGAACCTGGTGGTGGCGGCTACGGCGGGAGACAACGGCTTGTGCATGGGCGAGGAAGCTGCGTCGGCGGGAAACAGTGGGCCGTGCCTGGGCCCGCAAGAGGATGGGAATTCACCCGCTCGCGGACTCTACTACTCGACGAATGCGGGGGTGACGTGGAACCGCGCAACCCTCACGGACGGCTCGGTTGCGGCTTCAGCTACGTCGGTGATTTACGACCCGAGCCAGGGAACGAATGGGACGTTCTACGCTTTGATCCGGCGGCACGGGCTGTACTCCTCGACCGATGGACAGGCTTTTACGCGGCTGGCGGCGCAACCGACTGCGGGGCTTGTGTCCGCAAATTGCCCGGTCAGTTCGAACGCAACGACTTGCACGATTTATCGCGGCGAGTTTGCGGTGGTTCCGGGACGCAACGAGATGTATGCGTGGATCGTCGATGTGCAGTACGACATCAACGGAAATCCGACGCCCTACGACGAGGGCATCTGGCAATCGTTAAACGGCGGAGCGAGTTGGACGCAGATTCTGGACCACGGCATCACCAACTGCGGTGACGTCGCGGGCGGTTGCGGGGTGGAACAGGGTTGGTACAACCTGGCGCTGGGGGCGATCCCTGATGGAACGACGGGGACGGATATTTACGCGGGTGCGGTCAATCTTTATAAGTGCACGCTTGCGTCGGGGAGCGCTGCCTGCACGCAAGGCGACTGGATCAATCTAACTCATGTGTATGGATGCAGCCCGCTTGGGGCGCTAGCGCATGTGCATCCGAACCAGCACGGAATTGCGTTTACGGTTGTCGGTGGCACGACCGCACCCGGGTACCTTGCGCATGACGGCGGGATCAGCCGGACGCTCGATGGCTATACGGGGCTGGAGACGGGGAGTTGCTCGGGGACAAATCAGTTTGTCAGCCTTAGCCAGACGCTGGGCTCGATGACGGAGTTCGTCTCGATCTCGGTGGACCCTACGAGGGCTGACATTTTGCTGGGAGGAACGCAGGGCAATGGCTCGCCTAAGACCAGCACCGCGAGCAAAAGCAGTACCTGGCAGAATGCGCTTGGCGGGGATGGCGGATTCACCGCGATCAATCGTCTGAATTCTAGTGAGTGGTTTGCGGCGAATCCTTACGTCACGATTTTGAAGTGTGAATTGGGAACCGCTTGTAACGACACTTCATTTTTTCAGGTCGTCGACTCCAGCGATCTGGGCGGGGATCAGGGAGCTTTTGATACTCCGTACATTCTGGATCCGCAGAACGGCAGTGAAATGCTGGTGGGAACGTGCCGGGTGTGGCAGATCAGCACGAGCGGAGCAGCTGCGCTGCAGCTCAGCAATGACTTCGACACTTTAGGAACGGGCGTGTGCACGGGCGGCGAAACCAACCTGGTGACGGCGCTGGCGGCGGGCGGTGCTGCGCCGAACGGTTACTCCGCGGTGGTGTATGCGGTGACGGACGGATATGGGCCACTGAGTGGGACTCCGGGAGGCGAAGTTTGGGTTACGACGAACGCTGGCGTCAGCTTGATGACGAATGTTACGGGGAATGTGAATCCGAACGGATATGCGATTTCTTCGGTCGCGATGGATTCGTCCGATACGAGCGGCAAGACGGCGTATGCCGGGATCATGGGATTCAGCACTCCGGCGCACCCCGCGTCGCATGTGTGGAAAACAACGAACGCGGGCGCGAGTTGGACCGACTGGAGCGGGACGGGAGCGACGGAATTGCCGGACGCTCCGGTGAACGCGTTGCTGGTGGATTCCACGGTCACTCCCTCTCAGATCTATGCGGGAACCGACGTGGGAGTTTTTGTGAGTTCGACGAGCGCGCCGAGTTGGACGGAAGTTGGTCCAGCACCAGGGCCGGGGGTGTCGGGATTTCTTCCGGACGCGCCGGTGACGACGCTGCGGATGTTTAATCCCGACGCGGGCACGAAGACGCTGGTGGCATCGACATACGGGCGGGGTATTTGGAACTACGCTCTGGTGACTTCGCCAAACTACACGAACGTGATTTCGAACTCGCCGCAGACGGTGTTTCCGACGCAGACGGCTGCGTTCGACGGCACATTGACAGCGCAGAGCGGATACGCGAGCGCGGTAAATTTAAGTTGTACGGGCGCGGCGCCTGCGACCTGCACGCTGAATCCGAAGCAGGCGACGCCGACGGCAACCTATACCGTGACGGCAGGTGGAAGTGTGGGCGACTACAGCTTCAATGCGCACGCGGTAGGGACGGACACCGACGCAATTACGCGCGACGCGACGGTCACGCTGCATGTGGTGGACTTTAATTTGACGACGCCCAATCCGAATTCGCTGAGCGTGGCGCAAGGCGGGACGTCGGCGGCGAGCACGTTCCAGGTGACGGCTTCGGGAAGTTTTGCGGGGACGGTAACACTGAGTTGCCCGGTGAGGCTGCCTGCAGGAGCGGCTTGCGTATTCTCGCCATCGAGTTCGGTTAGTCCGACAGTTTCTTCGGCGGTGACAGTTACGTTGACGGTGACGGCGGGGGCAGGGACACCGCTGGGTGGTCCGCTGATCGTGACGCTCGCGGCGACGGCGACGGGAGCGCCTGCGGCCAAGACGCAGACGTTCGGGCTGACGGTGACGAAGCCGACTCCGAACTTTACGATTGCGGTGACGGCGACTCCGAATACGACGAAAGTGAATCAGAATGTAACCTGGAACGGGACGCTGACGGCGGTGAGCGGATACAGCGGGAGCGTGACACTGACGTGTACTGCAGGAGCTCCGGGGACGTGCGCGATTGCGCCTTCGACGCTGACACCGACGGCTGTGGGAGCTGCGTTTCCGGTGACAGTGGGCGACGCGACGACAGGGACGTTTAACTTTGCGATCCAGGGAACGGATGGGATGCTGACGCACGCCACACCGACGGAAACGCTGACAGTGACTGGGCCGGCTGCGGACTTCACCTGGACGGACACGGGCAGCACTTCGGCGACGGTGCTAGCGGGGCAGAGCGCTAGCTATACGTTTTCGGCGGCTCCGGTGGGAGGCGGAATGTTTAGCACGGCGGTGAATTTTACGTGCTCGGGCTTGCCGGCGTTGACCAGTTGCGGATTCAATCCGGCGTCGATTGCGGCGGGGGCGGGGACGACTACGGTTATGCTGACCATTTCGACGACGGGGCCAAATCTTGGGACTGGATCGCAGTCGCGAAGGGGAGCCGTGCTGCGCACGGCTGGGACCCTTCGACTTGGCTCAGGGCAGGCTCGTGGGGACGGACGGCCCTCCACGGGCATGCGTTCCTACTTCGTGCTTTNNTGATGGCGCTGATTTCTTGCGGCGGGGTCGGGGGGCAGCAGCGGTACTGCTCCACCGGTGACGGTGAGTCCGGGACTGGCGACTCTGTTTGCGTATGAAGCGGGTAACTCTTGGCCGGTGGGAGTTAGTCAGCGACAATTTACGGCCAATCAAAGCGTGACGTGGGCGGTCACGGGCGGGAGTGCGAGTGGCACGGTGGATGGAACGGGTCTGTACACGGCTCCGGCGGTGGTGCCGAGTCCGGCTACGGTGACGGTGACGGCCACGTCGGCAGCGGCCACCGCTCCGGGATCGGCTTTTGTGACCGTGGCGGCGCCTACGGCATTGGGGACATCGCAGATTACGGTTACGGCTACGGCTGCGGGTGGAGCTGCGCACGGGGATGTGGTGACTCTGACTGTGCAGTGACGCTATCGCTGGCAATCTACCGCCGAGCCGCAGAGTGCGCCGAGAAACAACTTGTTGATCCATGAGGCGCGGACTCGCGGCTGCGCCTTTTTTCTTGCGTCACACTTCCTTGTTCCTTGCGTCACGGTGAAGAGACGACAGGGTGGGGTAGGATCATCTCCGGTGAGACTGCCGTGCTGCGTACGGCTTGGACGGGCGAGGACGCCCGTCCATCCACTCGGCATACAAACTTATGACTTATGACATTGCGGTGATTGGCGGGGGAATTGTTGGGCTTTCGTTGGCCATGCAGGTGAGCGAGCGGTTTCCCGGGTTGCGGGTGGTGGTGCTGGAAAAAGAGGCGGGAGTCGCTCAACACCAGACGGGACACAATAGCGGGGTAATCCACAGCGGGGTTTATTACAAGGAGGGATCGCTGAAGGCGCGGTTGTGTGTGGCGGGGGCGCGGGAAATGGTGGAGTTCTGCTCACGGCATGGGATCCCGCATGAAGTGTGCGGGAAGTTGATTGTGGCGGTTAACTCGGAGGAAGCGGCACGATTGGATGAATTACTGGCGCGGGGAGTGGCGAATGGGTTGGTGGGGTTGCGATTGCTCTCGCGCGAGGAGATGCTTGAGATCGAGCCGCATGTGGGCGGGGTGCGAGCGCTGCACGTGCCTTCGACGGGGATCACGGATTATGCGATGGTGACGGCGAAGTATGCGGAGATCGCGGTGGGTTGCGGGGCGGAGGTCAAGACGAATGCCGGAGTTGTGGGCTTCGATCGTTCGCAGAGTGCGGTGGTGGTCAAAACGCGCGCGGGAGAATTTTCGGCGCGATATGTGGTGAATTGCGCGGGGCTGTACAGCGATCGGGTGGCGCGGATGGCGGGAGACGATCCGGGGATGATTCTCATTCCGTTTCGCGGGGAGTATTACGATCTGGCGGCGGCGCGGCAGTGGTGGGTGCGGGGACTGATTTATCCGGTGCCGGATCCGCGGTATCCATTTCTGGGAGTGCATTTCACGCGGCGGATTCATGGGAATGTGGATGCGGGACCGAATGCGGTGCTGGCGTTCCGGCGCGAGGGATACCGGTTCCGGGATTTTGATTTGGGCGAGACGATGGAAGTGATCGGGGATGCGGGCTTTCGGGCGATGGCGCGGCGGCACTGGAAAAACGGGCTCGCGGAATTTCGGCGATCGCTGCGGAAGCGGGAGTTTGTGCAGTCTTGTCAGCGGTTGGTGCCGGAGGTGCGGATGGAGGATATGACTCCGGGTGGGTCGGGAGTGCGGGCGCAGGCGGTGGCGGCGGATGGCGCGCTGGTGGATGATTTCCGGTTTGTCGGGCGGGAGCGGTTTTTGCATGTGCTGAATGTGCCTTCTCCGGCGGCAACGGCTTCGTTGCCGATTGGGCGGGAGATATTGAAGATGGTGCCGCGGGAAATATTTCAAGGTTTCAAGGTTTCATAGTTTCAAGGAAGAAGCGTGGGCCGTGGAGGTTCACTTTGAAACCTTGAAACCTTTTGGTCCGGCATCGTGTAATCTTGTGGCTTCCCGATTGCAGAGCTTGGGGAAACTTGTTTCTGGAGAATTCGCATGGGACAGAGTTTGAGTTCGAAGAAGAAGGTTGCGGTTTTGGGCGCGGGGAAGATGGGATCGATTCTGCTGCAGTCGCTCTTGCGCGATGGGTCGCTTTCGCCGGGACAGACTTGGGCTACGGTGGCGCATGCGGAACGGGCGCGGATGCTGAAGGACAAGTTGAAGGTGCATGCGGGGACCGACAACTCCGAGGCGGTGAAAGACGCGGACATTATTTTTCTTTGCGTGAAGCCGCAGGTGGTGGCGGACGTGGCGCGGGAGATTCGCTCGCACCTGAACGCGAAACAGCTGGTGATTTCGATTGCGGCGTCGGTGCCCACGGAGATGATTGAGCGGGCGCTGGAGATAGAAGTGCCGGTGGTGCGGGCGATGCCGAATACTCCTTGCGTGCTGGGCGCGGGCATGACGGCACTGTGCAAGGGGAAGTTCGCGACGAAACAGCATCTGGAACTGGCGACGAAGTTTTTCGATTCGGTGGGGCGGACGGTGGTGGTGGACGAAAAACATATGGACGCGGTCACGGGTTTATCGGCGAGCGGACCGGCGTATATCTACATCATTCTGGAATCGCTGGCGGAAGCGGGCGTAAAGGTTGGATTGCCCCGCGATGTGGCGACGCTACTGGCGGCGCANNCTGCTGAAGGACGCCGTGACCACCCCGGCCGGCTGCACCATCGACGGCATACTCGAACTTGAGGAAGGGAAGCTGCGCGTGACGCTGATCAAGGCGGTGGTGAAGGCGGTGCAGCGGGCTAAGGAGTTGGCGTTCTCGTAGAGCGATCCGCGGGCTTGCATAGCGACGGTTGTGGCGATTCGACGGGGCGGCCCTGGGTTCAAAGCGCCGGAAAGATTTCCCTGGGACAAGCGAACAGGTTCTGTAAAGGCCGGACATTGCCGCGGATCTCAGAAGGTCCCTCCGGAGTGAGCTCGAATGTTTTGTAGTCTGCAGCCCGGAAGGCGGCGAGAGTTTCAGAAAGATTGGTGCGCTGCAGGTACTCGAACATCACCAACCGAGGCCGCTTGTCTGCAAGCAAGCGCCTCATACCGCGGATGACGGCATTCTCGTGTCCTTCCACGTCGATTTTCACCGCCCCGATTTCGGACGTAATTGCGTGCGAATCCAGAAACTCATCCAGTGTCACGCGACGGACAGTCCGGGTTGGAGCCGTCGTCTTAAACCCGTCCACCGTGCGATTGCAAGGATTCGCTCCACCGGCATCTTCAAATTCCACAGCACCCTGAACGTCGGAAACCGCAAGCTCATGAACCTCGAACGGTAGTTGGTTAATCGCCATATTTTCGCGGGCCCGCGCCGCGGCGACGGGATCAGGCTCAAACAAGATGGCGCCACTGATCTTGTCCGCGACCAGAAGGCTGACCGAGCCCACGTTTGCTCCGACATCGATCAGAATGCCCCCGTCCAGATGGTTGCGCAGGAAGGCGATGTCCTGCGCATCGGGAACGCGATAGTAGAGGAAAGCCGCTGCCACGCCAGAGTCGGGGTACGCAATAATTCGGAACCGATTGTCCGTCGCAACAATAACCGGCAAGCGAATAAATCGCTTCCACAATTGCCATCCAAGAAAGATCAGGATTCGCCTGCCCCGTTCACCACGGTTCGACGCATCGTTCCAGATGGTACCAAGCACGTAAGAAAGTTTCTTGAGCAGATCGGGCACAGCCAAATCAGTCTACACCGAGGATTCCACCGTCCAGAGAATGAAATCCTCGCTCCGCGTGGACGACAAACCTTTGCGAGACGGCGACTCCCCGCCAATTAGATCAGTTCGGAAGGGTGAAACTTAGGGATACATCCGTCTGGAACGGGGCGGGGTGGTCGTGTTGGCGGTAGGGTTGGTAGCGCCAGTTGCGGACGGCATCGGTGGCGGCGGCGGCCAGGATGGGGTCTCCGCTTAGAGTGCGGATGCTGGAGACCGAACCGTCTTGGGCTACCTGGACTTCGAGGATTACGTTGCCGGATCGGTGGGCGGCTACGGCTTCGGGGGGATATTGGGGCTCGGTTCGACTGAGGAGGCGGGTTTCGGCTTGAGTGGGAGAGAGCCAGATGCTTGGGGAAGTGGCGAGCTTTCTTGTCGACGATGCCTCTACGATGGCATCGCTGGCTTGCTTGGCCGAATCTGGATTGGAGTGGTGCTGTTTTGTCTGGTCGGGGCTGGTGGGAGCGGGCTTCATGCGGAAGATTACTTTTCCTTTTTCGTAGACAACTAATTCGTCGGCCGTCTGAGCGTTGGTGCTGGATTTGGCGGACGCTCCGGTCGTCGATTTTGTCGCGGCGGATTTTGGCGGCTCGGACGGGGTCGAATTGGCGGGCACGGGCTGAGAAGTTTGGGCATGGAATGCCGCGGGTCGAAGCAATCCGATGCGAGAGCCGATCAGGAAGCTGACGGCGATGGTGGCGAGAATGGCTAGAGATCCCAGGACCAGGGTCCAAGCTTCGTAGGGGGGACGAGCGGGCAGAGAGCTGGCTGCAACGAGGTCGTTAGGGATCGGTTCGGGCGGTATGGACTTCGGCGGAGCCAGCTCGGGCAGGATGCCTGCAGCGGCGGACTTGGGCTGACTTATCTGGCGCTGGCCCAGTTCGATGGCGGCGTAGCGGGCGCGGGCGCACTCCTCGGCATAACCTTCCAGCAGTTTCTGGTCGCTTTGGGAAAAGGCTGCGGGCGAAGGCGAGAAGACTTCAAGGATTCCCGTGAACTGCGCATGGTTCGTGTCGAAGACGGGAACGATGAGGATGGAGCGGATGCCGAGCCGACGGGAAATGGCGGGATCGACGCGGGGATCGAACTCGGTATCGACGGAAAGCTGGGGTTGGCGAGTTTGCAGACAGGCACCGGATAGACCATCGCGGGTGTTGAGGGGGACGCCGAGATCGGGGGCGAGGTGTCCGGTGGCGGCGCGGCAGAGCATTTCATCGCCTCGGGCGAGGGCCAGGGCGGCGGAACTGGCGCGGGTGGCTGCGGCGGCGCGGACTACGATTTCGTTGAGAACTAGATCGAGCGCGAGGTCGGGCGGAAAACCGGCGAGGAGATGGTGCTCGAGAATAGCGGTGGGGTCAGAGGGCGAATCGTCAGGGCGAAACTCGGGCCTCGACATAGGTCACGGGAACATGTTCTGTTCCGGCAGCCTGCGGTGACGCAGCGGAAAGCAGGCTCAGAGGGGAGTTTCCCGCGAAACGGCGGGGAAGTCAATTGGTGGGAATTTGGTAATTTTGTAATTCTGTAATTTCGTAATCTGAAATGGGCCGGTGATTGGCGTCCTTTGTTTGGTGGCTCCAGCCTGCTCACCACGGCAGATTGAGTGCATGGGTACGCGGGGGGCGCCCGCGCCACACGATCCTCCCGCGTCCACACTTTTGGAAGCTAATGGCCGGTTTCGGTGAAGACGGCGGGGTTGGATACTCCGGTGACGGTGGCGTTGATGGTGACGAGTCCGGCAATCGGGGGGAGCGTATACAACTGGGCTGCGGTTCCATTGGCGCCGGTGACTACGGGATTGGAGTTGGAGAAAGTGCCTCCGGCACCGCCGTCGGAAAACACGACGCTGGCCCCGGAAACGGGATTGGCGTACTGGTCGGTCACGAGCACGGTGAGAGCCTGGAGCAATTGTGTTCCGGCAGGCGCCGACTGATTATTACCGCTGGTGATAGCGATGTTGGCGGCGGGTCCGGCGACGGAGTACTCGGCGAAGGTCATGTTCTTCAGGCCGGCGGAACTGACGGTGAGAGTCACGGTGGCTGCGGTGGTGGACAACTGCAGAGTGGTACTCGCCAAACCACTGGCGCCGGTGACCACGGAAGGCGGATTGGGAACAGCGCCCTTGTTGGCGGTGAAGTTCACGGTGACACCGGGGACGCCGTTCTTGTATGCGTCCTGGACCTCGGCGATGACGGGCTTGGCAAGGATTGAACCGGCAGCGCCGCTCTGCTTTGCTCCACTGTATTGAATGATCTTTATGGCGGCGGCGGGAGTAGCGGTCGCAGTGGTGGTGATCGTACCGACGCCGGTCCCGAAGACGGTCAGGGTGTAGGTGCCAGATTTTTTGGGGACGGTGTAGCTGGTGGAGGCGTTGCCGCTGGCGTCGGTCACGGCGGAAGCGGGATTGAATACGCCGCAGGTGCTGGCGCCGGCTTTGACGCAGCCATCGCTGAAATTGACGGTGGCGCCGACGTCGAGTTGTCCGCTATATGGGTTGGCGACATGGATCTGGATGGGCGCGGGCAGAGCGGTGCCGACGACCGCAGTCTGTGCACTGCCTCGGGTAAGGGCGGCTACATTGAACAGGCCGTAGACTTCGAGACTCTTTTGGGTTCCGACATAGAGCCTGCCGTTGGCCACGGTCTGAACGGAAAAATGGCCGACGGGTGGCAACTTATCGCGCGTGGGGTTCTGACTCGTGGAGTAGAGCACTTGGAGAGTAGTGGCGTTAAAGGCGAGGAGTTGAGGACCGCCGATATCCCACAGAATTCCGTTGGTGTTGCCATTGGCGGAAATGGATGGGGAATGACTGCCGGGATACTCCGCGGTTTTGAGGGGAGTGCCGAGCAATCCGCCGGACACCGGAAAAGCCAAGACCGGTGAGGCATCGGGAGAGAAGTAGACGGTGTTGTTCCAATAGGCAGGGGAGCCGAACTGAACGTCCTTCACCTGGTTGTTGGTCTCTCCCGGAATGAGAGGAAACTCCTGAATAACCTGACTATCGTTGGCGGAGTACATTCCCAGGTTGTCGCGATTAAGAACGTAGACGAAGCCCTGCTTGCCGGAGGCGACGAGCTCATGGGGATAGGGGCCGTCCTGATCGGGGAGGATGAGAGCTCCGGTGGAACTCAAGTCAAGATCGTTTTCATTGAGGAAGGCCACAGTCCAAGGGGTGAAATAATCGGCAACTTCGTATTGGTTTTGTTCACCAATGAGAGTCGGGGAAAGTTTCACGACGCTGTTGCAGTAGGTCTGGCCGCCAGTTGGGACGTCGTAGCCGTGGGGGCCGGTTTCGGCGGTCTCAAAGAAAATGTTGCCGGCCTCATCGGCGGCGAGACCGTTGCCGGCCTGCCAAATGGAAGTCAGTCCGTAATCAGGCGAGGTGTTGAAGACGCCGACGGGCGCAAGCGTGGCCTCATCGTAGGAAAGGNNAAAGCCCAGATAAAGAATGCCGTTGAGCAACAAGAGGCCGGGGCGGTTTTTCTGCCATTTGCTGGTGAAGACGGTGACGTGTCCCTTATTGCTGGTGCTTTGGGCTTGGATTTGAACGGGGCTGCCCGCTCGCTCATTGCCGGTGGTGAGGTCGAGCGCGTGAAGATCATGACGGACGGCGTTGTTCCGAACGGTTTTGGCCACCAGGAAGATGGTGTTGGTGTTGGGATCGATGACGGGGGTTGAGACGATGCCTTCCTGGAGGAAACCCGCACCGGTACCGCAGGGAAGATTGTTGCCGCTGGCAGTAATGCCACCGTCGAGCATGCTGGCATACCAGAGCTGGGCGCCGTTGTCGGCGTCAATGGCGTAGACAGAATCCGCCTGGGTAACGATGTAGATGACGTTGTGGGTGCCCTGACCGGGAATGTTCACGTTGGGCATGTAGAGAGGCTGGGCCATCACGACATAGTCGACGGGAACGCTGAAGAGGCGGCCGAATCCGGATTGGTTGACGTTGGCGGGCGTGAGCAGAGTTTCATGGGTGTTGGCGCCGTCGCGGGCGTTATCACCCCGGCTGGTTGGAAAGGGCAACTGCGCGACCGAAGACGACAGCAAAGCAATGGCGACGATGAGCAGAGTCAGGCAAAGATTGCGGGTGGGTATCGCGGAGGGCGTCGAATAATTGGTGGAGCGGGAAGGCGGGCCGGAATGGATTTTCGCAACGTCGGGTGACAAGTCGTGGGACAAAGAGCAGCGCATCGCCTAATTTCCTCCAAAATACAAACCGCCAAGGGTTTCACCCTGTTGGATAGCACTTAGAACTCCGGAGATAAGGTCTTACGGTGGGAAGCTAAAACTCTTATGAAACCGCGACAATCATTAGGCTTTATACGCTTGAACCCGGGGAATCACAATGCCACTTTTTGGGTAGGCGCAAAGTCTTGCACATTTCACGTTTTTTTCTTCCTGCGAGATCCGCCCGTTCATGCAGCAAACTCGCCGTCCCGACGCGGGGCCACGACCTGGGACACAGTGATAGCAGTCACCGTTTTGTGTGAGATTCGAATTCCCAATTCCGGGTGCGGCCGACGCGCCGATGTCGATGGAGAAGCTGTGGGCGCGAAAAAGGCTGCTACAGTATGGAAGTGCACGCCGACGAGCCGGAGGTGCAGACGAAAATTCCAAAGAGAGAAGGCTCGCTATGCGCATTGCGGTGGTCGGTTCGGGGTATGTCGGGTTGGTAACGGGCGCGTGTTTTGCGGATCTGGGACACGAGGTTGTCCTGGTCGATAACGACGAGAAGAAAATCACGGCACTCAGGAACGGAGAGGTGCCGATTCATGAACGATTTCTGCCCGAACTGCTGGCGCGGCACCGCGGACAGCGCATCAAGTTTTCCGGCGACTTGCAGGCGGCCACGCAGGAGAGCGAGGCAGTGTTTATAGCGGTCGGGACACCGCCGACCGAAACCGGGGACGCGGATCTGTCGTACGTGGAGTCGGTGGCGCGGGAGATTTCCGGGGGCGTGGACGAGTACAAAGTGGTGGTGGAGAAGAGCACGGTTCCGGTGTACACGAGCCAGTGGATCCGGACCATCATCATGAGGAACGGGGCCGATCCGTCGCTGTTCGATGTGGCTTCGAACCCGGAATTTCTGCGGGAAGGGACGGCAGTTACGGATTTTCTTTATCCCGACCGCATCGTGGTGGGAGTGGAAAGCGAGCGGGCGGCCGACATCANNGCGGCGGAGGTGATGTGCCAGCTCTACGGGCCGCTCACCAGCGGCTGGTATTATGGGCGAGGGGATGCGATTCCCCGTCCGGAAGCGGCCACGTCCAAAGCGGCGCCGCGGTTGATCGTCACCAGCACATCGAGCGCGGAATTGATCAAGCACGCTTCCAACGCATTTCTGGCGATGAAGATTTCCTTTATCAATGCAGTGGCATCGATCTGCGAATCAGTGGGAGCGAATGTGCAGCAGGTGTGCGACGGGATCGGGACGGATTCGCGGATCGGGACGGGATTTATGAATCCGGGAATCGGGTATGGAGGGTCGTGCTTTCCGAAAGACCTGATGGCGTTTCGCGCGGTCGCGAAGGAGAATGGATACGACTTCCGGCTGCTGGAAGAAGTGATTCGCATTAATGAAGACCAGCGGCACCGGTTCTTGCGCAAGGTGCGGGGGGTGCTGTGGACTTTCCGCGGCAAGCGGCTGGGCGTGCTGGGGCTGGCGTTCAAGGGCGGGACGGACGATGTTCGGGAGTCGCCGGCGCTGCTGCTGGTGCAGGAACTGCTGCGCGAGGGCTGTCACATTCGCGCCTACGATCCGGCGGCGATGGGGCGCGCGAAAGAAGTGCTGAAGTCGGGCGTCGAATTCGCATCGGATGCGTATGAAGCGGCGACGGGCGCGGATGCGCTGCTGATCCTGACGGAGTGGGAAGAGTTTGCGGCGCTCGACTTGGAGCGTCTGCGCGCGCTGGTGAAGTATCCAATCGTGCTGGATGGGCGCAATCTGTATGATCCGGCGGTGATGGTGGAACACGGGTTTTCTTATTACAGCGTGGGGCGTCCTGCGGCATTAGCGGAGGAGTCGCCGGCGAGGATGTTGGTGCAAAAAAGGGAGCGTGCCTGAATTCATGAACACACAATCCGTGAACACGCGAAGAGCGCTGGTGACTGGTGGGGCGGGATTTCTGGGATCGCATTTGTGCGACGGGCTGCTGGGCGAGGGCTATCGCGTGGTGGCGGCGGACAATCTGCTGACCGGGCGACTGGCGAACATCGAGCATCTGCGGAACGATTCGCGGTTTGAGTTTGTGGAAAAAGATGTTTGCCAGCCGGGCGCGTGGGGGGCATTGGACTATGTGTTTCACTTTGCGAGTCCGGCGAGCCCGGTGGATTATGCCGCACACGGGATCGAGACGCTGCGGGTGGGATCGTATGGGACGTTTGAAGCGCTCGAAGCGGCGCGGCGATGCGGCGCGAAATTCATGATGGCGTCGACGTCGGAGTGCTATGGGGATCCGATGGTGCATCCGCAGAACGAGACGTACTGGGGGAATGTGAATCCGATCGGGCCGCGGTCGGTGTACGACGAGGCGAAACGGTTTTCCGAAGCGGTGACGATGGCGTATCACCGCTATCACCAGGTCGACACGCGCATTCTTCGCATCTTCAATACCTACGGGCCGCGGATGCAGATCAACGACGGGCGGGTGATTCCGAATTTCATGTGGCAGGCGCTGCGCGGGAAAGATCTTACGGTGTATGGCGATGGCAGCCAGACGCGCAGCTTCTGCTACGTGAG
>PMMJ01000543.1:7675-15085 GCA_003162255.1 Acidobacteriaceae bacterium | reverse complement strand
TGGGGCTCGCCGACCACCATGGAGTCGAGCCGGCATGCGACCCGGAAGATATGCAGAAGCGCGGCTTCATCCAGCAGGCGGTAGAAATGTTTCCACTCGCACAACTTAAGCCCATATTCGGCGCCCAGCAGCCGCATGACGGAGTTGGCGGCCAGGGTGACGTCGGTCGCCCACAGCCAGAACTCGGTGCGGTTGCACGTGGCCATCACAATGACTTCTTCGATGCCTTCCGCCCGCGACAACTCCACCAAAGCTTCGTAGCGCCGGTTTTCGCCGATCCAGAAACGCTCCCGTACGCCCACTGGGGCCGTGCGGTAGTTCAGGCCAACCACCATGAGAGCGGGTTCCACGTGTGTATCTCCTTTGGAGATCACCCATAGGAAAAGCACCTGGCGTGCCATCGCGTTCGAAGAGCGATCAGTATTATTTTCAGTGAGTTAGTGCAATTATGGGGAGCAGGGAACTGGGAGTTATGAGACTGGATTGCGGGATATCACGCTGGATTCGTGTCTTTTGGCCCCTAAGAGTGCGTTGCCACAGAGACACGGAGGACGGGGGAAGGCTGTCTAGAACGCACAATAAAATGTGCTTTCTCTGTTCCTCCGTGCCTCTCTGGCAACAGTCCCTTTTCGACGGCAGAAATCGTACCGTTCAATGTGCGACTTCCACCGGCGTAATATCCGTCTCCTTCTTCAGACCTTTCGCCTGCGGTTGGTAAACGCAGAACGGTTCCTCATCGAGATAGTTGCCGGTGGCAGCATAAGCGCGCGCGCGGCAACCCATGCAAATGTTGCGGAACTCGCAGCAGCCACATTTTCCCTGCAGGTTGTTGGTGTCGCGCAGTTGATTGAACACCACCGAGTTTTTCCAGATGTCGGCGAACGCCTGCTTTCTGAGATCCCCTGCCAGCGCCGGCAGGTATCCACAGGGAAAGACCTCGCCTTGATGTGAGATGAAACACACCGCGGTTCCCGCCAGGCATCCCTTGGTCATGGCGTTCATGTCGGACGGATGACTTCCCGGGTGTCCCACTGGCTGCCCATGTCCGCGGGCCTTCAGTTCGATGCCGGTCGAGCCGGGCATCACCATCTCGGTGGCGCCAATACCGGGCGAAGAGGGCGCCGCTTCATTTACAGTCTGTGCGGCGTGAGCGGCCGCCGCTTCGGAACGGTGCTCCGCAACGCGCCGCTGACGAACCACGCGGAAGTAATGCGGCGCGCAGGTCGCCTTCATCTCGATGCCGCCTTCGAGCGAGCGATCGTAGAACCAGTTCAGCATCTTCTCGTACTCTTCCGACGGGACCATCTGCTCGGCGGCGATATCCACTCCGCAACCTACCGGCACCAGCAGGAAAGTGTGCAGCGCATCCGCTCCCAGCGACTTCGCCAGTTCGAGCACCTGCGGGAGTTGGTGCGCATTGTGGCGGGCGATGGTGGTATTGATCTGCACCGACATGCCCAGATTCTTAAGATTGCGAAATCCGGCAATGGCGGCATCGAACGCGCCGGGAATGCCGCGGAAACTATCGTGGGTAAGCGCATCGGCGCCGTCGAGGCTGATGGCCACGCGCTGCACTCCGCTGTCGACGATCATGCGCGCGACGTGCTTGGTCACCAGCGTGCCGTTCGTGGCCAGCGCAACCCGCAGCCCCTTGTCCGTGCCATAACGCGCCAACTGAAAAATATCCGAACGGAAAAGCGGTTCGCCGCCGCTCAGCACCAGGATGGGAGTTGAAACGTCCGCGATCTGATCGATGATATCGTGCGCCACTGCCGTGGAAAGGTCTGTCGGTGCGCTTAGCTCGGTGGCGCTGGCGCGGCAATGGATGCAGCGGAGATTACACCCTTTGGTCAACTCCCAGAAAATCAATCGCGGCTTGCTTGGATGCGCTGAATTCGAATGCTGCCCGTCGCCGTTTGCCGAAGCCATCTGCGGTTTCCCTCCCTACAGGAACCGGGGCTCTGTCACCCTAACCCCACGCGCAACAATAAGAGAGAACTGAACGCCCGGCGGTGACTGTCATCACCGGAAATTGTGATCTTGGTCACGAATGCTAAGTCTTCCTGAATGTGGAACCTCGGGGTGGGATTGACGTTGTCCCAGCGCTTCGTATTAGGGCACGCCTTCGCAGCTTGCGGAGAAACCTCCGCTTTCGTATCAGGGTATCGCTTTAGCGATACCGTAAGTACTTCAAAATCGGACGCGCCTTGCGGCGCTGAGGGCAGCAATTGGAGTCTCGCCACACGCTCGTCTAATTATTGTGGTTGGCAAGTTCGCGCAACGCCCCCGTGTTGCGGATCACCAGAGTCGAGCCTTTCGACTGCACGATCTGGCGCTTCCTCATATCGGCAAACAACCGTGTAACCGTCTCGCGCGAGGTTCCAATCATCTGCGCGATTTCCTCGTGGGTCAGTCTAAGCTTCACGCGGGGCTCCGATTTGCTGCCTTCGCCGTTCTTCGAGCTCCATTCCAAAAGCAACTTAGCCAGTTTTTCGGCGGCGGAGTGCGACAGCCCGAGCGAACCCGCTTCCTTGCAGGCGCTGTGATATTTCTCGCTCAACTGCTCGGCCACTTTGAAGCAGGCCTCCACATCGTCCTTGAGGAAGCGCAGAAAGTCGTCGCGCTTGACGAAATTGACCTGGGTGGGATCGATCGTCTCCGCCGTCACCTCGTAAGGTTTGCCGGAGATCGTGGCACTCAATCCCAGCACCTCGCCGGGCTCGGCCAGTTTCACGATTACCGTTCTGCCATTGGGAGAATTAATGGACATCTTGACGCTGCCTTTGCAGAGCACAAAAATTCCGCGTGGCATTTGTCCTTCGACAAACAACACCGCCCCCTGCGGATACGCGGTCGCATACTTAATCTCTTCAAAGGCCTGCAGCGCGGTGTCCGGCAGATCGCAGAAGATACGATCCGTGCGCAGTTTGCATGTAATGCAACTTTCTACAATCTCCATTCCGTAGGGCGAGAGCATGAACCAGCCTCCTGGCAAAACCTCGGGCCCGGCTCGCTTGCCTGGGGTCGCGTCTTGCGCAGTCCAAGTAGCCAGTCCTCGTCTGTGGTCAGTTTCCGTCGGGATGAAACGCTTGGCTGTGTTGCCAGACACATGCTATTGTGATGCTCCTCACATGCCACTTCCTTACCTCTTGACCGTCAACCGAACCGCAATCGGGCGATCAATCGCAAGCCCACCAAAGGATTTGCATTGGGCGCCATCGCTACCCATCCCCACGGCGGTGAGGTTCAAGCCTTATCTTCGATCCCAGCGCTTTCGCGATGCTAGGCCGATGGGTTACGCTGACAGCCAACCCTCACTGCATCGCGTGAGCGGCATCACAGCGCATTTGGCGCGGAAAGAGCCATAGTGTGCCCATGTTCGTCGAGCCCGGGCACAGGGCGAAGCAGTGTGGGTTAATCGTCTCGATGGTCGCGAAGGATCAGGCCGCTGTCAGGCTGCTGAACAACTTGGTTTTCGTATCACGGCATCACTTTAGCCATGCTGTATGTTCTCCGAAATCAGGCGCCCTTAATTAGGGGCTAGGCATCGAATATCGACTTCTTCCGCAGGCTGCTGGAAATTAGCGAGGAGCATATATGACGGTTACGAAACAGCAAGCTCTCGACTACCACTTTGGCGCACGCCCAGGAAAGATTGAAATCACTCCTACCAAACCTTGCCGCACTCAGCGCGATCTTAGTCTGGCCTACACTCCCGGAGTGGCCGATCCGTGCCTTGAGATCGAGAAGAATCCGCACGATGTCTTCAAGTACACTGCGCGCGGCAACCTGGTCGCGGTCGTGACCAATGGGACCGCGGTTCTCGGCTTGGGCGACATCGGCGCCCTCGCCGCCAAGCCGGTCATGGAAGGCAAGGCGGTCCTGTTCAAACGCTTCGCCGACGTGGATGTCTTCGACATTGAAATCAACAGTCACGATCCGGAAGAGGTCATCAAGGTCTGCCAGTTACTGGAGCTCACCTTCGGCGCCATCAACCTGGAGGACATCAAGGCGCCGGAGTGTTTCTACATCGAGGAAACCTTAAAGAAAACGATGAAGATTCCGGTCTTTCACGATGACCAGCATGGCACTGCCATCATCTCCGGTGCCGCGCTGCTCAACGGCCTGGAAGTCGTCGGCAAGGACATCAGCAAGATCCGTGTCGTGGTGAACGGCGCAGGGGCGGCGGGTGTTGCTTGCGCGGAGCACTACGTCCGCCTCGGTGTCAAGCGCGAGAACGTCATTCTGTGCGACACCAAAGGAGTGATCTACAAAGGCCGCACCGCCGGCATGAATCCCTACAAAGAGCGCTTCGCCACCAATACCGGCCTGCGCACTCTCGCCGAGGCCATGCAGAACGCCGATGTCTTTCTAGGCCTTTCCGCCAAAGGCGCCATCACGCCGGACATGGTACGTTCCATGGCGGCCAGTCCCATGGTCTTCGCCATGGCCAACCCGGATCCCGAGATCACCTACGAAGAGGCGAAAGCGACTCGTAATGACGTCATCATCGCTACCGGGCGTTCCGACTTTCCCAACCAGGTGAACAATGTGTTGGGGTTCCCCTTCATTTTCCGCGGGGCGTTGGATGTGCGCGCCACCGTTATTAATGAAGAGATGAAGCTCGCAGCTACCCGCGCCTTGGCGAACCTGGCCAAGGAAGATGTGCCGGACTCGGTGTGTCGCGCCTACGGCGTCGAACGGCTGACTTTCGGACCCGACTACCTGATCCCGAAGCCGTTTGATCCACGGGTGCTGGTATGGGAATCCTCAGCCGTGGCCCAGGCAGCGATGGACTCCGGAGTGGCGCAGCAGGCGGTCGACATTCCTGCATACCGCGACCAGCTCGAGCGTCATCTGGGTAAAGCCCATGAGATCTCGCGCATGATGATTCACAAAGCCCAGGCCAAACCCAAGCACGTCGTCTTTCCCGAAGGCGACAATGAAAAAATCCTGCGCGCCTGCCACTCGATCTTGGAAGAAAGGATCGCCACTCCCATCCTGCTCGGCAACCCCGCCACCATTCATGCCAAAGTCGCTGGGCTGGGATTGAATCTGAAACAAGCGAAGATCGTCGATCCAGCGGTATCGCCGCTTCGTGAACCATACATCCAGGAACTGTTCCGCCTGCGCCAACGTCGCGGCGTCACTCTCGCCGAGGCGCGGGTGTTAATCGACGATCGCAACGTCTTCGCATCGATGATGGTGAATATGGGAGATGCCGATGCTCTGGTTTCCGGCGTGACCCAGCATTTTCCGGACACCATTCGCCCCGCCTTGCAGATCGTCCGCATGCGCGAAGGTCTGCACAAGGTCGCCGGCTGTTATCCCATGATTACCCACAGCGGAGAGCTGTACTTCCTTGCCGACACCAGCGTCAATGTCGATCCCACCGCGGAAGACCTGGTGGAAATCGCTTTGTGTGCCGCGCAGGAGGCACGCCGCTTTGACGTTGTGCCGCGAGTCGCCATGCTTTCCTTCTCCAGCTTTGGCAGCACCCGGAACCCGCTCTGCGACAAGGTCCGAAAGGCAGTGGAGTTGCTCCACAAAGCCGATCCAACCCTGATCGTGGATGGAGAAATCATGGCCGATGCCGCCGTCTCGCCCGAAGTCCTGGAGCAGTCCTATCCCTTCAGTTCGCTGCAGGGCGGCGCCAACGTGCTGATCTTCCCCGACCTCGCCAGCGCCAACATCGGCTTCAAGCTTGTTCAGGTGCTGGCCGGCGCCAACACNNTCAGCCACCAGAACGCCCGCGATCACAGAATCGGTCGCGCTAGCGGACTAACCGCAATCTGGAATTTCAAGGGTGTAGGCCCGCCGATGGAAGAAACAACGGGCACAAGCTAGGGCTTGTGCCCGTACGACCGCCTCTCCCGGCGGACTACTTCGCTTGCAGAGATTCAATGTAGCGGGAAAGGTTCGCCGTGCGTTGCTGCACTTCGCCCTCGTGCCCGCCGCTCATACTCCAAAACAACGCTCCCCACACCGGCATGTCTTTCGATCCGTGCGCGGGAAGAGCGGATTCGCCGCGGATGGTGGCCGAGACTTTCAGCGACGGATATTTTCCTCCGTTGTTTTTGCTGAGCAGGGTCTNNTAAGGGTAAGGTCGGCGGGGGGAATCTTCAGCGCGCTGGCGGCCGGACCTCCGCCTTTGCCGTCCGTTCCATGGCAAACAGCGCAGTACGCCTTGTACATATCCTTGCCCGATACCGGCGACGTGGACTTCACCGGAACATGCTTAATGACCTTCTCTGGTTGACCCTGCGTTTGGTCCTGCGCGGCGACCGTACAGGCGCATACGATCAAAGCGGTGAACATCAACATCAGTTTCTTTATGGACATCGCATTTTCTCCTTTTGGCCCAATGCTTTCTTGTCCGAATTTCTGAGCGCAATCGGGAACCGAAAACCGCCTTCGGAGCTACCTTCCGTTTCGCCCCTCGCTATTCCAGCGAGGCATGCGCCGCGGAGATTTTCCAACTCTTGCCGTTTCGCGCGACAGTCATCGTGGCTTTCGTCGGGTCAGCGTGATAGAAGTCGGCTCCGTACTTGTTGATCAGGGTTTGACGTTCCCACACACCGAAGCTTTTTACCAGCGGACTGCCCGCGTCAAACACGTCCCCTAATTGATTGGGCACCCATTTCCAATTGTATTCGATGACCGCGTTATCGCCATTCGTGTTTACGCCCGCGATGCTTACCAGTTGCCGTTGCGCCAGCGGAGCCTTATACAAGAAGGTGCCATCCGCTTCTTGCGATTTCTTGACACCCGGGACGCCATCCAGCATGTGCTCCCCGTCCGGCGTCAGCGAGACCGCAAAGTTGCCCTTCGCAGGCTTGCCCAATTTGACCAACCCCGCCTTTTCCATCAACCGATAATAAACATCTGGTTTCCCGTCGTCCCCGGTCTTCACTACACCAGTGTGGAAGCGGATGGTGGCCGGACCCGATCCCTGGAGCGCCGCTGTCACGATCCCGTTCGCCTCCTGCGCTTGCAGAGGTCCTTTCCCCCGGACTTGGTAGATCAGGTACCCCGCCAAGCCCACGATGCCTGCTAACAGGCAGACCATGAGTAACAACGGCAAGATCGACGAGCGTTTTTCCATCTCAACTTCGGCTTCAAACATTTTGGCAGCCCCCTTTTTTTTGAACAGCCGGAAATCATTACCGAACCCCACATTCTGAGTCCGCCATTCCCCGATTGCTGTGATCAAAGGCACGATAGAGTGTGCCTCGCATCACCACGAGGCCATCCCCTCACTGTGTCGCGATGCCAANNGCGTGGAGATCCGATGGCAAAAGGACGCGTTTCCATCGTCGTTGAGCGCTGCAAAGCCTGTGGCTTCTGTGTGGAGTTCTGTCCCACACACGTGCTTGCGCTCTCTTCGGCTTTCAATTCCAAGGGCTACCA